>JBEKTC010000062.1:0-15864 GCA_049516475.1 Candidatus Korobacteraceae bacterium | reverse complement strand
AACCTGCAAACCACTGCCTACGAGGCAGTCAACTACGTCGCGGGCAACATACAACTGGCCCCCGTAGATCCGCAGATGGTGTATGTGCCAACCTATAACCCGTGGAATGTCTACGGACAGGCGGTGTCGCCTTATCCGGGATTTTCGCTGATTGGTGCGCTGGGCTCCTTCTTCGGCTCGTCCGGGGTTCGTTATGGTCTGGGCATCGCGATGACCGCCTTCAACCACACGCCTTGGGGTTGGCTGGCGTGGGGATTGAGCTGGCTGGCCCAGGCTGTGCTGTTCAATAACTCGAACTACAATTCGCAGAGCTCCACGGTGGCCGATTGGGGCTTCCCTGGCGGCGGATCAAGCGCAGGTTCGCAGTCGGAAGCAATGGCCAGCCCGTCCAACAGCTATGGCGGGTACGGTGGCGGATATAACGCGACAGCGGGACAGTGGTTCGTCCATCGACCGCCCAATAGCTATGGTTACTCCAACGGCGGATATAACACGAGTCACGCACAGGCATTTGTCCATCGGCCGCCGAACAGCTATGGCCGGCCCGGGGGCGGATACAACGCGGCAGTCGGGCATGGATATGTTCCCCGGCCACCGAACAGCTATTCGGGAAACCGTTCAGCGCAGAACTCCAGCCGCGGTTACCAGGGTTCTGGCTACGCTCGCGGACCGCAGCTGGCTTACAACCACGTACCGTCGCCTGTAAACAGGTCGGCTGGCGCCAATCGCGGATCCACGGCAGGGCTTCCCCGCTCGAATTTCGGACGGCGGTCGTCCTCCGAGTTTGGAAACGGGGCTTTCGCGGAGTCTCCTGGCAAGCAGGCGCGCTCCGGCGGCTTCCATCCGTTTGGCGGCGGCCACGGGTCTGAAAGCTTCCACGGCGGCGGAGGCCATGCTCCGAAGAGCTTCAACGGCGGGAATCATTTTGGCGGTGGGCACTCGGGCGGGGGCGGTCATTCCGGTGGCCACTCTAGCGGCAAACATCACCATTGACGCGGCCGCGTTCCATCCGGCGTTCGCCAGCTTCTGTTCGTAAAAGGCATCCGTAGGAATGACACAGCGTCGGCGCTGGAGGAGCTCTCTGAAAGCTGGCTTCTCCGCAGCGGTCTCCGAGCGCGCATTAATCATGCGAGCACCGATGGTTGCATCCTTTGCCCAGTTTGGGACCAAGCCCCATCGCATGAGAGACGCGCGGCGAACGGGCTCACAAGGATCCTGCTGGATGACGGGCACTGTTTGAGTTGGAGCAATGTTATAGCGGGCCTCCCAGTCCATGCCCTCGTATTCTGCGTAGAAGCGGCTGGCTAAAATCTCAGCACGTCGGGAGAGTCGGTATCGTCCACACATTTGCTGTCGATTGTAGCTCCCTTGACTCCTGGGGATCCGCATTTCAGATTGGGGGTCTAGTGCGCGTCATAAGCCCAGATTGGGCGAGGGCACCTGATCACGCGTCCAGCAGCCGGTCGTTGGCCCGCGGAGATGATGCCCGGCGAACAATCCGCCGTTTCCAGGCGGGTACGGAAGCTTTACTTTACCCAACAATTTGTGTTTGGGTGGAGATACGATAATCGCCAGCAAAACCGAAACAGCGTAGGTAGGTTCTGCATTATTGAGCTAAGGTCACGGGGGATAAATGCGTCCATTAGCCTGGATCGGAATTGTCGTACTCGTACTGGGGATTCTGGCCTTCACCGTGCCTGTTCCCACCAGCCATTCCCACAGTGTCAAGGTCGGAGATACTTCACTAGGGGTTACTACTCATAGCGATGAGAAGCTCTCTCCTGGAATTGGTGGCGTGCTCTGCGCCGCTGGAGTCGTGCTGCTGGTAGCGGGATCCCGCAAATCGACGGGCTAGGTGGTTTCCTTAGTGGAGTGTCTTGACGACCACGGGGGCAAGAATTAGCCCCAAGGGCGGTCTCTTGTCAAATTGGTGGAACAAGGCGGCGCGCTCTATGAAGCCGTTGCACAGGCGCTTGCGGCATTCAAGAGCAATGAATGGGTAGGCCAGATTGGACGAGGGCACACGATCACGGTACGGGTTCAGCAGCCAGCAATTGAACACCACGTTCGCATTTTGGACTTTGAGAAGTGGCTCGGCACAAATGGCAAGTCGCCAGCGGAGATGAGGCTGAAGGTGCGGCTCCGCTCAATACTCGACTTATAGGAAAAACAAAATTCCATTTCGCTGCAGATTGGATCACCAAAGGACTTACGGCGTCACCTTCCGCACGAGCCGCTTATGCTAAGTACTTTGTTTGTTAATAAATTAGAGTCAACGCCTGCTGATTCATAATCGGGCAGGTCATCGGTTCAAGTCTGATCGTCGGCTCCAGTAAGCTCCTTCGTAGCATGTACTTGGCTGTTGCAGCCGACTTTCGGCAACCGGCCTTTCTGCCTCTGTCGTAAGTTATCTGGCAAGGTCAAACGATCCCGCTATTTCTGACATGACGGAGTGAACTACTTCGTGCTTGCATGATTGGCGGGAGCCGCGTTGACCAACAAGAGCCAACCGCTACCGTCGCGGACGAGGATTTCCTTCGTCGATTCCAGCGCGATTTGTCCGACTGGCGGACTGCTTCCCCTTTGAGCAAGCTTCAGATTCTCGAATCCATAGAGTCCACACGCGGTGGTCGAAAACACCCATAAGGCCTGCTCTTGTTCGTTGACATCCGTTGCCAGGCAATCGCCGGCGGACGTCAACTTCCCCCAGGCCCCGGTACCGTTCCAGCGGCCGACTTTCCCGTCGGGCGAGGCAATATACCCCCGACCGCGAAATACCACATCGCCGCCCACTTGTTTCGTGGTCCACCCATAGGAAGATTCGTAGGTCGAGGCGGAATCGATGGGAGTCTTAGCCTGGAAAACGCTTTCCGATGCAGCCATTGCGCGAAGCCCAACATTCAACGGAATCGTGCGTCCCTGGTCATGGAGGCTGTCGAACATTACTGTGATGCGCCAGACCGATCCGCTGAGGTCGTCCGAAACCACCTGTCCGGTCACGTGCGACCCCGACTTGATTTTCACCCCGGACGGCAACAAAACCTCCTGCATCAGTCTGCCTTCGATCCTTTGACCTGCCTTAGAGTCTTTCGACTTGAGAGTTGAGTTCAGCATGATAGGAATCGCGGTCCCAGCGGGAAGTTCCTGGGCGGCCAGCGCGGTCGCGGAGCAGAGTAAGACAGCGGCGAGTTTGGTCAAGAGCATAGGGAAATTTCTGGGAGGAGTTAGAACCCGTCCGACCCGGAGAGATTCAAACCGCCTACTTATTCGTGATAGTGCACCGGAGCGCCGTCGCGGTCAGAAGTATATACAAGAAGTATGACAGTTTAGTTACAAATTCCCGTTTCCTTTCTCACTGAATGCCTCGCTCAGACGATATATGGCACCAGCGCCTCCACGTGTCGAGAGTAGGTTTCGTACGACGCGCCGAACTGCGCGCGCATCCACTTTTCCTCAAGCCTCAGTTTGCGCCATAGTGCGACGAAAACAAGGGCAACAGCAAGCAGGCCTCGCCATTCGCCGCGAGCCACCGCGCAACCAATAAATCCCAGTAGAAGCCCGGTATAGATGGGATGGCGAACCAGTGCGTAGGGGCCAGTTGTAATGAGTTCGTGATCTTCCTTCAGGGTGACGGCCTGGCTCCAGTTTTTTCCCAGGTGGAGACGCGCCCAGACAGAAAAGAGTAGACCAGCGGCAGTAATTGCCGCGCCGCTCCAGAAGCACCAGACGCTCAGCGGAAAAAAGCGCTCGTTTAGCAGTGGAAGCGGAATGCTCGGCAGCCAGAGAAGCGCGAACGCGCAAATTATCAAAACCAGGCGTGTGATACGCGATGGCGTCGGCTCCTGGCGCTCGGTCTCCTTCACATCTCTCGACATCGCCCACCAATACGCCGAATAGCTGACCCACATGGCAGGGAAGAGATAGCTATATAACAGTGACATGAGCATGCCCCATTATCCTCCGCTGGTCGCTTTACAAGTCCGGGCCCCGCGGCCTTTCGACTGTTAGTGCTGAAACGAGCTTAGGATTTCCGCCGCAGTTCTTGGCAAGCTTTCTCGTGCGCCTGTTTCATTTGTCCAGCGGCAAACGCGCTCATACCTGAGTAGAATTGACCTTCCACCATGCTCGAAAATATCAACTTGAAGAAGAAGCTTTCACGGGAGGAATACAAGCGCGTTGTTCCCGGTTTGCAGTTGCGTTTATATGACTTGGAGAAAGCGTGCTGGGACAACGGTGTGCCGACGCTCATTGTTTTCGAGGGCTGGGACGCGTCGGGCAAGGGAACCACGATATCGGCGCTGACCCAGCGCCTGGATCCACGAGGCTTCAAACTGTATCCCATCACCGCGCCTAGAACCTACGAGCAGCAGCGTCCGTGGTTGTGGCGGTTCTGGCTGAAGGTGCCGAACCGCGGCGAGATGGTCATCTTCGATCATAGCTGGTACGGTCGCGTACTCGAGGAGCGGGTGGAGGGAACGATTCCGGAGAAGTCATGGAAGCAGGCGTTCCGCGACACCATCGAATTTGAGCGCATGCTGGCCGACGATGGCACCGTGATCCTGAAATTCTTTCTGCACATCAGTAAGAAGGAGCAGAGCGGACGCTTCGAAATGATTCAAGAAAACCCGATGGAAGCATGGCGCGTGACGAAGGCCGACTGGGCCCGGCACAAGAAATACGGCCAGTACCTTGCGGCAACGGAGGAAATGTTGGAGCTGACCGAGTCAGAATACGCGCCCTGGAGCATCGTCGAAGCCACCTCAAAGTGGTATACCCGGAAGAAGGTGCTTGAGACCGTCATCACTGCGATCGAAAAGAGCTTGGGCTGCAAGGCGCCTACGCGCATCGATCTTCCCGAGTCCTCCAAAGACGCCGAATTGCGCGCCGCCATGGATTCCTTGACCGAAGGTGGGCGCTAATGCTGGAGACGGTGGATCTTGCTTGCACTCTGGATCGGCAGTCGTATGTGCGCGAAGTGACGCGCCGGCAGATTCAACTGCGGGAGCTGGGATATCAGGTCTACCTGCAGAAGCGTCCGGTCATTATCGTGTTCGAAGGCTGGGATGCGGCGGGCAAGGGTGGCGCGATTAAGCGCATCACCGAGAAGCTCGATCCGCGCGGCTATGTCGTTTATCCCATCAGCTCGCCGCTCGGCGAGGATCGAACCCGG
The DNA here is from genome assembly GCA_049516475.1 of Candidatus Korobacteraceae bacterium. Lineage (GTDB taxonomy): Bacteria > Acidobacteriota > Terriglobia > Terriglobales > Acidobacteriaceae > Bog-257. Next base: position 10,694 of record JBEKTC010000062.1, on the reverse strand, counting down.
CACTATCTATATCGTTTCTGGAGACGGCTGCCGGAGCGGGGACAGATCGCCATCTTCGATCGCTCGTGGTACGGCCGCGTTCTGGTGGAGCGCGTGGAAGGATTTGCCAGCGAAGCCGAATGGAAGCGTGCCTACAAGGAGATCAACTCCTTCGAACGGCAACTCGCAGACTTCGGTGTGATCCTGGTGAAATTCTGGATCCATATCTCGCGCGAGGAGCAGCTTCGCCGCTTCGACGAGCGCAAAGCCATCGGCTACAAGGCGTGGAAGCTTACAGAGGAAGACTGGCGCAATCGCGAGAAATGGGCAGCCTACGAAGAAGCAGTGGAGCAGATGCTGGTGAAGACGAGCCCTGCCACTGCACCCTGGACGCTGATCGAAGGCAATGACAAGTACTGGGCGCGAACCAAGGTGTTGGCGAAGCTGGTGAAGATTCTGTCAGCCCAAATGAAGTACGAGCCTGCTGATCCATTGCGTAGAGCGCAAGAAGGTAAAAGCCGCAAAGGCACCAGCCGAAGCTGAGCTTTCGTCACCACCCGCCGCTAGAATCTGGAACGCGCCGCGTGCGACGATCAGTATTTATAAAAGCCACGTCCTGATTTACGGCCCAGCCATCCAGCGTCCACCATCTTGATAAGCAGCGGGCATGGCCGGTACTTGGGATCGCCGAGGCCGGACTGTATCACGCGCATGATGTCGAGGCAGACGTCGAGCCCGATAAAATCAGCCAGCGTGAGCGGCCCCATAGGGTGCGCCATTCCCAGCTTAAAGACCTCATCCACGGCTTCGGGTGTGGCGACGCCCTCCATCACGGCATACATGGCTTCGTTCAATAGCGGCATCAGCACGCGGTTCGAGACGAATCCCGGAGCGTCATTCACCTCAACCGGAGTTTTCTCCAGCTTCTCAGCCAGAGCCTTTACCGTGGCGTAGGTCTCGTTCGAGCTTGCCAGTCCGCGGATCACTTCAACCAGCTTCATGACCGGCACGGGATTGAAGAAATGCATCCCGATGACTTTGTCGGGCCGCTTCGTCACCGCCGCCAGCTTGGTAATCGAAATAGACGAAGTGTTGGAGCTGAGGATTACTTCCGGCCGGCACATCCCGTCGAGGTCACGGAACAGTTCGGCCTTGATCTCGAAGCGTTCGCTGGCGGCCTCGACGATGAAGTCGCAACTTGCCAGCTGCTTGCGGTCGGTCACTGCGGTGATGCGGCCTAGCGCCTGGTCGCGTTGCTCGGCCGTAAGCTTGGCCTTCGAGACCTCGCGCTCCATGTTCTTGCGGATGGTTTCCAGTCCGCGATCGACGAAGCGTTGCTCCACATCAACCAGCACGACCTTGTACTGACTTTTGGCGAAGACGTGGGCAATACCGTTGCCCATCGTGCCCGCTCCGATTACTCCTACGGTTCTTATGTCCATAATTGCCTCAGATTATTGAATTGTGGGAACAGCCTAGATTCCTTCGCGCAGCGCGTCAAGGCTTGCGGCGAGATTTCCGTTTTGCGGACTCTTTTTCTTGGGCGCATGTTTGATCAGCAACGATTCCAGTTCTTCGATCCTGCGCTTCCCCCAATACCCGTGCAGAAGATGGCCTCTTCGCGAATAAAGTCATCTTAAATTGCCCGCAAATGGGGCCAACAAGAAAGCGGTCAAAACGACACAGCTATTCGCTTCTCGTTCGCCTAGCCTGTATTTGAGGTTATAGCAATGAAAGCACTGACCACTCTCGGAACAGCATTCCTGTTTCTGACGCTCGGAACCATTGTTCCCGCGTTCGCACAGGACAAACAAGAAGAAGCGAAGCCGGAGCAGAAGCAGGAACAAGAGCATGCTCAGCCGCAGAAGCAGCAACCACAGCAGCAGGAGCAGCAGGCCAAGCAGCCCAGCCAGAACAAGCCCGCAGAGCCACAACAGCAGGCCAAGCAGCCGAGCCAGAGCAAACCTGCCCAGCCAAAGCAGGAAGCCAAGCAGCCCAGCCAGAGCAAACCTGCGCAACCGAAGCAGGAGGCCAAGCAGCCGAGCCAGAACAAACCTGCACAACCAAAGCAGGAGGCTAAGCAGCCGAGCCAGAGTAAACCCGCGCAACAGCAGCAGCAGGCCAAGCAGCAGCCGGCGCAACATACTCAGGAACAGCAGCATGCCCAGCAAGCCGCCTGGCAGGGGCATCAGTCAGGGAATTGGCAGTCTGACCACCGCACGTGGCAACAGCGCGGAGGCTACAACGGCTACCGTATTCCAGATAACCGTTACAACGGATACTTTGGCTCGGGCCACGCCTTTGTCATCTTTAGTCAACCTTATATGGTTGTCGGCGGATTCCCGCGCTTCCAATACAGCGGCTACTGGTTTAGCTTGGTTGACCCGTGGCCCAGCTCCTGGGCAAACAACTGGTACGAAACCGACAACGTTTATGTTGTCTATGCTGACAACGGATATTACATGTACAACCAGAGTTATCCTGGCGTCGGCATTGCGATCAGCGTCTCGCTCTAGCGATCGCATGATGTGTTGCAGTCCTCGTGAATGGTCAGTCTTGACCAGACGCGGTGCGCCATTTCCAAGATAATCGGATTGACCTTGAATTCAGACGGTAGACGTGTACCTCAGTAAACTGGAGGCCATTTGAGTGCGACAATCCACTATCCGCTTGACGCAGCGCTGCCGAAAGCATTCGGCAGATTGCTGCGACTTCTAAGCTTGTGCCCTCACGCCAACGTTGGTTGGCCGGTACGTTGCGGCGAAGAGGGAATTTCGTTCCAGCATTGTTGCGACTGCGGAGCACAACGGACTTACATTTTTCAACCCAACATACAAACCGGCCCGTGGGAGCGTCCGCAACTGCGCTCCAGCTATCCTCGTAGAATCGCCTTCTCATCACGTCTGGCAAGCGGCTCGATACCGCCCGCGCAGCCTGCGATTCATTAACCCGAGGTGCTCTGAAACAACAACCAGAGCAACAAAGAAACAATCTTATCGGAGTACAGAAAGGTAATAGAGTATGCCGTTACTTCAAGTTGTCCTGGTTCTGGTCGTTGTCGGAGTCCTCTTGTGGCTGGTGGATCGCTTCATCCCCATGGCAAGCTCCATAAAGTCGATCTTGAATGCCGTGGTAACCATCGCCGTGGTGTTGTGGCTGCTGAATGTCTTTGGGCTCATGCATTACCTCTCCGACATTCATATTGGCAAGGGGTGAAGTAGAAGGCTGATCAATCACGGCCATCGTAGAATCCCTGGCGCGGAAGCTTGGAGATGATAGTCGCACACAACCCGGTTCTGCCACGAAGCGCCGGACAAGCTGTGTCTAAGGCGATCGGACATGGCTTCCGGAACCTTCCGGGTCGCGCGATTGCGCTGCTGCTGATAACGCTGATGTGTAGCAGCAGTGTGTCAGCGTATTCCGTGCTGACCCACGAGGAGATCGTTGACTTGCTGTGGACGGACGAGATCCGGACATTGATTCTTCAGCGATATCCCGGTCTCTCGGAAGATCAGATTAAGGAAGCGCACGCCTACGCCTATGGCGGCGCGGTCATTCAAGACCTGGGCTACTACCCGTTCGGCAGCCGCGAATTCAGCGACCTGGTGCACTATGTTCGCACCGGAGATTTCGTTCGCGAGCTGTTGGTACAGAGCAATGACCCGGATGAGTACGCGTTTGCGCTGGGCGCGCTTTCGCATTATGCATCGGACATTGCCGGCCACCCGGCCGTCAACCATGCCGTGGCGATCCGCTATCCCAAGCTGCGGGCGAAGTATGGATCTTCAGTCCGGTATGCGGACAACAAAACCGCGCACCTGAAAACCGAGTTTGGCTTCGACACTGTGCAAGTAGCGCACAATCGTTATGCCTCGCAACAGTACCATGATTTCATTGGGTTCCAAGTGTCCAAAGGCCTGCTGGAGCGGGTCTTCCCGATCGTCTACGGACTGGAACTGAAAGACGTGCTGCCCCACGAGGACCTTTCCATCAGCTCGTATCGGTACTCCGTCAGCCGGCTGATCCCGGAGATGACCCAAGTAGCGCTGCAAACCCACAAAAAAGACCTGATGCGCGAAACGCCCGATTTCGCGAAGCAAAAGTTTCTCTACCGTCTTTCCCGCTCCAGTTATGAAAAGGAGTGGGGGAAGGATTACAAGCAGCCGGGCGTGGGTACGCGGATTCTGTCAACCCTCCTGCGATTCATGCCAAAGATCGGACCCTTTAAAGGGTTGGCGTTCAATAACCCGACTGCGCAAACAGAGGATATGTACATCAAGAGCGTCAATACGACTGTCGATCAATACCGAGCTTTTCTCAAGGAAGTGGGCACGGACACGCTCGTGCTGGCCAACTGTGACCTCGACAGCGGCAATCCGACCATGGTGGAGGAATATTCGCTCACCGACCAAACCTATGACAAGTTGCTGGGTCAGCTGGCCAAGAGCAAGTTCGACCGTGCGACGCCGGAACTGCGTGACAACATCCTGCAGTTCTATTCCGACGTCGCGGCATCGGCTCAGACGAAGGACGACAACGTTCAATCGGCCAGTGTGCTTGCATTGCTTGATCAGATGAGAGCCGCTGCTCCGGCCCCGACTAACGAAGCCCTGGCGCTCCCCTGATGACTGGTCTGGAAATCTGACCTTGCTACCCGCCTGCAGTCGCTCCCATTCCAGCTGACGTTCGTTGACATCCTGTAGTGTGACCGCCGTCACCGCCGCTCGGATGCGGGGGTGCTAAAAACTAACCGTGTCCCAGTTCGGGAGATCTCTTTGGGTACATCAATCTTCCATCCTAAGGCCCGCGTGGCGCCATCGAGGTGTTGAATGAACGCTCGGTTGGTAAGTGAATTTCGTTCCATCGTTGGAGATGCCGGCCTGGTGAGTGGGCCTGAGCAGCTCCGGACGTACGAATGCGACGGCTTGACTTTGTTCCGCGTAGTTCCTGACCTTGTTCTTCTGCCCGCAACCGCGAAAGAAATGCAGGCCATTGTGAAGCTGTGCTACCAGGAGAAAATCCCGATGGTTGCGCGCGGCTCGGGCACCGGACTAAGCGGGGGAGCACTGCCGGTAAAGGGCGGCGTCGTGATCAGCGTCACCCGAATGAATCGCATTCTTGAGGTTGATCTGCCTAACGCGCGTGTAGTGGTCGAGCCCGGCGTGACCAATTCCGCTATCACCGCGGCGGTTTCCGGTTATGGCTACTTCTATGCACCCGACCCATCCTCGCAGGTAGTCTGCACCGTAGCCGGCAACGTGGCGGAGAACTCCGGCGGCGCGCACTGCTTTAAGTATGGAGTAACCACGACCTACATTCTCGGACTCGAGGTTGTGCTCTCCGACGGCACTCTTCTCAACCTGGGCGGTACGACGATGGACCAGCCGGGCTACGACCTGGTGGGCGCTTTCGTCGGTTCAGAGGGAACGTTCGGGATCATTACTAAGGTCACGCTGCGAGTCATCAAGAAACCTGAAACCACACAGGTATTGATGGCAGCGTTCAATTCCAGCAGCGAAGCGGGCGCGGCCGTCAGCAACATCATCGCTTCGGGAATGTTTCCCGCAGCCATGGAGATCATGGATCGGCTGGCCCTGGAGGCCGCTGAAGCGGCGGTTCATGCCAATTATCCCAACTGTCAGGCGTTGCTGCTGGTGGAACTCGACGGCTCCGCTCGCGAAGTCGAGCTTCTGATGGAGAAGGTCGGACCGATCTGCAAAGAGTGCGGAGCTTGGGAGATGCGCCTCGCGAAGTCCGAGCCGGAACGAATGGCGGTGTGGAAAGGTCGTAAAGCGGCATTTGCAGCCGTGGGACGGATCTCTCCGAATTACCTGGTGCAGGACGGCGTCATCCCGCGTACCGCATTACCGAGGGTCCTGGGAGAAATTGATCGCCTCAGCGCCGACGCGGGGCTGCGCGTGGCGAACGTCTTTCATGCCGGAGACGGCAACCTTCACCCACTGGTACTGTACGACCGCCGCATTGCCGGGCAGGAGGAACGAGCCATGACCCTGGCCGAGGATATTTTGCGCCTGTGCGTGGATGCGGGTGGGTCCATCACCGGAGAACATGGGATCGGCGAAGAGAAAAAGATGTTCATGCCGGTCATGTTTTCCCCAGCCGACCTGGACGCCATGCAGCGCCTGCGCTCGGCCTTCGATCCGTACGACCTCTGCAATCCGACGAAGATGTTTCCCGGCACCGACGCGAAGCTGCAAAGGCCGGTCGCGTACGAACCACATCCGATCGAGTTAGCGGGGCTGGCACAGCGGTACTAGCTGAGGAACCGGCGATGCAAACGGGAGTTAAATCATGAGCCAAGCTCGAGTACAAAACAACGAAGCGTGGACCGAACTAAGTGCGATCGTCGGCGCGGAACACCTGCGTCCGGCGACGCCAGAGGATGCTGTAGACGCGTTACAACCCGCCGGCGTGATTGCACCCGGCACGGCGCAGGAAGTTGCGCGGGTGCTGCGTTACTGCGGCTCCGCCGGACTCACCATCATTCCGCGAGGTGGAGGCACCCAGTTGGGGTTGGGAAATCGTCCGCGCCAGGCGGACTTTGTCCTCTCGCTGGAGCGGCTCAACCAGGTGATTGAACATGCCTGGGGCGACATGACGGTGACGGTGGAAGCCGGCTGCACCATCGACAAGTTGCAAAGTGTGGTCCGCGAGCACGGTCAGCAGTTGGGCGCTGATCCCAGGCAACCGGAGCAGGCCACGGTCGGCGGCGTACTGGCAACGGCGGAGAGTGGGACCCTGCGTATTCGCTACGGCGCTATTCGCGACTTGGTGCTTGGTCTGGAAATGGCGCTGCCGGACGGAAGCGTAATTAAGGCAGGAGGCAAGGTCGTCAAGAACGTTGCCGGCTATGACCTCACCAAACTTGCCATCGGTTCGCTGGGCACGCTGGGCGTAATCACCCGAGCCGTGTTCCGCCTGCACCCCATTCCCGTGGCCACGTCCACTTTCGCTGCCATGCTACCTACAGCGTCGGAAGCGGAAAAACTGGTGCTCGCTATTCTGGATTCACACCTGGTCTACACCGGGCTACAGATTCGCGCGCGCCGCGAGGACCAGATCTTTGTCCACATACGATTCGAGGGCATCCCGGAATCGCTGCAGGACCAATATGTGAAGCTTCGCCGCATCGCGGGCGCTCACGAGTTTGTGGATTGTAGTGGCGATGTCTGGATGGAGCGGCAGAAACTGTTTGCCAATGCCGCCAGCTCGGTGATCTGCAAATGCTGTGTCCTGCCTTCGCAGATTGGATCGCTTTGCGATGCTCTTTTCCTGCACACGAAGGCGGCCGACGTTGCGTTCACTCTGGTAGCACAAGGCACCGGGCTGGCTGAAGTGCGCCTGGATGCCGCCGGCCAGCACACGCTGATGATTGTACTGAGCTTTCTGCGCAGTGAGGTCGACCGCCTGGGAGGAACACTCACTGTTGCGCAGTGCCCGGTAACGATGAAGAGCGAAATGGATGTTTGGGGCACCATCAAAGATGCGCTTCCGCTGATGCTCAGAATTAAGCAGAAATTCGACCCGGGCGAGACTCTGAATCCGGGACGTTTCGTGGGGGGCATATGACAACGCAGCTCGCAACGCCGTCGACCGCCAGCAAGAATATTTTCGATCAGTATCATCCCCCGGACGCGGAGCTCTTGAATGCTTGCGTCCATTGCGGCTTTTGCTTGCAAACCTGCCCCACCTACACTCTGTGGGGCAAGGAGCAGGACTCACCGCGTGGCCGCATTCATCTGATGAACATGGCGATCGCGGGCGAGGCGGAACTGACTGACCTGTACGTATCGCATTTCGACCATTGCCTGGGATGCATGGCTTGTGCCACGTCATGTCCGTCTGGGCTGAAGTACGGCAAGCTGATCGAAGCCATGCGTGGACAAGTGGAGCGGCAATATCGCCGGCCGCTGCATGAGCGGATGTTGCGGCGGATGATTGCCGCGGTCTTCAGCCGGCCCGAGCGCATGCGCAAGATGATTTTGCCACTTCGCGCTTATCAACGGCTGGGCTTGCAAAAACTCGCGCGGGCCACGGGCCTGACGTCATTGCTGCCCCGTAGCTTGCGTGCCATGGAGAAGATGCTGCCTGATTTGTCGCACAATGCCACGGTGGCAAGCTTGCCGCCGCGCATCGCTGCGCAGGGCGAGAAGCGCCGCACTGTCGCCATGTTGACCGGCTGCGTACAAAGCGTTTTCATGGGACAGGTAAACGCGGCGACCGCCCGCGTCCTAGCGGCCGAGGGCTGTGAAGTGCTGGTACCGCCGGAGCAGGGTTGTTGCGGCGCCCTGATGATGGACCTTGGCCAGGAACGTGACGCTCTCGACAGCGCGCGCAAGCTGATCGACCTCTTCGAGCCGTTGGCGGTCGATACCATCGTGGTGAACGCCGCAGGTTGCGGACACACGCTCAAAGACTATGGGTACCTGCTGCGGGATGATCCCAAGTATCGCGACCGTGCCATTGCGTTTTCCGCGAAATGCAAGGACGTATCGGAGGTGATGGCGGAGTTGCAGCCGCGCGCGCCACGGCACCCGATGGCATTGAAGGTTGCATTCCACGATCCATGTCACCTGCAGCATGCCCAGGGACTGCGCGAACAGCCGCGCGCCATGCTGCGTACCATCCCCGGACTGGAATTGTTGGAGATTTCCGAGGCCGCACTCTGCTGTGGGTCAGCAGGTCTCTACGGTCTAGTTCAGTCGGAGACGGCCCACCAACTGGGCCAGCGCAAGGTGGAGAAAATTGTCGCGACTTCGGCTGACGCGGTAGCGACGGGCAATCCTGGATGCCAATTGCAAATCGGGGCGCTGTTGAATGAAGCAGGACGTCCGTTGCCGGTGATGCACTACATGGAGTTGCTTGACGCTTCCATCTCTGGGGCTCAACTGCCGGGGAAGCGCAATTAGCACGCCCCGTTGCCTGGCGCCGTTACTTTGTCGGAGTCTTGATGGCCGGGGCATTCTGCGGCGAGACTGGAGCTTCCCCCGGCTTCAATTTGCGGCAGCAGCCGCCTAGTATGTCGCCCTGCGGCAAATACACCAGCGCTGCGTAGGGGTACGTCTGGCTGGCCCCAGCTTCAGTGCACGAGGCCTTCCGGATTTTGGCCGACAGCGCATTACCGCTGGCCATCTGCCACACCCAGACCTTCTCGTCCGCTTCCCAGAAAAAGCCGCCCAGAAAGTCCTGATCCGGCTGATTGACGCCGCCAATATAGCGCACGCCCCAAGAGACGAACTCTATGCTCCACTTGGGTCCGTCGCCGAAGCAGACCATGTAGGGTGGCATGTCGGGAAGAACCTTCGTCGCGGATTTACGAGCCGGAGCTTGCTCGTAGGTGTCCGTGTCTTGCGCGTCAACCGAGATGACCGCAGCTGCGACGAACAGAATCGCGATACAGCGAACTAGAATGCTTTTCACCATAACCTCTCGAAGGCCAAAATCATTCGGTTCGAAAGCGATACAGCCGCTATTCTAAAGTCCAGGTTCTCAAGTTGAAGCTCAGAGTACCTGAAAAGTTATCACAAGCTGCCTCGGCCATGCTCGCGGCAACTTCTAACTACCTGAATCGCCGAACTGGCGAAGCATGGCAAGTCGGATTCCAGTGTCGTGGCAATTGCAGATCATTCAGCCGAAGGCTGGAAAGGTTCGGTCACGTTGGGATGGAAGCGAAGCGCAGCGCCAGAACGGCAGGTTATGACGCAAAGAACAGCACAAACGCCGCGCCGGTTATCAACCGCCCCGTCTGATTTATTGAGGAGTTTGGTGGACCTGGCCGGGATCGAACCGGCGACCTCTTCCATGCCATGGAAGCGCGCTCCCAGCTGCGCCACAGGCCCACTTGCGAAAGGATGACGCTGAGAATCCAGCGCCTGATGTATTTTCTCCCACCGGGACATCCTAGTCAAACTGCCTGGAAGAGCCACCCACGCGCGGCACGCATTTCATTACCGCACTATGACCGTCGCCCGTGCAGCGATTTTCGTCGGGTGACGGCTGCTGCAGAAAAGCTCTGTACTACATCCATCGCCTGTGCAGTACTGACCTTCGCTGTCAGTCCTCCTCTACAATCGAAGGGTGAAGACCTGGGATGTTGTCATCATTGGCGGAGGCGTAATTGGGCTGGCGCTGGCAAGGAGCTTGCGGCACAGCGGTGCGAGCGTTCTCGTCGTGGAGAAATCTGAACCTGCCCGCGAGGCTACGCACGCCGCTGGCGGCATGATCGCGCACTGCGATCCGGAGAATCCTCCGGCGATGTCCAAGATGATTGCCGCCAGTGGGCGCATGTATCCGCAGTTTATCTCAGAGCTACGGGCGGAGGCATTTGAGTCGCCTGACCTGCGCGAGGACGGAACGATCGCGTTCCTCGGCGATGGCGAGCTGCCGGCGTGCGAAGGCGCGCGACCGCTGCATGATGAAGAACTGGCGCAGTTGGAGCCGCTGATTGCCTTGCGCGGGCGTGCTTATCTTCTGCCGGAGTGTAGTGTCGATCCGCGCAAGCTGGCCAGCGCGCTGGAGAAATCCGCACGGAAGCTCGGCGTTGACTTCGTGACCGGTTCGGCCGTCACTGAAGTTGCCGTGCTGGGCGGCCGAACTACCGGTGCGCGCACGACGAAGGCATTCTATATGGCGGCGGCAGTGGTGAACTGTGCGGGAGCATGGGCGTCGCAAATCAAACCCCTTGGAATGCCGAC
>JBEKTC010000061.1:0-20135 GCA_049516475.1 Candidatus Korobacteraceae bacterium | reverse complement strand
CTATCCTTTCGTTCGGATCCACTACTCTCCCTACAATTCGGGTGTGTGAGATTCGGGTGCCCCGTCCTCGTCGCCATCCTTTGGCGACAGGGTGGGCCCGGCTGGCGGCCCACAGCCGGGCGCCCCACTCATCCGCTCTTTTCGGATGAGTGGGAGAACGGTCGCGCTAAGGAACAGCCGTTTATTCTGATTCACCCACTCATTCGAACCCCACGAATGAGCGGGGCGCCCGTGCCTCACCCAGGCCTCGAAAAGCGCGAGACTAGGGCCCACCCCGCCGTTGACGATTGGTTTACGACCTGGGCCTGTTATCGCCAGCTATCCTGCAGCACCTGGACTTAACTCCCCTGAGTTCAATTTGTTAGGCCGTAATCTAAAATTAAGTTGACGTCGGGTGGTGACGGCGCGATATTCGGGGTCAGCTTTGCACAGGCGTGCTCGCCTTTCACAAGAAAAATGGAGAGAACATTATGACCGGTCCGCAACGAGCAACTTCGATTTTCGACAGCAGCCTGCCGGCAATCCTTCGCTTCTGCTGCGCGGTCATCTTCGGAACCGCGATTCTCGCCCAGGCGCAGACCTTTCAGGTCATTCACAATTTTACCGGTGGAACGGACGGAGCCTTCCCTCTTGCCGGTCTGAGTGCGGACCGCGCAGGAAACCTTTATGGCACCGCCCAGGGCGGCGGAACATTTCCATGCTACGCCGGATATGGGTGCGGCACGGCGTTTCGCCTGAAGAGGTTGGGCGCGGGCTGGGTTTTCGAACCGCTCTATGAATTCCAGGGAGGCACCAACGACGGTGACCATCCCGCGGCTCGGATGATGTTCGCTCCGAATGGCGTGCTCTATGGCACAACTTACGGCGGCGGAATTCACAATAATACTTGCGGCGACGGCGGCGATGACGGCTGTGGCACGATCTTCCAGCTAGCTCCGCCCCCCACGGTTTGCAGGAATGTAATTTGTCCCTGGGACGAGACCGTGCTTTATCGCTTCGGGGGCAGTCCGGATGCCGGCAAGCCTACCGGTGGACCGCTGGTGATGGACCAGTCCGGCAATCTCTACGGCACCTCGATCAATGGCGGCTGCTGCGACTACGGCGACGTTTTCGAGCTGTCTCCGTCCGGGAGCGGCTGGAACGAAGCCCTCATCGACAACGGCTTTCCGGATGGCGGCCCGATGAGCGGCCTCGCCATCGATACTGCCGGTAATCTCTATGGCTCAACCGAGAGCCCGTACGCCGGCGCGATTTATCAGTTGAGCCCATCGGGCTCGAATTGGCAGTTCAATCTGATCATCAACCTGAACAACATCATGAACGGAGGGGACGGCCCCGAAGGCAGCCTCATCGTTGACGGCGCCGGCAATCTTTACGGCACCACCTTCAGCGGGGGAGTCGGCAACGGGGGAACCGTCTTTGAATTATCGGCTGGCAACTGGAATTTCTCGCTGTTTTACTCCCTCACCGGCAGCGATGGACCCCAGGAAAGCCTGACGATGGATTCCGCCGGTAACCTGTACGGTACAACCTACGGCGATGGCGCTTACAGCCGCGGGTCGGTTTTCAAGCTGAGCCCGTCCGCTAATGGTTGGATCTACACCGACCTGCACGATTTCACTGGCGGCAGCGATGGTTCACTACCGATCAGCAACGTCGTCATCGACGCACAAGGCAATCTTTATGGGACTACCTCGAAAGGTGGAACTGGGACGAACTGCTATCAAGGCTCAAGTTATGCCTGCGGCGTGGTTTGGAAAATCACGCCGTAGCTTCCTTGCTGACCCCATATTTGGCGATAAATCGCCATTGTTCCTTACCGCGACCCGTTCTCCCACTCATCCGAAAAGAGCGGATGAGTGGGTCAATCGTCTTGACGCAAGCGGGTTAAACCTCTTCCCATCAGCTTCTTACGCCGTAATCTAGAATTAAGTTGTGTTGCTGATAGCCCGTGATACTCTCTCTCACGCTAGGACGAGCTTTGAGGAGGAGACGAACATGGTCCGGAAGCACATCGCAGCTTTCATTTTCGACATCAACTTACCAGCCGGAAAAGCAACTCTCGTTGCTTTGGCCGTTCTCGTAGTAGTTCTCACCGTGGTCCCAACCGCACAGGCGCAGACTTTCACCCTTCTGCACGCCTTCACCGGCGGCCAGGACGGATCCGAGCCTATGGCTGGCGTCACCAGGGATTCGGCCGGCAACCTTTATGGCACAACCTACTATGGCGGTGCGAATCGTGAAGGAGTCGTCTTTAAGCTCAGTCATCGGGGTTCCGGTTGGATCCTGTTTCCGCTCTATAGCTTCCAGCAAGGCGATGGCGGGTACGCACCGGTTGCGGGCGTTACGATCGGAAGGGACGGCAACCTATATGGCACCACTATCCGAGGGGGACAATATGATGTAGGAACGGTGTACAAGCTTTCGCCTGCCGCGACGCTTTGCAAGTCGTTTTCTTGCCCGTGGACTGAAACTCCGTTGTACCAATTTACCGATGGCGCTGATGGCGGCTATCCCCAGGGTGCGCTCATCTTTGACAGCGCCGGCAATCTCTACGGAACTGCTTCCGGCGGCGGCACGGGAAATAACGGGGTCATTTTCAAGCTCACGCGTTCTGGGTCCGGCTGGACCCAGAGCGTGCTTTACAGCTTCACCGGTTCGCCGGATGGGTCTGCGCCACTCAGCGGTGTGACCTTTGACGCCAACGGGAATCTATACGGCACCACTGACGAAGGAGGTCCGAGTGACGATGGCACGGTCTACGAACTTTCGCCCTCCGGCTCCGGTTGGACGGAAAAGGTCCTCTACGCCTTTCAGTACTCAAACGACGGTGCAATCCCGTATGCCGGCGTAGTTCTTGATCCGGAAGGCAATCTCTACGGTGCCACCCTTTATGGGGGCACAGGTGACGGCGGGACCATCTTCGAGCTGATGCCCTCCAACGGCAGCTGGACCTTCAGCGTGCTCTATAGTCCTGAGTTGAGCGGTCTCGGCGGCCCGGCTGGTACGCTGGCGCGGAGTTCCAACGGCACTCTTTACGGTACGCTGTTCTCCGGCGGCGGCCAAGGCTGCTCGGGATACGGATGCGGCAGCGTGTTCCAGCTAGCACCCTCCAATGGCGGCTGGGCGTACACGTCGCTCTATAACTTGAACGATAGCGGGGACGGCGGAAATCCCCAGGGCGGGTTGATTCTCGACTCAGCCGGGAATCTCTATGGCACCGGCACTGGGCTGCTAGGCTGTTGCGGGATCGTGTTCGAGGTCACGCCGTAATCAACTGAGGATCGTGAAGGACCGTGGCTGCCCCGGGTCTCGCGGGTTTCGAGACCCGGGCGAAGCATCAATGTGACGGGCGGGTGGCCTATCCTTATCGTTCGGATCCACTACTCTCCCTACAATTCGGGTGTGTGAGATTCGGGTGCCCCATCCTTGCCGCCATCCTTTGGCGACAGGGTGGGCCGCGGTGGACGCAGGTGTTTCGACACCAGGGTCGCAACAAAAAACGATTGCCAGATTGGAATGCGTGATACTATGTGTGCCTCTTTCTAACTTATGTGCAATAAGAGCGCGTTGCCGCTGACAGACTTAGCGTAAACGCCAAGGCTAGCGAACTCGCGGTTCACCGGCCCCCGCAATTGTTCCCACGGGTAAGACCTTATCGGGAGGAATCGATGAGCGCTGCCAGCCCGACACCATCGGCTAAGTCCGCCTTCTTGAAAATCGCCAGCTTGCTCCTTATCTATTGCGTCGCCACGGCCATGGCTGCGTCGGCGCAAAACCTCACCACGCTGGTGAGTTTCGACGTGACCAATGGACAGGGCCCGTACTTCGAGTCTCTCGTCCAGGGCACGGACGGCAACCTGTACGGAACCACCTATCAAGGCGGAGCGAACAGCTTCGGTACGGTATTTAAGGTCAATCCCAGCACCGGAACCTTGACGACGCTGCATAGCTTCGCGGGTGGCACAACTGACGGTAGCTTTCCCGGCGCCGGGCTGGTGCTTGCCAGCGACGGAAATTTCTACGGCACTACCACGCAGGGAGGAAGCAACACCTACGGCACCGTATTCAAGATCACGCCGGCGGGCACGCTGACGCTACTGCACAGCTTCACCGTGGTTGACGGCAGGGGACCCTGGTCCGGGCTGGTGCAGGGTACCGACGGCAACTTGTACGGGACCACAACCTTCGGCGGATCCAATCAGATTGGGAAGCCGACGGGGCGATACCCTATGCCAGCCTGATACAGGGCACCGACGGGAACCTCTATGGGACGGCGTCAAACGGCGGAACCAATAATGACGGCACGGTATTCAAGATCACGACCGGCGGCACGGTTACCCTGCTGCACAGCTTCACCAACACCGATGGCGCGCATCCCTACGGCAGGCTGGTGCAGGCTACGGATGGGAACTTCTACGGGACAACCGTCCAGGGCGGATCCAGTAGTGTCGGGACAGTATTCAAGATTACCTCCAGCGGCACGCTAACCACGCTCCACAATTTCGACGGAACTACCGCCTCCAACCCATTTGCCGGACTGATTCAAGCGGCAGACGGCAGCTTCTATGGCACCACGGCGACCATTCCGACCATCTTCCGAATCACGTCGCAGGGGACCCTGAGTACGGTATATAGCTTCCCTGTGTCTGACGCCCCGTACGGCGGGCTGTTGCAGTCGAACGGCGTCTTCTACGGCACAACCTTTTCAGGTGGGACATCCGGAGCAGGCTCGGTCTACAGCCTGTCGCCGGGGCAGTATCTTGTTCCGGTGACGCCCTGCCGCCTGGTGGACACGCGCGGTCCCGATGGCCCGTTCGGCGGCCCGGCAATTCCAGGGAACACCGTACGCAGCTTTGACCTTCCGCAAAATACCAACTGCAATATTCCCGTCAGCGCTGCTGCCTATTCCTTGAATGTCACAGTAGTGCCGCATGGCACGCTGGGATATCTCACTATCTGGCCCACCGGGCAGAACCAGCCGCAGGTTTCGACCATGAATTCTCCCGACGGTCGCGTCAAGGCGAATGCCGCGATCGTTCCGGCGGGCCTTGGCGGCCCGGTTAGTGTCTACGTCACCGATACCACCGACGTAGTCCTCGATATCGACGGCTATTTCGCCACCACCGGCACCCAGACGTTACAGTTCTATCCCCTCACGCCGTGCCGGGTGGTCGATACCCGCACCGGCTCACAGCAGCCCCAGGGGCTGGGGCCGCCGCGGCTTCACGATATGGAGACACGCGAGCTGCCGATCCTCACCAGTCCGTGCCTGCAAGGAATCAGCCATCCGCTAGCCTACTCGTTCAATGTCACAGTCTCGCCCAATCCGGTTGGACAACCCTTGGGTTATGTGACCGTGTGGCCGAGCAATGAACCGCAGCCAGTGGTCTCGACGCTGAACAATCCGACGGCAACCGTGGTTGCGAATGCGGCGATTGTCCCGGCGGCGTCGAATGGCGACATCGACATCTTCGCCTTCAACAGCACCGACGTCGTCGTGGACATCAACGGCTACTTCGCGGCGCCCGGACAGAATGGCTTCTACTTTTACAAGTTGACGCCCTGTCGCGTATACGACAGCCGCAACCAAGGCAACCAGCAGCCGTTCCAGGGAGAACGGACGGTGAGCGTCGCAGGCAGCCAGTGCGCGCCGCCCAATACTGCGCAGGGATATGTTTTCAATGCGACTGTCATACCTACCGACGGCCCCATGCCATACCTCACCCTTTGGCCCGATACCGAAGGTATGCCCATCGTGTCAACCCTGAACGCCTATGACGGGTTCATCACCTCGAACATGGCGATTGTGCCGAACCTCAATGGCTCGCTTGATGCCTACGCTGCGGGACTGACCCATCTGGTTCTGGACATCTCGGGCTACTTCGGGCCGTAGGGATGTTTCTGCTGACGGTGAACTTTACAGTTCCCATAACCCTGAGTTTGGCGGGATAATCAAGTCAGGGTTCAGGTGTGATCGTGTCCATCCCTGGTGCGGTTCGAACTACTTCGTCGTACGCGCTGGCTGTCCTGGCCGCCGCCTTGTGCTGGCCGGCGTTCAGCGTAGCCCAGACTGCGCCTGCAACTACATCGTCGCCGAGCGATCAGTCTTCGTCGAGCGGGGCCACGCTTTCCCCTGCGGCCCATCCGGATGCGACCAGTGTAGGAATTCCGACAGCCAAGGAGATCGAGGCCGCAGCCTCAGGAGCGAGCTCCAACCAGCCCGATCCGAGCGCGGGTTCGCCGGCCCCGAATCCGTCGAAGGCGACCAGCGTTGCAGCGAACGGCTCGGCGCAGCCTTCGACGCTGGCGCCGAAGTACAACGTCGCGCTCATCGGCCAGCGGAATGTTGGCAGTGGGTTGGACTTCTACTCGCTCGATCGCGAGGTGGCGCTGGGACGGCAGTTGTCGCAACAAGTTGAGTCGAGCGCGAAGGTAATCACCGATCCCGTCGTTACGGAGTACGTCAATCGCATTGGCCAGAACCTGGTGCGCAACTCCGATGCCCGCGTACCCTTCGTCATCAAAGTGCTCGATACCGAGGAGGTGAACGCGTTCGCGCTGCCCGGCGGCTTCTTCTACGTGAACAGCGGACTGATTCTCGCTGCCGATAACGAAGCCGAACTTGCCGGCGTGATGGCGCATGAGATTGCTCACGTCTGCGCTCGCCATGCCACCAAGAACATGACCCGCGCGCAGATCTGGAACATGGCCTCGGTGCCGCTCATCTTTATCGGCGGACCGGTGGCGTACGCGATCAGCGAAGTCGCCAGTCTCGCGGTGCCGCTGGGCTTTCTTAAGTTTTCACGCGACGCCGAGCGCGAAGCCGATTTGCTGGGTCTGGAATATGACTACGCCACCGGGTACGATCCGCAAGCGTTCGTGGAATTTTTCGAGAAGCTGAACGTCGAGAAGAAGAAGCAGAACATGGTGGCCAAGGCTTTTGCCACGCACCCGATGAACGTCGAGCGCATTGAGGCGGCGCAGGATGAAATCCGCAAGTATCTCCCGGACCGTCCCGAATACGTTCTTGATACCAGTGAATTCGAGAGCGTCAAGGCGCGCTTGCTGGCGTTCGACAACGGCCGGCGCATCGGCGGCGCCAAACCAAACGCAGGCCGTCCCGTGTTGCTGAAGAGAACAGGCACGCCGAGCGGCAGCGGTTCTGGGGATTCCGGCAGCGCTCCCAACCCGCAAGATGATGGACGTCCCACCCTGAAGCGCAGCCCCAGCAGCAGCCCTGATTAGACTTTGCGAAAATTATCGCCTGTCGAACTTTTCTCCAGGCTTTTCCTTGCCTTTCCAGGGTTGCCTAGGGTATTGTTTCTACCACCCACTCAGCTGTTGGCGCTCCCACTTAGGTTTCATCTGGTCTGATTCTTAGAGGGCATTGCCCAATGGGCCCACTTGACCTGGTCAAGTTGTCTCCGCTTATGCGTCGCACCGCCGGCAAACGGGAGATCTCCGTCGGCCTCATCGACGGGCCTGTCAACGCCTCCCATCCCGATCTCGCCGGCAGCAACATCCAGGAAATTCCGGGCACTCTTCGCGGGACTTGCGCGCGCGCCAGCAGCACCGCCTGCATGCATGGAACGTTCGTCGCGGGCATTCTCTCTGCCCGGCGGAGTTCTTCCGCGCCGGCCATCTGTCCGGACTGCACGCTGCTGGTGCGCCCGATCTTCGCGGAAGCTGCCTCCGCCGATGGCGACATGCCGAGCGCGACGCCGGCGGAACTGGCCGCGGCCATCGTGGAGACGGTCAAGGCCGGGGCGCGCGTCATTAACTTGAGTGCGGCGCTGCTGCAGCCGTCGGGCAAAGGAGAGCGCGAGTTGGTGCAGGCCTTGGATTTCGCGGCGGCACGGGGCGTCATCACGGTCGCGGCGGCGGGCAATCAGGGAACGATCGGCGGTTCAGCCATTATTTGCCATCCTTGGGTGATTCCAGTGGCAGGATGCGATAGCAGCGGACGGCCAATCGGCGAATCGAATTTTGGCAGCTCGATCGGCAGGCGCGGACTGAGCGCTCCGGCGCAAGACATCGCGAGCCTGGGGACGAATGGCGAGCCGCGAAGCTTTCATGGGACGAGCGCGGCTGCACCGTTTGTCACGGGAACGATTGCATTGCTGTTGTCGGAGTTCCCGTCCGCGACGGACACCGATGTGAAGCTTGCGTTGCTGCAAGGCGGCCGCAGAAGCAGCGTTGTCCCGCCTGTGCTGGACGCCGCCGCGGCATATCAGAGGATGGCCGCTATCTATGGAAGGTGAGTGTGGCAAAGAAGAAGCGCACGGATGAGCCGAAGCCGGAACCCGGGCCGCATAAGGTCCGGCTGCCAGGATTTTTGATTGAGGAGGAAATCGGCCTGGGAGATGTGATCAAGAAGACGACGTATGCCATGGGCATCGGGCCCTGCGGCGGATGTGAGAAACGTGCTGCGGCGCTGAACCGCTGGATGACCT
Organism: Candidatus Korobacteraceae bacterium; assembly: GCA_049516475.1. Lineage (GTDB taxonomy): Bacteria > Acidobacteriota > Terriglobia > Terriglobales > Acidobacteriaceae > Bog-257. The sequence continues at coordinate 11,679 of JBEKTC010000061.1, read as the reverse complement.
TCTCTCGGTGACATCAGCAACACGAACCGGTTCTGTAAGGAGGAACCTAGATGGAACAATCTCAAACTGAAGTTCAAGAGCCAACTGTAAACCCATCCGCGGTTCGGGATGATGCACCCACAACCGTTGCAGCTTCGGTCCGGCCAGTGCAGCCCGTTGCACCGCAAGCCTGCGCCACCTGCGGCACCGCGCCCGCCGCCAATGGCGGCGCAACCGCCGCGCCCAGTTACATCTATGCCATCGGCAGGATTGAGGCGCGCTTCCCCAGCATTTCCGTGGAGAAGGAGTTCGCGCAAGCTACCGGCAGAGCCGACACCAAGAACCTCACCGACCGGCAGGCGTTGCAGGCCGTGCTTTCCAAACCGGAGAACCGCTACCTGGTGCGGCAGCTCTGCTTTGTCATGACCATCGAAGGGCTGGAAACCTACATTCTGGTTCCGCGCGATCCGGCGGACATCAGCCTGCTGGTGGAGGCGCTGCGTCCCACGCCGCAACCTTGGGACCTGGACGTGGTGATCGGCATGAAAGGGCCCATTGCCCCGCCGGCCATGTGCAACGGCTTGATGGTGCCCATCGTGGTCTTCGACCAGATCTATTCCTTCGACCGCGAGGCGCTGATCAAGGCGATTCCCAAGCCGGAGAAGACTTCCGCCAAGGAATTTACTCCAGCGGCCGAGGAGTTGTTCGACCGCATTATGCAGATGACCGACAACGCCGGCGCGACCGACGGAGACCGCGCACTGAATTATCTGGCTGTGCGTTACCCGGCGATTTACGCCAACGCGGCGGAGGCTTTCGGGCGCAATAGTTCACTGACCGGCGTGCATGTGCAGCACTCAGCTCTAAGCGGCACACGCAACGTGGTGGATGTGATCTTCACCTATACCAACCGCAATACCGACGTGGATGAGAAGTTCGCGGTGAGAGTTGATGTGACCGACAAGTTCCCATTCCTGGTAAGGAAGCTGGGATCGTACTACGACCGCTGAAACGGGATTCAGAACTAGGAGGAAGATATGAGTTTGCCGGGATTTTTCGCCGAAGCATCTCTGCGACCCACGAGAAATCTATACTGGGCCGCAAGTGCAAGCGGAAGAGCGTCTGGTCTATTGCTTCCGAACTTGCTGTCCAGGCCGGTTGGCGGATTTGACCCCGCCTGCTACCAGCAGTGCGTCAATGAATCTTGCCAAGGCTTGCGGAACCCGTACCAATGCGAGACCAATTGCCTCAATGGTTGCTCTGTCATTGGAGGCGGCGGACAACACCCGCCTCCACCACATTGCGCAAAAGGACAATCGCACTGCGAATACGAGTGCTGCAACCCCGACGAGGTTTGCTGTAATGGCCAATGCTGCTCCGGTGGCCAAGTTTGTACGAACGACGGCTGCTGCGACGAAATAAGCGCCTGTTACGGCGCGTGCTGCCCGCTTGGATCATGGTGTAACAGGGCGAGTGCTTGCTGCTGCGTGGGGGGTGTGGGCCCTGGCGGTAGCTGCTTAAGTTGCGTCTAACGCCGGATGCCAGTGCTCCATTCCGGGAATTCTGCCGGGTGGCCCACTCATTCGCGGTTTTCGAATGAGTGGGGTGCTGCGCCGAGGCGGATGAGAACTTCGCGGTGCGGGTTGACCTGACCGACAAGTTCCCGTTCCTGGTAAGGAAGCTGGGACCGTATTACGACCGATGAACCGCACACGAAGGACAGTGGCGACAAGGAGACACGGAATGAACACTATAACTATGCCCGGATTTACGGCAGAAGCCTCGCTAAACAGGAGTCGTGGGCAATACGCTTCGGAATTCCGGCCGAGCAAGGCCGCCATGAGCTCAGGCTTTTTGCATTCCGGCGTCGTGCCCCAACACCGCCGTTACCACCGGCGACACGATCGGCAATTCTTCGCGGGCGCTCCTCCAGGCGCACTGTGGAGAAGCGCAGGGCCGGATTGCCAGGGGGAAGGGCAGAAAGCCTATGACGATTGCCTGTCGCGCAACAAATGCGATGCGAATGACCTCGACTGTTGTGGGTTGGGAAATTGTTGCGCCAACTGTCAGGCGGAGTTTAACAGCGTATTTCAGCAGTGTTGTGCTTACCGGTGCGATCCCAATCCGAATTGTGATTCGTGTGACGGAGATCACGTGCCTAAAGGCCCATGTTGGGGTTGAGCAGCGCGGCCGGGGCACCCCACTCAATCGCGGTTTTCGAATGAGTGGGAGGTATGTTTCAAGACGTGGCGTACTAGCTCGAGACTCGGTTGCGATGGGGCGTGATTTGTTCGCAGCGCGGGGAATTTTCCCACTCAAGCAACGGCGGCTTGAGTAGGGCGCGCTGGCAAAATGCAGAAGCAATTCCAAACAACAGTCACGAAGTTGTCGTCGTATTACGACCGTTTAACTATAGAGGTAAGAAGAGGTCATTCCAATGCGTTTACCCGAATTTACGGCTGAGGCTTCCCTGGGCAAGAATAGTAAACACTACGTTCTCACCTCGGGGCATACGGCTGGGGCATCAACCGGATCCCTGCAGCCGCAATTTCCCATTCCATCCAGTGGGATTGAGTGCGAATTAGCTGCGATTGACTGTTTCTTGTTCAACCAGTGCTACTACTATACCCAACATTGCGCGCCGCCCTCCCGGCCCCCGGCCACAGGTGGCGGAGGAGGAACCGGCGGCGCCGGACCGTCCCCTGGCCCCGGGTCAACGCATGTTGTGGCGGTGATATAGGCAGCGCGTGCGGGCAGGGTAGCGGTCGATCGCGGTTTGTGTTTTCGCATGTTGGACCGGCTCGGGCAAAGCTCGCCCAGACCCTGCGGAACTGCGGACTCCGGTGCTGAGTCGCGAAATCTTTGCGCGCGCGTGATCGTGGGCCACAGGCTTCTGTTCTTAGTCGAGAAGCCGCAGCCGAATTCCGACCGCTGAACGTAAGCGGGAATAGGAGGCATAAGTTGAGCTTGCCACAATTTACCGCCGAGGCGGCGTTGTATGAATCCATGAGTAATTTCCGTCCCAGTGGACTGATGCATCAGGGTCCTGCCACTGGGAACGGTATAACCTTGGCGGGAAGCTGCACGTGTACCGATCCAAGCTGCACCTGGACATGCCCCGCTCCGCCTCCTCCGAATCACTGCTCTGGGTGTGAAAAGCTGAGCGGCTGCGCACAGCTCAAGTGCCTCTGCAGTTGCGAGGGTGGAATTCCGGTATATGTTGACGCTCCAACCCGCTGTGGCTGGGTCTGTACCTAGCTTCCCCACCCAATCTTGGTTTGCTTGGGGGGACACGAAGTGCCCTGGAATGTTATCGCCTCTTTGATTTCTACACCTCGGTGGTTTTGCCGGGTGAGAGAAGGAGACAACATGCTGAAAATGCGTTCACCAGGTTTGACTGCTTAGGACTTGCTTTACAGGGCAGACGAGTGCTACCACATGGCTGGGGCTGTTGGGTCCTCCTTAGAGAACATAGGCGGCGTTGGGCGCTTGTCTTTTTGTTAGTTGCTAGTTGTAATAGCCCATAAATTGTGAATACGGTCGCAAGGCAGGCTGGCGAAAAACCCGAGTCCAACTCGGATGCCAGGACGGAGTGCAAACATCTGGAAGGCTACGCCGGTCGACTTGCCGGCTCTTCCACCTAGGCGCTATGGGATAAGAGATCAGCGCATGGGAGCAGGGACCTCAATCGAAGAACTCGATCGCCGCTTTGCGATAACAGGCATCGCGCGCGTGGTGGCGGGCAACGGCGGACTGCCCACGGTTCGCATCACCTCGCCCACGGCATCGGCAGAGATTTACCTGCATGGTGCCCAAGTCACCTCTTGGCGACCCGCGGGTGCGGAGGAAGTACTTTTTCTTGGCGAGCACGCGCTCTGGGAAGACGGGCACGCGATTCGCGGAGGCATTCCTATCTGCTTTCCGTGGTTTCGCGCGAAAGCCGACGACCCGCGCGCCCCTGCACACGGATTCGTGCGCACCAAAACCTGGCAGCTGGAATCCATCGCGCGCGATGGCGATGCGGTTACCGTCAGCATGTCGACGGCAAGCGACGAAGGCACCAGAAAATGGTGGCCCGGCGAATTCCGGCTCGTGCACCGGGTCACGTTCGGAAGCGAGTTGAAACTGGAGCTCACCGTCACGAATACGGGGTCGACCTCGCTTCGCCTGGAAGAAGCCTTGCACGCCTACCACAGAGTGGGACATGTTGAAAACATCCGTTTAGTAGGCCTGGATGGTGTTAGTTACCTCGATAATACCGACTCGAACCGCGAAAAAAGGCAATGCGGCGACGTCGTACTCACCGCTCAAACCGACAACGCATACCTGAATACGCAGCATGCGCTCGAGTTGGTGGATCCCGAACTACGGCGCCGCATTCTCATTGCAAAAGAAAACTCCCTCACTACGGTTGTTTGGAACCCGTGGAGGGAGGGGACGCAGTTGTTGTCGGACCTGGGAGATGACGAATGGCAGCACATGGTCTGTGCCGAGGCTAGCAATATCCTGACATTCGCTTTGATTCTAGCGCCCGGTCAACAGCACACCATAACCATGAGCATCCGGGTGGCTAATCCATGAGACCGTATATGCATTCCCTGGAAATGCTCTCTTGATCGGCCCGACTGATCGTTCTTACTTTGGAAAGTTGTCCCACAGGCCCTGAAAGGGCGCTGCTCTAACGACGAGTGCAGACAGCCCACTCGCCTAACCGATCATTTTGCGTTGATCGCCGATGCGGCGCTCGCGTTCGTTCGCGAATCGCTCCACGCCTGCGAAAATCGAATCGGGATCGAGATGCGCTTCCGTGATCACATCCGCTTCCAGGCCGCCGCTTCTCCAGCAATTGTCGAAGTCGGACGTGAGTGAATACTCATCCGTCAACGGACCCAGGTTGCGCAGCGGCCACACGCGTCGCGTGCCCGTCGATACCACCATCAAATCGTAGCGGGCCCCGGGCGGCAGCACGGAATCGCGATACGCTTGCGGCTGGCGGTCGAACAAGTCCTCGCTGATCGCCGCGATCACCTTCACGTTCACGCCGGCCGCTTCGAGTTTCGGCAGTACCTTCACCAGATTAAAAGTGGAACTCGATCCTTGCGCGATCACGTAGCCGTGGCGCGGCTTGTCCGGCGCGAAATCGCGGATCACGTACAGGCCTTTGGCCGCAGCCCGCAGATCGGTGTCGGCGAAATGGTTGCGGTCCGCGACCGCGAAGTCGGGACGCGCCACTTCCAGCGTGATGATGCCCACGTGCGGATCGCGCGCCGCGATTTCCGCCGCCGCGAAATAGCCCGGCGCGACATCGTTGTAATCCCAAAAACTCAAATTGATCGCCTGACCGCGCGGGAACAGCTTCCACACTTGCGGCGCGAAGATGCCGAAGTGGGTGCGCGCGTCGGCCGCGGTTTCAGGACCGGAGTGCGCGGCGAGGATATGCAGCACACCCATGCGGAATTTGCTGTCCTGGTTTTGTTGACTCCAGACCCGCGCCGGAGTGTACATCAGCGGCGTGAACGCTCCGTAGGTGCCGCTCAAAGCCCAAACGCCGGCGAATTTTTCCGGATCGACGGAAGCGCTTTGACTTACCAGCCCGATGGCGGTGGAAACATTGCCCGCTTCCTGAATGGGCGCTTTCAGGCGCGTGCCCAGCGGATTGTCCGTGGGACTGTAGTGTCCCCACAAACTACCGTGCTCCACATTGATGGACTCCGAAAGGTCGGCGGCCACCGTGAAGAATCGCCCATCCGTGACGTAATTCATCCACTTGATGATTTCGGAAACTGCGCGCCGGGCTCCGGCCACCTCGCCCGGCTTCTTGAACAGCGCAATGCTGACTTGCTTATCCGCACCGGAAATCGCATTGCGAATCGGGAGCTTCTGTGGCTCTTCCGGCAGCGCCGCGACGCGCAGGCGATCGTCGAGGAAGGGATCGCTCGTGGCTGAGATGCGCAACTTCACGTCGTCGCGCACGGTGTCGCCGATTTCCACCAGGCGCTCGGCCAGGCGATCGCCCAATCCGTTGCGGTCGAGCAGCGACATCACCACGTCGATGTTCGTCTTGAACTGGATCAGGCGCTCGCGATTGTTGGTGACCGCGCCCTTGCGAATTCCTTCGAACTCCACGCCGTAATGCTTCTCGAACGTCTGCGCCAGCGCCACAAAATACTCCGAGTTCATCTTCAGCGCGTAAGGATGGCTTGGGTAACTCACCAATTGATCGCCGCTGTAGCCGGGAATTTTTCCGGCGACCGCAGCGGGCCAGTAGCCTTTAATAGTTTTGCCGATCGCGACGATGGGACGGCGGTCGTGCGGGTCCACTTGGTCCATTGCTTTCAGCGCCGCGGTCACGTCGCCGTAATCGTTACCGTTCGCCAGCGTGAAGACGTTCCATCCGTACGACGTCCATTGATTCACCAGATCGTAGCCGTCCGCGAACTGCGCGGCGATCACGCCGCCAAGCAGGCGATCGTCGATGCCCGCGTTGTTGTCGGAAACCATCACGCGCAAACGCTTTCCCACTTGCAGCGCCAGCGCCTGCGTCTTCAACTCCTGCGCGTGACCTTCGGTGAGCGCGAATTCGCCTTCCAGCGCGATCACTTTCGGCGACTCTGGCGCGCCCGCTATATTCCAGAACGCCGCTTTGCCCGCGGCCGTCGCGATGCCGATGCCCGAAGGCCCGCCGTTCACGTCATTGGTAAGGTCGGTGCTTTCGGCATGTCCCTGGAGCGCACGAATGCCGCGGTCTTTGGCTTGCGCGAACAGCGGATCGTCTTCCAAGTCCGTATCGCGCAGCAGCGTCTTCAGCGCGCCCGCGCCGCGCCGGAATCCCAACGCGTCGATCGGCAGCATCGCGTCGTGCGGGTCGACGCGATAACGGGGATCGCCGGTCTGCTGATACTTGCGATACAGCGCCTGGCCCATGATCATCCACAGCGCGTAGCAGGTGGGGACCGAATGGCCCGCCGCCATCATGAATTTGTCGGAGTAAGGATGCTTCGGCCGGCGGTAATCGTAACGGAGTCCGCCGTTTTCAGGACCGGCCAAATGCGCCGCAACATTGTACGGCGTGTAGGCGAGCGGTCCGCCCAGATGCCCGGTCTGCGCGTAATTTCCCAGCAGCACCAGGGTCATGCAGGTCATGTATCCAATGTCGTCGAGCAGCGGATCGTATGCCAAAGTTTGCTGCTGGGAGGGAGAAGGAACTACGTGAATGAGCGATGTCATAGACGGTCTCAAAATCATAGCATCCCTGAAGCAAAGGACTTCGTGGTCTCACAAATTGTTGAGGAAACTCAACCTGGCCGGCTTGAAGATAGGACCTCTGGGTTCCGCACATTTCCACGGCACCAGGAATCCCGATGGGGCGAGAGGATGAGAGGAGCTACTGACTATAATTCGCTCTGGGGAACGGGGGGCATTCGGAACAGAGAACGCGATCGTGGGTCAGGAGAGCAACTATGTCTCTGAGCAAGCTGTGCTTTTTTACAACGCTGGTCGCGGTTGTCGCTCTCGCGGCAATGCGAAGGTTAGACGTTGAGTCCAAGGAGTTTGATGTACTGACACCGAATTCACGGCTGTCGTATCCAGCGGTTACGCACGGTGGGTCGCTCTGGTACACGGGGCGGCCAGCCTATCAGCTAGTCCGATCAAGCCGGGCATTCCACGCGATAGGCAGGACCCCCTCGAACGTTTTTCTTCCTGTGCAATCACAGAACCCCAAGGACTTGGGTGCCGGAAAGTTGCTGGTGGCGAGCCGTGCCCTGGCGGATCCGAATTTCGCTGAAACCGTAATCCTGCTGGTTCGCTGCGATGCCGAGGGCGTGGTCGGACTGATTCTGAACCGGCCCACGAATATCCCACTTTCACGAGTGTTGGAGCAGTTCGAAGCGGCGAAGGACCGTTCGGACCCGGTTTATCTCGGTGGTCCCGTCGAAACTCCAGCGGTGTTTGGCTTGCTCCGGTCGACGGCCAAGCTCGACGGCGCGGAGCAGGTTTTCAGCGGCGTCTATTTGATTTCTACGAAGACCGTTTTCGAAAAAACCATCTCGGGCCGACCTGACCCCGGTATCTTTCACGTTTATCTAGGCTATGCCGGATGGAGTAATGATCAACTACGGAGGGAAGTAGAACTGGGCTCATGGTTCATTTTTCAAGGGGATGCCCGAACGGTTTTCGATTCGGATGCGGATTCCTTGTGGCGGCAAATGATTCAAAAAACGGAACTCAAGTCGGCGGGGAGCGATCCGCACGCGCTGGAGCGATTCGACGCGAAGCGCCAGCTTGGGAGCTGAGTCTCGCTGGCGGTTTCGTACCCGAGGGCCGCCCCGTCGAACTGTGGAACGGCTTCAACCGCCCGCGCACAAAGCTCAGATCCGCGCGCTGATCGATGAGCCGGAGCAGGTGATCTATGGCCTTTAGCCCCTGAGGTGAAATCGAGTGGCCGTAGCAAATTGGAAAACCAATTTCCGATTCACCACGCTGATTACCGCCTCACCCGAAAATATCCTTCACCTTGTTCAGCAGCGACCGGCTGACCGGCGTGTTCTCGACCGACAGCGTACTGTGCAATTCCTGCAACAGTTCGCGCTGCCGTTTCGTGAGCCTCGCAGGCGTCTGCACCTTCATCTCGACGAACAGATCGCCGCGCCCGCGGCCATTCAACACCGGAACGCCTTTGTTCTTCAGCTTGAAGTTCGCGCCGGTTTGCGTGCCTTCAGGAATGCGCAGCATCTCCTCGCCATCCAGCGTCGGCACTTTTATTTCTGCGCCCAGCGCCGCCTGTGAGATGGAGATCGGCAACATGCAGTGCAGGTCCTTGCCGTCGCGTATAAAGAAGCTGTGCTCCTTGGCGTGGAGCACGATGTAGAGATCGCCTGGCGGACCGCCGAAGACGCCGGCTTCGCCTTCGTTCGAGTACAAGATACGAGCGCCTTCCTCGACGCCCGCGGGAACCTTGACCGTGACCGTGCGATCGCGCGTCACTCGTCCCTGGCCGCGGCATTGATTGCAGGGATCGACGATCAGCTTGCCCGATCCGCCACACGTGCTGCACGCGCGCGTGATTGAGAAGAAGCCTTGCTGGTAGCGCATCTGTCCGCGTCCGCCGCAGGTGGTGCAGTTGATCGGCGCTTTTCCCGGCGCCATGCCGCTGCCGTTGCAGCGGTCGCACTGTTCCTGGCGACGAACGTGGACCTGCTTGGTTACGCCGAAGACCGCTTCCTCGAACTCCAGCGTCAGGTCCTCGCGTAGGTCCGCGCCGCGCTGCGCGCGTGTGCGGCGTCGGCTGCCCTGGCCGCCAAACATGTCACCAAAGATGTCGCCGAAGATGTCCTGAAAGTCGATGGTATCGAAGCCGCCGAAGCCCGCACCTGCTGCGTTGCCTACACCTGCGTGCCCAAAGCGATCGTAGCGCGCGCGCTTCTCGCTGTCGGCCAAAACTGCGTAGGCCTCGCTGCATTCCTTGAAGCGCTCTTCCGCCTCCGGATTTTCGGGATTGCGGTCAGGATGGTACTGCAGTGCAAGCTTGCGATAGGCGCTCTTGATTTCCTGATCGACGGCGGTGCGCGAGACGCCCAGGACCTCGTAGTAATCGCGTTTCACTGTGGTGGCCAGAAGTAGTAACCCCTCACTACAAAATACAACCGTCAATCAGAATGTCGAGCCGCTCTAGAACGATCCCACGACTCATCTCATGATTCGTTTTGCGCGGTTCATTTTGTGTCAGGGCACGGCTTCAGCCGTGCCGCCAGAACCGCTGAACAACCTGGGCTTTAGCCCCTGGCCTTTTTCTATACTGTTCGGACGGCTTTCACCGGCCGCTAATAAATTCTTGGCCAAGGAAGATTCGGGTAGAGCTGGCCTTCAGGCCAGCGTCTAAGCCCGTTTTCTCTTTATCCTGAGCCGGCTTCAGCCGGCGGAACCAGGCACCTATTTCGGATTGCGTGCGACCCGCACCATCGCCGGGCGCAGCAGGCGATCTTTCAACTTATATCCCCGCTGCAACTCGTCGATCACATGGTTGTCCTCGGTATCGCTGGTCTCAACCATCTGCACGGCCTGATGCAGATTGGGATCGAACAGCTCGCCCTCGGCGGGAACAGGCTGCACGCCGAGCTTGGCCAGGGCGTCATGAAACTGCTTGTCAATGAGCTCGATACCCGAGCGGAAATCCTCCACCGACACAGCGTTGGTTTTCAGCGCGCGGTCCAGGCTGTCGAGAATGGGCAGTAGCGTCGTCAGCGCCTCCGCCAAGGCGTATTCGCGATACTCCTGCTGCTGTTTCGCATTGCGCTTGCGGAAGTTGTCGAACTCGGCTTGCAGCCGCGCTGCGCGGTCAAGATAGGCGGCGCGCTCGACGCGGGCTTTCTCCAGCTCCGCTTCCATCTCTGCAACGCTGAGTTGGGCGGTCTTGCCACCTTCGCCCGGAGCCCGTGACGCACTTTCGTCATCCGGCCCAGCGGGCGGTAATTCGTGGTCCAGCTCCAACCCCGCTTCGGAGCCTCCGTTATGCTTCTTGAATGGCATAAATCGCTAAAGTTTTGAAGGGGCGCAGCTTTCGATGCGCCGTTGCAAATCCCCTAAACTTGTCATCCCGAGCCGACTTCAGTCGGCGAGGGATCTGCTGTGTCGAGTTGTTCAGCAAGCTGTGAAGCGGCGCTCCACCTACGTCGACTCGTTCCACGCCTTATCGAACATCCGCGCGATGTACGACACCGCGGTAATCGTGTGCTCGTAATCCATGCGTGTCGGCCCAATGACGGCCAGCGATCCCATCACTTCATCGCCCACGCGTGCCGGCGTTCCAATCAGCACGAAGTTATTTAGATGCGGCATGGCGTCTTCAAGACCCACAACCACGCGCACCGCCTCCTGGCGCGCGTCCAGATACGCCGAGAGCAAATCCACCACGCGCTGCTTCTCCTCCAGGGTCGTCAGCAAATGGCGCAGACGCTCTTTGTCCTGCTCGGTGAGCACCAGGTTGGCCGCGCCCTCGACGTATACCGATTGCGCCGCACCCTCAGTTGCCAGCGCGCCCTGAGTATAGAGTTGCTCCACCGAAGTCATCAGGCGATCGTACTCGCTGCGCTCCTGCTGCACGCGCTTGGCAATCTCTTCGCGCAGCGCTTCCATCTCCCAGCCGCGGAAATTCTGGTTGATATACGCGGCAGCCTCTTCCAGGTCGGCAATCGCGAGATCATTGCTCAACCGCAGCACGCGATCGCGCACCATACCATTGCGCATCACCACCACGGCCAACACTTTCCTGTCGGCCATGCGCTGGAAGTAGACATGCTCCAGCGCGTTGCGCTGTCCCGCGGCCGAGCTCACCGTCACTCCCACACCGTGGGATATCAGCGACAGCACGTGCGAGGTGCGCTCCATGAACTCCTGCACATCCTGCGTGCCGTGCAGGCTGTCCTGAATGAGGTTCTCGTCGGCGGCCGAAAGCCGCGCCTCGCCCGTCAGCTGCTTCACATAAAAACGATAGGCTTGCGTCGTCGGCACGCGTCCGGACGAGGTGTGCGGCTGTTCCAGATAACCGGCGTCGGCCAGATCGGCCATGACGTTGCGGATGGAGGCCGCGCTCAGGCTTTCGGGATTGCTGCGCGACAAGGTGCGCGACCCCACCGGCTCGCCCGTCGAGATATACGTCTCGACGATGGCCGTAAGGATTTCGCGTTCGCGCTTGCCGATGCC
>JBEKTC010000060.1:0-17436 GCA_049516475.1 Candidatus Korobacteraceae bacterium | reverse complement strand
GACGGTCGATGGTGCGCAGAACATCTTCGCTGGAGTTGCGCGCCACCGCGTCCATCACGTCCTCCAGCACGTCCGCAGACACCGTGCCAACCAGGCCGCGCACCACGTCGGCACTCAGCGTGGTGCCACAGCAGGCAATCGCCTGGTCCATGATGCTGAGCGCGTCGCGCATCGACCCGTCGCCGACTTCGGCCAGCATTGCCAGAGCGCTGTCGTCGGCCTTAATTCCCTCTTGCTTTGCGATGTCGCGCAGTTGCGCAACGATGTCGTCGAAGCGCACCGCATGAAAGCTGAAGTGCTGGCAGCGCGAGCGAATGGTCTGCGGAATATCTTCCGGCTGCGTGGTCGCCATCATGAAGATGATGTGGCTCGGCGGTTCTTCCAGCGTCTTCAGCAGCGCGTTGAACGCGGCGTCGGTAATCTGGTGGGCCTCGTCGAGAATGTAGATCTTGAAGCGATCGCGGGCCGGGCGATAGCGCGCCGCCTCGCGCAGCTCGCGAATTTCGTCGATGCCGCGGTTGGTAGCAGCGTCAATCTCGATCACGTCGACGGAGTTGCCGGCGCGAATCTCGCGGCAGGAATCGCACACCCCGCACGGCTCCGGCACGGGATGGTCCTGCGACTGGCAATTCAGCGCCATCGCCAGAATGCGCGCGATGGTCGTTTTTCCAATGCCGCGATGTCCGCTGAAGATGTAGCCGTGCGCAATGCGTCCCTGCTCGATGGCGTTCTTCAGCGTCCGCGTGACGTGGTCCTGCCCGATGACGTCGGAGAATTTCTGTGGCCGGTATTTGCGCGCGAGAACCTGGTAACTCATGGAAGGAAGTCTCGATTATACGGTGCCAAGCTGTGGAACGGGTATCGTGCGATAAGAGATAATTGGAGCTCATTCGCGGAGGAAGTTATGTCGACGCCGGCTCAGTACAAAGCACGCATTCTCTCTTACGTGGAAGGCAAGGATCCCGTCGCCGTCCAGAGCGAAACCATAAGCTCGCTGGCGCAATTGTTGCAGGCAGCGCCGGAGAACAAGCTGCGCGAGCGGCCCGCGCCGGACAGGTGGTCGGTGACGGAGCTGTTGGCCCACCTTGCCGACGCTGAGATCGGCGCTTCCTGGCGCTATCGCCAGATGATTGAGCACGACGGCGGCCCGCTGTCGCCCTACGATCAGGAGCTATGGAACAAGCTGGGCGACTATGCCTCACGGCAGCCCGCTGAGTCATTGCAGCTCTTCCGCCTGCTGCGCGAAGCCAATCTGCGCATGTTCGCGCAGCTTACCCCGGAGCAATGGCAGCGCCACGGTGTGCACGCCGAGCGTGGGGAGATGAGCGTCCGCGACCTGGCGTTGCAGATTGCCGGTCACGATCTCAATCACGTGGAGCAGATCCGGAAAATCCTGGAGCAGTAAAGAGTCGGTGTAAGAACTAACTCTTTCCTTTGGGCAATGGAGTATGAAACTCGAAATCCAGAGCGCCGAAGGCGCGGAGTCATGATAGCCCAGCACGCAGCGTAGCGGAGTGCTGGGTAGGGGCGGAAAAAGATCCGAGTCCCGTAGGTGTCTGTGTCATAGCTGTGCCGCCGACACCGTAGGGACGGCACGGTTCTCACACAAACTCTAAAGCGCTGGCTCCGGCGATTGAAGAGATCCACGCTGCGAGATAATGAATCCCACCTTGTGAGGTGATAAATGGATAGCAAGGAAACGCTCCGCGATCTGATCGCGCGCCTGCCCGACCGCCTGCGGGCGCTGCCGGCAGACAAAGTTCAACACAAGCCTGCGCCCAACACCTGGTCCGCGAAGGAAGAGCTGGGACACCTACTGGATTCGGCGGCCAACAATCATCAGCGTATTGTCCGCGCCCAGCTTGAGGAAAAGCCCGCGATGCCGGGATACGACGGCGACGCTTGGGTGGTGCTGCATCGCTATCAACAGCGAGAGTGGGAAACGCTCATCGGCCTGTGGGCAGCGTTGAATCGCCAATTGCTCACCGCCGCGGAAGCCGTGCCCGATTCGGCATGGGCGCGGACCTGCACCATTGCCGACTCCGCTCCGCTGACCCTGAAATTCGTCTTCGACGATTACGTGAATCACATGGTGCACCACTTGAGCCACATGGGCGTCGAGCTGGGCGATCTGATGCCGCTTTGAACGCCCTGTGACAGGGCACGACTTCACTTGCAGCCACTTTTTCGCCCGAAATCACCGTCAAAAAGACTTTTTCAGCGGCCTCTTCAGGCGTGCACGAAAGTATTCAAATCAAAAGCGGCTTCAGCCACTGAGGTAACTCCTGGCGAACTTACCTCAGTGGCTGAAGCCGATTCCAAATCAGCACGCCTTTAACGCACGCCTGAAGGCGTGCTCCACCCTGAACTGCCGAATCCCTATCGCGCTTTGAACTCCTTCTTCTTTCCATTTTGGCTGGCGCCATTCTTCTTCGCCGCCACTTCCGCCTGCTTCAGCTTGCGCGCCTCGGCGCGCCGCTTTCTCCTCAGTTCTTCGGGAGAATACATGCTCTTGCGGCAATTCTTGCTGCCGCAATAACACGGTGCGTCATCGTCGCCGTCATAGAGGCAGTAGTCGTAGGTGAGTTCTTCCCCGGCGGCAATTTTGCGGATGCTGGCAATGAACACTCGGCCATCTTCTTCATCGGTTTCGCAGTTGGGATCGCAGGAGTGATTTACGAACATGGCCATGCCGTGTCCGTCGATCACCACCTCGCCGTCGCCAATTCCGAACAGGTACGTAAACGGCCGCCCCTCGTAGCGATCGTCGCCTTCGGCCTTGGTGATGCGTTCGCCGGTGTATTCCAGCACCCGCGCGCCCTTGGGAATATCTTCCATCGCGAAGCATCCAGCGGCATGAATGTCAGAGGAACGAATGACCAGACGTGGCAAGCAGCGGTTCTCCCTTTGATGTGAAATGCAGTATAGCGTACCAAGTTCACCACGGAGACACGGAGGGCACGGAGAAGAGACAAATTAAAATCAAACTCTGTGTCCGGAGCCTGCCCTGAGCGTAGCCGAAGAGTGTCTCGGTGATGAAAAACCCAGAGGGGAGTCACCAACGGGAGGGGGAACACAGGAAGCTCGATCTTACTTTTTTCTTCTCCGCGCCTCCGTGTCTCCGTGGTGAAAAATCCCTTCCGGTGCATTTGGCATTTCCCATTCCGCCGGCAATTCCGTATCTTGGATGATGACGAATGATTTTCTGGAGGGCTTCATGGTGCATGTCCTTGTCCGCCACAAGGTGGCTGATTATAACCGCTGGAAAGAAGCGTTCGATTCTCACCTTAACGCCCGCAAGCGCGCCGGGGAAACCGGATTCCGCCTGTTTCACAATGCAGAAGATGCGCACGAAATATTCTTGCTGTCGGATTGGCAGACCGTGGAAGAGGCCCGCAAGTTCATGACCTCGGATGAGCTGCGGGATGCCATGGCAAAAGCCGGCGTCGTCGGTGCTCCCGAAATTCAGTACCTGGAGGACGCACGCAGCGTCCATCGCACCTCGGCCGACTGACATCGCAGCCCGCAGCCACAATAATTTTTGCCGGACCTCTTGACATCGCGCAGGGTCTTGCGCTCCAAATAACGCTCGTTAACAGTACTGCTCCGAACCGCCGCGGCTACTGGAGGAATGGCTGGAACAGCAGTACTGACGCGGGTTTCGCGCAGCTCGGCGCTTTGTCAAGATATTTCCAAGAACAATTTTAGCGGCGCTGAAAAAACCTGTTGGGGACAGATTGACAAATGCTTCCGGAAAATTAGAATACCCGACGACTCTCTCAGGATCGATTTGCAACCGTGACAAGTTCAACCCAAAGCTACGACGTCCTCCTGCGTACCGATTTTCCCGGTCTGGAGCTTTTCGCCAGCGGGAAAGTCCGCGACCTTTATCTGGTCGATAACGATCACCTGCTCTTCGTCGCGACGGACCGCATCTCCGCCTTCGACTATGTGTTGGCCACCGGCATCCCGCAAAAGGGACGCGTGTTGACCCAGCTCTCGCTGTTCTGGTTTGATTTCCTGAAGGACGTCGTCCCCAACCACCTGGCGACCGCCGATGTGCACAAGTATCCCCAGGAGCTGCAGAAATATGCCGCCCAATTGCGCGGACGCTCCATGCTGGTGGCGAAGGCGGACATGATCGCCATCGAGTGCGTGGTCCGCGGCTATCTTTCGGGGTCGGGCTGGAAAGAGTACAAGACGAGCGGCGAGGTGTGCGGGATCAAACTTCCTCCCGGCCTGAAAGAATCCGACAAGCTGCCGGAGCCGATTTTCACTCCGGCGATCAAGGCCAGCAGCGGTCACGACGAGAACATCTCGTTCGAGCACATGGTGTCGCTGGCGGGCCTCGAGTTGAGCACACAGCTTCGCGAGTTGAGCATCAGGATTTACCAGACTGCTGCCGACTACGCGGAGACGCGCGGGATCATCATCGCCGACACCAAGTTCGAGTTTGGCCACACTGCCGGTGGACTGGTCCTGGCCGACGAAGTGTTGACTCCGGACTCGTCGCGCTTTTGGCCGAAGGAAAAATATAAGCCGGGTGGTCCGCAGGATTCATTCGATAAGCAGTACGTGCGCGATTACCTGGAAGCGATCAAGTGGAACAAACAGCCGCCCGCGCCGGGATTGCCTCCCGAGGTGGCGGCCAGGACCAGCGAAAAGTATGTTGAGGCTTACACCCAGATGACCGGGCATCCCTTGCCGGCGTAGGGCAGAAGCCGATGCTGGGCCTCTCAAATGTCGATTGGGTGGTGGTGCTCATCATTCTGTTGTCCACCATTCAAGCGGCCGCGCAAGGCTTCTTCGTCGAGTTCTTTTCGCTGGCGGGAGCGGTAGTCGGATATTTGCTGGCGGCGTGGGAATATCCGAGCGTGGCCGCGTGGCTGGCGCGTTATGTGACCTCGCCATGGATCGCGGACATCGCAGGTTTCTTTGCGATTTTCCTGGCTGTCGTGTTGCTGGCGGGAATGCTGGGACGACTTATAAGCCGGGCGGTGCGGGGCATTGGGCTGCGGTGGTTCGATCGTCTCCTGGGCGGAGCGTTCGGTTTGCTTCGAGGCATTGTAATCAGCGCTGTGATAGCGTTGGCGCTGGCTGCCTTTGCTCCGCAATGGGGAGGACTTCAGCAGTCGCGGGTCGCGCCGTTCATGCTGGTCACCAGCCGGGCTTTGATTTGGGCGGCCCCGGCGAAGTTACGGCAGCGCTTCTGGGACGGCTGGAACCTTCTGCGCAGTGTGCCCGAGCACATCTCGACAGGAGAAAACAGCAAGGGCCAGCCATAGGGCAACGGGATGGGACAAACATTAGCGGAGAGAGGCGTCGTGAAAGATCAACTGGAAGCTTTGATTGTGCACATGTACCGAAGCGGTATTACCTATTCCGAAGCCGTCTGCGAATTCAAGAAGAAGTTCATTCTCACGGTCCTGCAAGACTGCAACGGGAACCAGTGCAAGGCTGCCCGCCAGCTTGGCATGCACCGCAACACCCTCAGCCGCACCATTACCGAGCTCAAGCTCGACGCCAAGGCCTTGCGGAGCGGAGGGCGCCGTCCGCCGCGTAGCGCCCACACCCTCCCCATCGAAAGAAAAGCCGTGCGCTAGAAGAGCGTCCGCGGAGCTTCTCGCCGGTCGCAGCCTGCTCGACGAAGGACAATTCAGGTTGACTTTGATGCAGCGATGTGGCGCGCCAGAACGCGCGAGCTAAAGACAAGCCCCCCATCCAAGCATGGGACGCCTGGTTGGGGGCTGCTTTTCGAATCTGCTGCTTCCGCCTGCTGGAAAACGCAGTGAATCAGAACAGCCTGCGGCGGACGAAGCCAGCCAAGCTAAGGATGCCAGAACCGAACAGAAAGATGCTGCTGGGCTCAGGGGTCGTTCCAGTTGTGGTCGTGCCAGTCGTGGTGGTGGTGGTGGCAGCACAATTGTCGATAAAGTTGTCATCCAGGGTGACCGCGCCATTAAGCGCTATGATCCTGCCGCACTCGTCGGTAGCACCGGTGTTCAGTGTGTCGCTCGCGACAGCGATGACGGTTCCCTGAAACGCAGTAGTGGTACCCAGAGTCGCGGAACTCCCAACCATCCAATAAATATTGTCGTTTTGCCCCATGTTGACCCCCACCACCATGGAGGCGCTTGCCGTGGTGAGTGTGCTGCCAATCTGGAAGACGACGCTCTGATTACTCATGCCCTCCCAATTGATTTCGAGAGTGCCTGTCAACTGGGCTGACGAGTTGTAGGTATAAACTCCCGGCGTAAGCTCTAAGCCACCGAGGTTCTGTCCTGACAAGTTCTCATTGGACGACAGACCCGAGAAAAAGTTGTAGGCGGCCAAGGCATCATTTTGAGCTTGCATCGCCACGGCATCCCCGTCGTATATGGTTCCGTTCACGAGGCCCGGCGGAAAGCCGGTAATCGATGTACCGGGGTAAACTCCCAGATCTCCGTCGATAACCGTATTCCCGGTGTTGGTGACCGCAGAGGCCCCAAGGACCCCGAACATACCGGCAGACCCAAGCTGAGCCTGGGCGGTGAGCGCCAGTAATAGAGGGACAACGAAGCACAAAACGCGCAGCAGTTTCACAGGCTTCTCCTTTTGAAGTGGCATGGTCTTACCTGCAAATTTCGAGGCCACGACCCCACATGGCGAAGAAGCATAGCACCCCCTCCCCGAAAATGCCATCGATTGTCACCTATTAGTGACAGTGATTATCATGCAATTGATACTATCGTGGAAGCTAGACTATGACCCAAGGTGGGTTGACCGCTTGTCGGCCTGGGTCAGACTTTTCTTAGCGGGCGGAAGGTGGGAAGACCTCCATGCGGCCTTGCTACCTGCGCTATTGCGGCGGCAAGCTATGCGAGGAGGCAGTCGGCGCGGTTACTCGTTTCGTTTTCTTTGAACGGACGAGAGGGCAAGGGAGGTCTTGCCCTCCTTCGATGATCTGCGTCAGCGATGCCCTGAATTGTTCTATCTGAAGCTGAGTCAGAGGATAAAATCCCCAGCGGACGACTTCGGGATAACTAGCCTTGGCCTCCGCAACGATCTGCGCACCCTTGAATGTGCATTCAACAAATCTCTCGCGTCGATTGTCGGGGTTCGGGACGCGCTTGATAAGCCCTCGTAGCTCAAGCTTGTCGATCATGAAAACCATCGCATTCTTATTGATGCCGAGGCTACTGGCCAGCAAGCCCTGCTGCAAGTGCCCTTCGCTGGCTGCTAACAGGACGAGATATAAGTTTGGCTCAAGGCCATAGTTCTTTCGGCAAAACAGCGCCATCCGACGGCGACAAATCCTTGATGCCCAAAGGAACCGAAACATTATGGAAAAGCGAGCACCGGGGAACAGGGCGAGCGGATTCGAAGAAGTACCTTCGATGCTGAGGCTCCCTTTGCGGTTCTCAAGCGCTCCTTCCTCAAGACCGCAGAGAGAGCACTTGTTATCTATTTTTGTCTTAGGCTCATTTCCAATGAGACTACGGCGCGGGTATTCTCGCTTTTTCTGCACAGGTACCTCCACAACTACCGTACTGACCCGTGTCACCCTTCCTGCTGCGTTTTCCTATGGGGATAAAATTCCCAGTCTCGAAACCCACTGCGTCCTCGTGGGCAACTTGACAGCAATTACAAGCCTAAGAGACAGGCCACTGGCCAACTTTACATCCAGTCTTCCGCTGCGGCGTCCGGTTTCCTAGCGATTTTGTCACAGGTTCGCGTGACAAATCCCAAATCCGGAAAGAACCGGTCCGGGCCTGGTTTGGTAGCCTGGGCCGGCGCCCCATGATGGGCTGACCATAACACTTCCGTAACTGATTCCAAACGGGATTGAAGATAGAGTATGACGGGAGCGTGGGACCCAGAACAATATCCAGCAAACATGGGCGGGGACACCCTGGCCCCTTGGGGGCAACGGGAGCGTGTCGCCTGACAGACGTTATCGTTTGCAATTCTACTTCCTTAATTCTTCCTCCGAGCCCTCACTAAGAACAGGCACGCACAAGGGCTTTTATGATTGCACACCAACGTCTTGGTTTATGTGTGCACGTCATTGCACAAATGTTCCTGTCAACTACCCGCCGACGTGGCGTATGACATGGTTCTTCCTGGGCAGCCGGTCGAAATCGACCGTCCCTGTTAGCACTACTGGAGTAGGGAGATTGAGTGAGAGGTGTTCAGTAATAAAAAAGGGAGCGGTCCTGGCCGCTCCCCGCGTTATCTTGCTGTCACTCGACTACTGCGATTTCTTGGGCGTCGTATGGTGCACCGCAGGCGCGGTCGAGAGCGGATTTCCGCTCTTATCCAGCAGTATGCCGTCGGTCATGTTCATCATGAACGGGTTGGGCGTATAGGTCCCCACCGTTCCCTGGAAGTTCGTCAGCGCACCAACCGTCGGCATCTGCCGCGACGTAATCGGCTTCGCCATGGTCAGCGTGATATCGGCCTTCTTGGCATCGATGTCATCTTCGCTGCCGGCTAGTTGGACACTCGAAGCTGTAGCGCTGATAACGTTGGCTCCCAGCTTAACCGCTTTGCCCTTGATAGCATTCCAAACCGTGTCAGCAGCCTGTTGATTGCCCGACGACAGAACCAGCTCCCATTCCGCAAAACTCATCTGGGTGGGACTCTTGGTCTTCACCAGGTCGGCAGCCTGCTCCGCCGGAGATGGCGGGACGTACTGCGTTACCGTAAAGCCGGCCGGAGGCATGATGCTCGTCGAAGCCTTCGCTTGCGCTACGATGTCAGACCAGCCATCTTCCGAATTGTGATAGCGGATGTACTTCTTCTTGCCATAATCCAGAATTTGCTGCTGCCCCGCGCCTTGCGCCAGCATTGCAGCCTTGACGATGAACCAGAAGCCCGCCGGGTTCATGGGCTTGGCTTCCAGATCGGCGGTCGCCAAGGGGTAGATGTCAGCAATGTTCGGCTGCGATTCCCACCCCACGGCTTCCTGCATGTCCTTCTGCGCCGCCGCATAGTCTTTCGCCTGCAAGGCCGCAAAGCCGACGGCGCCATCGAAGATTGCGCCCGTCTCATTATGCAGCTTGGTGAAATCGGCATCGCTCATGCCGTCAGGCTTCTTCATGTTTTGCAAGGCCTGCAATCCCTGCTCTCCGTACTGCTTGGCCTTGGCAAGATTGTCCTGCATCTGCGGGCCACCTTGCGATGCCATGGCGCGATAGTTATAGGCCAGCAGCGCCAGGGCACGAATATTGTTGGGATTCACTTGCAGCACGCGCGCTGCGGCGTCCAACGCCTTCTGCGCATCGTTGGCCTGCTGGTACGCCACCATCATCAGTTCCAGCGCGTCTTCCTTCATTACGCTATTGGGATAAGTCTGCAGGTAGGCTTCCAGCGCCTGCGCCTTCATCACCGGATTCTGCTGCTGGTAGGCGTTCACGTAGGCGTTGTATTCGGCGGGGTCCTTGATTTCCTTCTTCTGGGCTGCCTGACCTGATTGCGCAGGCTGACCCGCTGCTTGCGCTACCGACTGCTGGACCAGTGCCGCACTAGCGAACACCAGCAACATCATCACGAGCGACTTTTTCATTCTATTGGCTCCTCGATTTGGAGAACTGCCGACGAAACCTTGCTTACTCACGGATCAATGCACCAGCGCAGATAAGTCCATTACCTCAAGTGCTGCACGATAACAGGCAAACCACTCCGCGTTTCTCGCCCCTCATTGCTGCACTGGGATTGCAAACTGGGGAGAACTGGGATTATAAGTACGCCCTGCGCGTAAGGCAAGATCCTTACCACTTTACACGATTCCACGATTTCCGCCCTGTTAGGATTAGAGGCTGCTGAAAAGGTCGCGGTTTGCGATGTTCGGGTAGAGCTAGCCTTTAGGCTAGCGTCTAAGTGCTTTATTTTCGATTCCGTGGTCGGCTTTAGCCGACGGCATAGCTCGCGTTGAACGACTTTTTCAGCGGCCTGTTCAACCGCAGAAGAAACCGCGCTCCAACATCCCGCGCCCGAATTCGGCATCTGTAGCAAACAGGAGAACGCGCGAATGCAACCAGCAGATTCAGTTTCGCTGTCCGGATCAGTCGCTGTCGTGACCGGAGGCGGCCGCGGCATTGGCCATGCCATTGTCAACCAACTGGCGCTCATGAAAGCGACCGTCGTTTGCACGGGTCGTGACGAGACGCGCGTCCAACAGGTGGCACGCGACCTGACCAGCCGCGGCCATCGTGCCGAAGGCGTCGGCTGTGACCTGACCGACCTTGCCAGCGTGGAAGCGCTGGGCGAGCATCTTCGCAAATCCTATGGACGCGTCGACATTCTGATAAACAATGCCGGCATTGGAGGCCCTCCCGGCTGTTTGCTCCACGAACTTGCACCTGCCGACTGGGAGGCCATCTTCAATACCAACCTGCGCGGCGTTTATTACATGATGCGCGCCGTCGTTCCCCTGATGATCACCGCCGGTGCGGGACACATTATTAACATCTCCTCGCTGGCGGGCAAGAATCCTCTGCCTCGCGGGGCCGCCTATTCTGCCTCCAAGTGGGCCTTGAACGGCCTGACTTACGGAGTTGCGGAGGAGTTGCGTTCACAAAATATCCGGGTCAGCGTGATCTGTCCCGGCTCGGTCGATACCGACTTCAGTCCGCGCCGCCACGGCAAAGATACCCAGAAGATGCTTCAGCCCGAAGACGTGGCCCATGCGGTCGCAATGCTCGTCACCCAGGCGCCACAGTCGTTCATCAGCGAGGTGCTGATTCGCCCGACCCAGAAGCCGTAACAGAACCTGCGCTTCTAAAAGCTTTGTAACAGGGCACGACTTCAGAGGCCGCTGAAAAAGTCGAGCACAGGGCCGGTTAGGGTAGTGCGGCGCCTCAGCGCCGCGTCGGGCGCTAACCATTCAAGCAGCCTTTAGGCTCTGAGGTACGTTCCGGGAAATCGCGAAACCCCGCTCCTCTAGCGGGTTTGAACGAAGTACCTCAGCGGCTAAAGCCGGATCGTGCTGACAGCGCCAACGCGGACCTAAAGGTCCGCACTACCCGACCCAGGCGTCAGATCGACTTTTTCAGCGGCCTGTTCAGTCGTGCCGCCAAGCGTTTATTTTTCTCCCGAGCCGGCCTTAGCCGGCGACGCGGGGCCCCTTTTCCCCACCCTCATTCATACCTGATCGAATCAGAAGCCGGCCCGCCTACTCTTAGGCCTATAATCCAAGATTCTGCTCGCCTCCCTCATTGTGGGACGAATTCATATAGATGGGACTTACACTCGTGAGAAAAAAACTGATCGCCGCCAATTGGAAGATGTACAAGACGCCGGAACAAACCGGGGCTTTCTTTCGCGAATTTCTCCCCCTGGTCGCTGCCCACACACGGGATGAGATCGTAGTCTGCCCGCCCTTCATCGATTTGCAAACCGCCGTCGCAGTTGCCGAGGGTTCCAACGTTGCGATTGGCGCTCAGAATGTCCACTGGGAAAAAGAAGGCGCCTTTACGGGCGAGATCTCGGTCGTGATGCTGACCTCGCTGCGTGTCACCCACGTGATCATCGGGCATTCGGAGCGCCGCCAGTATTTCAATGAGACCGACGACACGGTGAACCGCAAGCTGGAAATCGCGCTGGAGAATGCCTTGACGCCCATCATGTGCGTAGGCGAGGTGCTGGAGGAACGCGAGGCCGGCCTGACCGAAGACGTGTTGCGCCGGCAGTGCATGCGAGCGTTCAACGGCATATCCGCGCGCAAGGCGGCGAAGCTTGTTGTCGCGTATGAGCCGGTCTGGGCGATTGGCACCGGCAAGACCGCGACACCACAGATGGCTTCAGACGCACATATGGTTATCCGGCACGAAGCCGAGAAGGCGTTTGGCAAAGAATTCGCCGATGCCCTGCGAATTTTATACGGTGGCAGCTGCAAGCCGGAGAACGCCAGCGCCCTGATGTCGGAGACTGAAGTCGATGGGGCGCTGGTCGGCGGCGCCAGTTTGGATCCAGCCTCGTTCGCGAAAATTGTGAACTATTCTTAGGGCGGATTACGACGTTCGTTGAGGCGTTGCAGTCCTTCGCGGCAGCTGTTGTCTTTGCTATACTTGCTCTGCCTCTGCGTTCTGCTCGAGACCGGGATGCGCCTGCATCCGGACGTGTGTGCGGAAGTGGTGAAATTGGCAGACACACCATCTTGAGGGGGTGGCGCCGAAAGGCATGGGGGTTCAAGTCCCCCCTTCCGCACCATACAAGTCGTTGGTAACTTGCAAGGTTCGCTGCCCCCATACTTAAGACTGTTGATTCGCTCCCCAAGTTTCCATCCCAAGGTGTGTTGGTCCGCGATCCGGCCTGACGTAACCACAGATGCCATCCAGGCATGGCGCTCCCGAATTCACTTCTTCTGACCTACCGAGCGGTCAAAGGAGGGCTTCATGACTAACCCAGAGCAAGAAGCTGGTCTGTTACTCCTGCCATCGCACTGGAGACGATGACAGGCTGTTGCCAAAGGCGTCCGCGAACGATATTGACTAGCCGACTGATAGCTTGCGCATCTTCTACCGAGGTACCGCCGAACTTCATCACGAACATGGCTGCTATAAAGCCCTTCTCTTCCGTTGCGTTGGTCCACTACATACAAATGTGGCCTGGCGGCCGGGTCTCACAATCCTCGGCACCCCGCGGAGCGCCTGCTATGGCATTCCTGGTTGTGCTGATGGATTGGGATTGCTGGTCAGAAGCTCTCAGCAGCCCGAGGATACGGCCAATACATAGGAGCCTATTTCAGCCAGCCCAGAGGGCGCCAGCGGGACTCGCGACTTGAATCGTAATCCTGAGAATCAAGCTGGGCCCGTGACGAACATCACCCGCCTGCGGTTGCGGACTCTCGGCGCATAATCGTTGGGGGGCGCGAACCCAGGTGTCCTTGTGGCAGCCAGCAATTCGGAGTTCGGCAGCAGTCCTGGTCTATTCTCTTGTTCTGTTGGAGCCACCAAGACCTGTTCGCTCTCAAGGCTGCGTCACCTGAAGATACGTCCGCGGCAAACTTCCGTTTGAAATCAAATGCCGATACCGCCTGCCAATCTTCCATCGGCATGTTGATGGAATCCAGGGTTTCCCTCGCGCGCTTGGGCCATGCATCGTAGGTGTCTGTGGGCGGCACCATGGTTCGATCCTAATCCAGCTTGCGAGGAAACGCAGCGACGAAATGACGCTTTTCCTTCGATGAGTTCCGTCCTGAAATTGCTTTGGACCCGGTGACCAATTTGAACTTTCTTCCCTCGCTGGCTGACACTCAAGCTTCGCTTGAGCTGGTGCATCCAGCCGACGGATGGGAGATGCGGGCAGGTAGGTTACTAAAGGACATGTACTTTCGTAACTTGACGACTGTAAGGGACGCGCTATGCTGCTAGGTTGGGCTTAGAGTGTCCAATGCCTCGGAGAGTTCTCCGGTGGCTGAAGATCTTTGAAAAAATCAGTGGCTAGTGGCTAGTGGCTAGTCGCCAGGCCACCATTGCTCGGGATGACACAATCCCCGACTGGAGGATGCGATTGGCTAAATCATTGTAAATACTTGGTTTATGCAAGTCATTTATCCTCAATATTTTGCGTCGCGAGGAGTGCAAGCTATTGAGCGGCAAAGACTTACGGCGACGCGTAAGTCCAATGTTTTGAATATTTTGCGGGCAAAATATTCAAAACAGGGAACTTACGACCATAGGGGGGAGGGGGGTATGCCAAATCAGATGCCGGAAGATCTCTCCCCGCCTACTATTGCTTAGGGTTTACCGGGTTCGGACGATTCTTCAATGCGGCGCAGGCGTAGATCCAATTCGCTGGACTTCTCACGAATCCAGTTGGCGTCCGGCCGGTCCTTAGGAGCACGGCAGGGCCTGGGCTGGCTTGGGGCTGCCAAGGAGCCAAGCTGCCGAGCTTCTTCCGTCGCGGCAATCCTTGCCTCAATATTGCGCAGCTCTTCAACCAGCGTGGTTACGTAAACGGCGTCGCGGGCACGCTTCTCGGTCATCAGCTTGGCTTCGACCAGAGCGGGTCGAATGACATAGGAGGCAAGATCCGGCAGGTAATTTGCTTTCGCGGTTGCCATAAGGACTCTCCTGTACCTCAGATCGCACTGTCACCACCACTTAGTTGATATCGAAGAACATAAAGCGCGAATAAATCATTCATAAGAAGTTTGTAAAGGCAAGCAATTGTAGGAGGACTGCCGCATCCGACCGGAATCGTTGATTGATTCTCAGTGGCTAGGCGGCAGCTCCACCGCGAAAGACGTTTGCTCGGGCAGGCGCAGGATGTGTGGCGTGATGACGACCAGCAGCTCGTCCTCGGTGACGTTTTTGTTGTGCACCGTGGCAGCGTAGGTGAGACCGGGAACGCGTCCGAGGAAGGGATAGCCGTTAATGCCGCGCGAGTCGTTCATGTCGATCAACCCGGTGACCACGCTGGACTCGCCATTCTTCACCGTGATGTTGCCGCTGTATTCGCGGTTGTTGATGATGGGGATGCCGTTGTTGGTGGTTGTGCCCAGCGATCGAAGCTGCAGCTCCAGCTTCATGCTGACATCTTCGTTGGAGTGAATGAGCGGCGTGACCTTCAGCACCAGTCCCAGGTCCTCGAAGTTGAACGAGGGGATGGGAGCGATGTAGCTGGAGTTGCCGATGACCTTGGAGATGGCTGCGCTGTTGTAGATGGGAGCGAAGGTGGCGTTGATGATGGGATAGCGCTCGCCGATCTTCATCACCGCGGGATCGTTGTGCGCGGCCCGCAAGGTGACGTGCTCCAGATTTTTTATAGTGGAGTCGTTCAAGCTGAAGGTCGGGGTAAGGCCGACGCCTCCGGCATTGAGTCCGAACAGGGTTAGGCCGCCGCCGAAGGTGACGAAGGGTGTGGTGAGCAGCGAACCGGTGCTGGAATTTTGCAGTTGCGCCAGCAAAGCGGAGATGGCGCTGGAATTCGCCTGATTGATGCCGCCGGAGGAAATCAGCTGATTGATGAGATTGCTGGCTCCGGCTCCCAGTCCGGCAAGCAGCGACGGGCCGATATTGAAGGCGGTGAATTGCGTGGGCAGCGCGGTGCCCAATGCGTGCGCCAGACTGGTGCTGACGGCATACACGCGCATGTCGAGCAGAACCTCCGGCCGGGCCGTGGTAAGGCTGCGGATCAGGTGATCGGCGGCGTCCAGCACCGGCCACTCCGCCCGAATGGTGATTGCGGATTGCGCCTTGTCCAGTCCAATGAAGCGCAGGTTCAGCAGCAAGCGCAGAGAAGTGTTCATCTCCGTCAGTTGCTGGTCGTTCAGCTGAGGCAGATAGAAAGTCCGCAGACCCATGCGATCGAAGTTGCGATGATTTTCGACGGTATCGGTCAGCAGGAAGATTTGCTTGGCCGAGAGCGGGACCCAGAAGGTCTTGGTGACGTCGTTGGCCGCGCGCATGGCGGTAGCGAAGTTCACGTCCTGAATGTTGAAGTGCACGTGCTGCTGCTTGACCGAGTCGTCGAACTGCGCGCTGATGCCGTAGGCGCGCGCCACCTCGGTGAGCAACGCGCGGGAATCGCCGCTGAAGTGGAAGTCCTGGTGCTTCGCGGCGGGCTGCAGCTCGATGGGCACCGACTCATCCGCGACGCTGACAGTCTGCGGCGCTGCCTCGGGCTCGGGCATGGAGTCGCGCAGCCTTTGCAGCGCGTAGTCGTTGGTCGGGTCATATTCCAGCGCACGGCGGAAGTCGGCCATCGCGACAATCTCGTTCTGCGCCATCATCGCCTGGTTGCCCTGCTTCAGCGCCTGCATAGCCAGCTCCTGGCGGGTAAACTCGCGGGCAGTAATGTAATCGATGTTGCGCGGATCAAGCTCGGAGGCGCTGCAGAATTTGTCGAAGGCCGCGTCGAGATGGCCCTTTGATTTCAGCTTCACGCCGGTCTGGAACTGGCGCTTCGCTTCGGCGGCTTCGCGGCGCGTGACCGTCGGAACCAAAGGCGTCCCCAGCGGCGCACTGGGCTTGCGAATTCTGACCCGCGGTTGGTGGACTAGCCGGAACGCTTGCAGCTCCCGGCGTGGTGCTCTGCTGCGCAACCAGCAAGCTCGCCGTGGCGAGGGTGAGCAATGTCCCTGCAAGAAACCGCATGTGAGGAAATTGTAAGCCACAAAGGCCGCTGTTCGCTATTCGCGGTTCGCTTTTCGCTTCTCGCGGCAGCCAGCACATCGTTCTCTCGCTGGCTGGGTGCTACATGCTGAGGGCTGAAGGCCAAAGGCTAAATGCTAAATGCTAAGTGCTAAATGCCAAAGGCGAAGGGCGAAGAGCGAAAAAGCGAGGAGCGAATAGCGGCTTCCCCCTGTGCTACACTTCACTCCATTGAGGGTCGAGGATGAATACTGTTCTCCGCAAAATGCTGTTTGTGGACCTGCTCACCGGGCTGAAGGTCACCTTCCGCAACCAGGACCCGAAGAACGTCTACACCGAACAGTATCCGCTGCAGCGGCCGCAGATAGCCGAGCGCTTTCGCGGAGCCCCGCGCCTGAACAATCATCCCGACACCAACGAGACATTGTGCATCGCCTGCGATCTGTGCGCACTGGCCTGTCCGGAGAATCTCATCATCGTGGGCAGCCAGCGCAACGAGAAGACCCGCCGCAAGGAGCTCACCGAATTCACCTACGACCTGAGCCGCTGCATGTTCTGCGGCCTCTGCGAGGACGCCTGCCCGGTCGACGCGCTGGAGCTGACCCAGGACTTCGAGATGGCCAACTACAGTCGCGAAGGGCTCATCTGGGACCGCGAGACGCTGGAAAAAGGTCCTCAGCCCAAGGAGTACCGGCGCTAAGCTCACTGCAAAAGGAATCATCTGAATTGTCATCACGAGCGAAGCGAGGGATCTGATTTCTTGTCCGTTCCGTCGAAGAGTGCGCTCGGTTACGGACAATTTCTCACGGTGCCTCCTGATGGCACTGCCATGCCGTTTGATTTGCCGTCCCGTAACCCCATTCGGCGAAAACCACGCTTGCTTCGCTCGATCGCCATCTCTCCCGACTACGCCGATAAACTCCCTCCGCTTAGCAACTTACACCGTTATCTAGAATTAAGTTGACGTCTGACATGCCGGGAGTGGAAAACGATACTGACAGTCGGCCACCAGATCAGTATCGACGGCTCGGCCAAGGAAGAATTAGCCATGACAAAGACAAACTCAACTCTGCCCAAGGCAGCGATCTTCTCCACGGATCTTCGCATAACTGCCGCAATAGCCGTCGGTCTCCTGCTGATCGCTCTGATAGGATCTGCCGCTCCGCCAGCCCAGGCCCAGACCTTCACCATCCTTCAGAAGGCGGCTGGACCGAGAGTGTCATCTACACCTTCCCCTTTGATGCCGACCCTTATGGGGGCCTGATCTTCGACCAGATTGGCAATCTCTATGGCATCACAAATGGCCCGACGCAAGACCAGACCGTAGTGTACGAGTTGACACCCGCCGGCAGCGGCT
>JBEKTC010000059.1:0-16266 GCA_049516475.1 Candidatus Korobacteraceae bacterium | reverse complement strand
GGATTGGCTTCGCGCGCGACTACGCCCGCGGGCGTAGTGTAACGGAATACGATGCGGTCCTGCTCTTTGAGCTCGGCCAAGGTGCGCTCGTCGCAGAAGTAGTTGCCTTCCATGTGGCCGATGGGAATCTCCAGCACTTCGCCCTTCGTGAGTAGCTGCGTATACGGCGTGTTGTTGCTCTCCACGCGAATGTGTACCGGCTTGCAGACGTACTTCAGCCCCGCATTACGCATCAGCGCTCCGGGGAGCAGCCCGGCCTCGCACAGGATCTGGAAGCCATTGCAGATGCCGAGCACCAACCCGCCGTCAGCCGCGAACTTGCGCACCGACTCCATCACCGGCGAGAACTTCGCAATCGCGCCGGTGCGAAGATAGTCGCCGTAGGCGAAGCCGCCGGGAACGATGATCGCGTCGCAGCCCTGGAGATCGGGCGAGTCATGCCACAGGAAGGTCACCGGCTGCTTAGCTACTTGCGAGATCACCCAATAGGCATCGTGATCGCAATTGGATCCAGGAAAGATGATGATGCCGAATTTCATAAAAGCAGCAATTAGCAGCTAGCAGTTAGCAACTAGCTCTTAGGAAACGGAAACTGCATGGCACAGCGGTCATTGCCAATGTTCACGACTTGCAATTGCAACTTCTGCTTGCCAAGACCCAAAGGGTCAAAAGCTAATTGCCAGTTGCTCATTCGAGTGTAGCATGGGTTTTGCGCCCGCCTCGACGGGCTGGCATCCAACAAATCAATGGCCTTTGTACGTCACATCAGCATCACCGGAGATGCGCTACGCCGCTGGTTCGTGGCGCAGTGTTACGACGCGCTTGCCGTGGGCGCGCTATGGTGGGCTGGGCTCTGGTATCTGCATGTACCGTTCGCGCTGTTCTGGGCGGTGGTTGCGGCCGTCCTGCAATTCATTCCGCATTTCGGCCCGGTAATAGCGTTCTTCGGGCCTGCCCTGACAGCCTTGTTCACGGATGGGTTCGAGGGATTTCTGTACGTGCTCATCCTGTACGGCGTCGTGATCGTCGTCGACGGCCTGGTGCTGCAGCCGATCATCCTGCGTCGCACCGCACGCGTGCCCATCTGGGCGTCGCTGATCGTGCCCATCCTGCTCAGTTTGGTCTTCGGATTTTGGGGATGGCTGTTGGCCGCTCCCCTGCTGGCAGTGATCTTCGCCTACCGCGCCTATGCCAAATCGCGAGCGCCGGTCCCAGTTCCTGTCCGCAGGCAGACGCCACCCGGACAAGTCATTACTGGCGGTCAGTTGATTTCGCCGGGAGGATCGAGCGAGGTGCCGCACGGCGATGCGCGGTAGGAATTCCTTAGCACTTAGCACTTGGCACTTAGCATTTAGCAAAATCGAGAGGCTATCTGCCAGGACGACTTGCCAAATGCTAAATGCCAAGTGCTAACTGCTAACTGCTGCTTCTTTCGGCCTCATCAGCTTGTCATAAATCCACAGCAGCACCGCCGTAATCACGCCGACCGCGACGATCACCACCCACATCATCTGAGGCTCATGCTTGACCTCGCCGAAGTAGTGGATGAGCCAGCCGCCGAACGGCCCGCCGATCAGCGACCCGATACCCAGCGGCAGAAACGCGAAACCCATGTAAGTTCCCTGCTGCCCCAATGGCGCCAGCCGCGAGATGTATTCGTAGTAGCGTGGCGATTGCGTGATCTCACCGAGCGCGACTGCGATCAGCGTGATCACGACGCCAACCACCGTCGGCCTCAGAATCAGGATGATCCATGCCAGCGATGTAATCAGCGTCCCGATGATGATCGCGTTGAAGGCGTGAAGCCTTTGCGTCAGCAGGTTGATCGCGAGCGTGAGCGTGATTACCACCAGCGGTCCCGTCGCCAGCAGCAACTCAGTATTGGCGCGGGGATCGACGTAGGCGTGAATATAAAGCGGCAGCGTGATGAACAGCTGCCAGTAGACGATCCAGTAGCCGGTGAAGATCACGAGGAAGAGCATGAAGCGCGGGTTGGTGAGGACGGTCCAGAAGTTTCGCCCCGCCTGCGCCAAGGTCGCCGTTTCCACTTCGTCATGCCGGCGCGGCTCGCGGAAGAACAGCAGTACGGCTATGAACATCAGGAAGACACTAAGCGCGGCGACGCGGAAGACGTTCTCCACCCGCATGTGCTGGTGCACGTAGGACGCGACCAGCGGTCCGAAGAAGCCGCCGATATTCACCAGCGTGTAGTAAATCGAGTAACCGATGGAGCGGACATTTTCCTTCGAGCAGCGTGCCGTCGTACCGACCACGCTCGGTTTCACCAGCGCCACTCCCAGTGCAGGCAGAGCAAGCACTAATGTCACCAGCACGACCAGCGGCACGTGGTCGCGTATTGGAGCCAGCCACGGCGCGCCCAGCGATCCCAGCATGAAATAGGCGCAGCTCAGGATCAAATAGGCGACGGACAGCGCGCGGCGGAAGCCCATGCGATCGGCGAGCGTACCTCCGAACACCGGCAGGAACCAAACTAGTCCGCCGAAGAATCCGGTGAGCGTGCCCGTCTGCTCGATGGGAAAATGCAGAACTTCGTGCAGATATCGCGCCAGCGAGGCGAAGGCCGCGTAGTATGAGAGCCGCTCGAATAGCTCGCTGAGGTTGGCGACCCAGAAGGGCCGCTCGAAGCCGGTGCGGATGTCGCGCCATCGTTGCGCAAGAGTCATATCAGTTGTCAGTAGCCAGTTGTCGGTTGTCGGTTGTCGATTGTCAGACGGCTGATTACTTCTTCGACAGCCTCTCTTCGACCTGCTTCGCCGTCATGCCAGCCACGCGAATCACTTTGTTGCGGCTGCCTTGCCCGATGGCTATCGTAACCGACGAGCGCGGTACATTCAAAAGCTCGGCGAGAAACGCAATGCAAGCCTCGTTCGCCCGTCCCTCAATCGGGGGTGCCGTCAGCGCCAGCTTCAGCCCCTCGCCGACTTCGCCAATGATCGCATTCTTCTTAGAGCGCGGTTGCACCTTTACCTGAAACGTCGCACCGCCGGGAGTGTCGCGAATCGAGGTCAAAGGCTACCTTGGCTCTTAGCCTTTAGCTCTTAGCTCTTAGCAACCTCAACCCGACAATGCCCCAATCAGATTGCTAATACCTGAGAGCCAAGAGCCTGCTTAGTCACTCCTGCTTCAGAAACACGTTATCGATCATCTCGCGCATGAAATGGCCGCCGTGTGCGCCTGCGCTTGCCGCCAGGATCTGCAGAAAGGCTGCGTACACCTGTCCCCGGTTATGCGGCCAGCCGACCACGAACTGATAGTAGGCCAGCACGACCAGGACGCCGACCCACACCAGTAAGAGCCATCTCCAGGGCCGCTGTTTCTTCCACACGCCCAGCAGCATACTGAAGCCCAGCACGCAAAGCGTCGTCAGCAGCGCGTCGTCGACCTTCTGGTTGACCCATCCCGAGAACAGGCCAAACCCGATCGCTATAGGGTATGCGAGAAAGTCCCGGTGTGGCGGCGCAGTTGTCGAGGACTCAATCGGAGGATGGGCAGGACTATGCAAACATCAGAGTGTAGCAGAGCGTCGACTGTTGTCACCGCTCCGTTCCCCAGCACAACACCGCCAGCCACGGCGTAGCCGCACAGTCGGCAGCCGAAAACAATTACTTCCCCAGCGCGGAGCGCGCGCCTACAATGTCGGACACAGCTCGAAAGTTCAGCTTCTTGACCGCGGCGGCGACGTCCTCTCGTCTCACGATGTTTCCGCCTCGATGAAAGGACGCACATGCAGACACCTCGAGAAAAGCAAGCTGCAGTTCAAGAAGGTTCCGTTGTCCGCTTCGGCCTGAGTCTGGCGAACTGGAGCGAGAAGTGGTTTCCCGATCCGCTGATTTTTGCTTTGCTGGGTATCGTGGTCGTTTTTGTTGTCGGCCTTCTGCTTCGTCAAAGCCCCGGCAAACTTGCAATCCAGGGAGGAAAGAACTTCTGGGCCCTGGTTCCCTTCACCATGCAAATGGTGATGATCATCATTGGTGGATACGTCGTGGCTTCGACGCCCGCCGTCTATCGCCTGATCCGCGCTCTAGCCGGAATTCCAAAGACTCCGAAGGGAGCAGTCGCGATGGTGGCATTGTTCTCGATGCTGACCTCGCTAATCTCGTGGGGCTTGAGCCTGATTTTCAGCGGACTATTTGTTCGCGAGCTGGCTCATCGCGTCAAGGGAATGGACTACCGCGCTGCCGGCGCTGCCGCCTATCTCGGACTGGGAGCTGTGTGGGCAATGGGATTGTCTTCTTCGGCCGCCATGCTGATGGCAACCAAGTCTTCCATTCCTGCTTCGTTGTTCAGCATCAGCGGCCTGATCCCGCTCACCCAAACTCTGTTCCTGTGGCAAAGTATTGCGACGACGGCGATCCTGATTACGCTATCGGTGCTGATTTGCTACTTATCTACGCCTTCGGCGGAGAACGCCAGGACCGCCGAATCGTATGGCATCGAGTATCAACCAATTCGCTCCGCTTTGGAGCCCAAGAGCAAGCCGGGCGAGTGGCTGGAATACAGTCCGCTGCTGACGATCCTGGTGGCCGCGCTGTTGTGCTGGTATCTGATCGACGTGTTCCGCACTTCGCCGCAAGGCGCACTGGCGGCGCTTGACCTGAATACCTACAACCTGATGTTCATCACCGTCGGACTGCTGTTGCACTGGCGCCCGAAGCGCTTTATGCGCGCGGTGGCGGAGTGCATTCCCGCGACCGGAGGCGTGCTGATCCAGTTCCCGTTTTACGCGGTGATCTTCGGAATGATCGTGGGCACGGGGATCGCAGACTCCCTGGCGAAACTTTTCGCCTCCATCAGCACCCACAACACATACCCCTTGCTGGTGGCGATCTATTCAGCAGTGCTCGGCGTGTTCATTCCCTCCGGTGGCAGCAAGTGGGTCATCGAAGCGCCGTATGTCTTGCAAGCTGCGAACCTGCACCAGGTGCATCTGGGCTGGGTGGTACAGATCTACAACGCGTCGGAAGCGCTGCCCAATCTGGTCAATCCGTTCTGGATGCTGCCTCTGCTGGGCATATTGCGGTTGAAGGCACGGGACATTGTGGGATATGGAATGCTTCAGTTGATCGTTCATGTCCCGGTGGTGTTCTTTCTGTGCTGGCTATTCGCCCACTACATTCCGTATGTGCCGCCCATGAAATAGATCTCTGCTATTGCGTGGCTGCGGCTCTTCCCGTTCGGTGGAGCACGCCTTCAGGCGTGCATGAACGCCGATGAGTTTCATCTGGCTTTCGCCACTGAGGTAACGTCTTGCTGATTCAACCTCAGCGGCTAAAGCCGCTTCCCTAACCGGCGATCTTTATGCACGCCTGAAGGCGTGCTCCACCCGTACTCGAGCTCGGCCCCACTTGCTAGAGGACTCTGTGTGGACAATGCTGCCGAGACGACGTAGAGTCTGCGTGTGATCAGCCGCACCAATCATCTTCCGCTAATTGCTCACGCCGAGCGGCATGGCGGACGCACGGCTGTCGTCGATTCGCAGGGATCCTTCACCTACAACGATTTGCTCGAGGCATCGTCGCGTGTGGCGGCGGCATTGCTCTCTGGCCGCGAGACGCTTGACGAAGAACACGTGGCATTTCTGGTGACGCCGGGATTTTCATGGGTTGCGGTGCAGTGGGGTATCTGGCGCGCCGGCGGCGTTGCGGTCCCGTTGCCGCTCAACTCTCCAAGGTCTGAGCTGGAATATTTCATCGACGACAGCAAGGCGTCGACATTGGTGTATGACGCTCTGGCGGAAACCGTGCTGTCGCCAATTGCAGCTGCGCGCGGCATCCGGGCGTTGTCTTGCAATCAGGCCATGGCCCGCGAACCAGCGGAACTGCCGGACATCGCCAGCGAGCGCCGCGCTATGATTCTCTACACCAGCGGCACGACGAGCCGTCCCAAGGGTGTAGTCACAACTCACACGAACATTACCGCGCAAATCATGAGCCTGGTTGAGGCGTGGGAGTGGTCGGCGGACGATCGCATCATACTGTTCTTGCCGCTGCATCACGTGCACGGAATCATCAATGTAGTTTCTTGTGCGCTATGGTCGGGCGCAACTTGCGAGATGATGTCGCGCTTCGACGCGAATGCAGTGTGGAACCGTATCGCGTCCGGCGGCCTGACATTATTTATGGCAGTGCCAACGATCTACGTGAGGCTGATCGCTGCCTGGGAGGCAGCTTCGCCGGAACGCCGAGCGGTTCTCAGCAAGGCGTGCGACAAGCTGCGTTTGATGGTGTCCGGCTCGGCAGCGCTGCCGGTGAGTACGTTGGAACGATGGAAGGAAATCAGCGGCCACACACTGCTGGAGCGTTACGGCATGACGGAGATTGGCATGGCGTTGTCGAACCCGTTGCGTGGTGAGCGCGTGCCGGGCAGCGTCGGTAAGCCACTGCCGAGCGTCGAGGTGCAACTTGTTGGCGAGAACGGCAAATCGGTTGCGCCGGGAACGCCGGGCGAGATCGAAGTCGGTGGTCCAAGCGTGTTCGCGGAGTACTGGGGCAAGCCTGACGCGACCCGCAATGCCTTTCGCGAGGGCTGGTTTCGCACCGGCGATACTGCGGTCATCGAGAATGGTGTTTATCGCATTCTCGGCCGTACGAACATCGACATCCTGAAGACCGGCGGCCACAAGATCTCTGCGCTGGAGATTGAGGAAGCGTTGCGCGAGCATCCCGCGGTTGCTGAATGCGCCGTGGTCGGTATCCCCGATCCGGAGTGGGGCGAGCGTGTCGCCGCGGCGGTGGTGTTGAAGGGTGGCGACTCTCTCGATCTGCACTCGCTCCGCGCCTGGGCCAAGGATTTTCTGGCGCCACACAAACTGCCCTCAAGGCTGCTTGTTCTTGATGCGCTTCCACGCAACGCAATGGGAAAGACGATGAAGCCTGCAATAGCGACGCTGTTTCAAACTGCGGATGTCGGCGAGCCCGACAGCTAGAACCATTGCTGTGCCTTTTGAGTTGTCGCGGTATCAAATCGAAATAATGCTGATGAAGGAAACCACGATGGATCATGCAATCCTGGGAGCGGGAGCGATTGGCGGGCTGGTGGGCACAGCGCTGGCGTCGCTCGGCGAAGATGTAACCCTGATCGTTCGTCCAGAAAAGCTGCCTGCGTACCTTCAAACCCTCACGCTGGAGCGGCCCTCAGGTACGCTCACTGCAAAAGCAAAGATCGCGGACAAACTAACCAAGCCCGCGGATGTGCTGTGGATAGCAACGAAAACGTATCAACTGGACGCAGCGCTGGCGACGATTGAAGCGACACCGAGGATGATCGTGCCGCTGCTGAATGGAGTGGACCATATCGCGGTCTTGCGGGCGCGCTTCGGAAGCGATCGCATCGTTCCCGCAACCATTGCGGTGGAGGCCGAGCAACTGGCATTGGGTCGCTTTGTGCAGCGATCACCGGTTCTCTTGAACATTGCAGCCAGCGGCGAGCCCGTGTTGGGAGGTGTAGTCCAGCGCCTGAGCGAGATAGGGTTCACCTGCAAGTTTGTCGCGGACGAGCTAAGGCTGCTGTGGAGCAAGCTGTGCTTTCTGGAGCCGTTCGCTTTGGTGACTTCCGCTTCCGGTAAGAACCTGGGTGAGATCAACGCCGACCCGGTATGGAAGGCCAAGCTGGAGTCTGCCATTGCCGAAGCCTGCGATGTCGCCAAGGCATCCGGGGCGGACGTGGACAGGGCAAAGCAACAAGCCGCCTTTGCCACATTACCGCCAACGATGCGCAGTTCCATGGCGAAACACCTGGCTGCCGGGCTGCGGCTGGAACTGGATGGCATTGCCGGTCCTATTCTTCGTGGCGGGGAACGCTACGGCATTGCTATCCCGGTGACCGAGGAACTGGCGTCCAAGGTTCAAGCATTGGCTGCTGACCGTCGCTCCTGACGCTACGATCTCTATGTCGCGGCGCTGGCGCTTGCCGGATAAGGCGAACGTAATCTCTCCCCTGCAGTTCGCAGATGGCGACGTAAAGTTTCGCCATCGCCGAATCCTGCACTCTCCGCGAAGCTACATGAAAATTTGCGTCGGTGGGAATAATCAGCGGGAATAAACATGCTCCTCGAAAGTTGGCATAAAACGAGGACAAGTTGTCCGTGCTAATTGCAGGTCAGCGAGATCCTATATCCAGCAAGGAGGACGATTATGAAAACCCTGAAGCTCATTTCGATTGGTGTTCTGCTCTTAGTTTCCGTAGCAACTTTGCCGGCACAAAACAGTCTGCCAGACCCGCACAACGATGCGTGCTGGTCGAGTCTGGCCGCCCTGAGGGCCTGTCAACTTCAAGCCTATGACCAGGCCGTGGCCTACGCGCAGCGTTGCAGCTCCTATCCGGAGTACCAATGCAACGACTATTACCAGCCTCAGCAAAAGCGCACCTCAAAACCTGAGGCCAAGGCCGCGCCAAATGCAACCGGCCGCGCCAGCGCTGCCGTAAATTCAGCCGCTACGTCCGACACTAACCTACACGCCGGCAATACGAATTGAGAACCGCGACTGCTCTGGTGCTGCGCCCCATCGACGGATGGGGCGCTTCCTTTTTGTATAGCTTTTTCGTTCTCTTTCATCGCGCCGTGTTATCCTTCTGCGCGCACCCATAAAGCTGGAACCGTTAAGTGAGCGCTCACGGTTCGGTTATTGAGTTATGTCCGCAGCTTTCGAAACGCAGCTTAGATGTCTTTTTTGCTTACCCCCCTGCAGAGGAGGACATCAATGGCGAACGACGCAGCCACGCTTCCCGTACCGTCAACTCACACTAAACTCTCACGCCAGCAGATCACTGGATTCTGGGGCGCCTGGACCGGCTGGACACTGGACGGCATGGATTCGGTGATCTATGCGCTGGTTCTCAGCCCTGCACTCACCGAACTGCTTCCGAAGTCGGGCATCAAAGCCACTCCCGCGACGGTCGGGTACACCGGATCCATCCTGTTTGCGCTCTTTCTGGTGGGATGGGGACTGTCGTTGATTTGGGGGCCGATTGCCGACAAGTTTGGCCGCACGCGAGTGCTGGCCGCCACCATCTTCGTTTATGCGATCTTCACTGGCGCAGCGGCGATGTCGCAAACGGTATGGCAATTGGGATTGTTCCGGTTATTGGCGGGCATCGGGATTGGCGGCGAATGGGCGCTGGCGGGCACCTACGTCGCCGAAGCGTGGCCGGAAGACCGTCGCAAGATGGGCGCTGGATATCTGCAAACCGGTTATTACGCAGGCTTCTTTCTGGCCTCGGCCCTGAACTACACCGTGGGAGCGCACTTTGGCTGGCGTGCCATGTTCTGGTGCGGCATGACGCCGGTCATCGTAGCCTTCATGGTTCTGTTCCGCGTGAAGGAGCCCGAGCGCTGGCAACAAAAAGCCAAGGTCAAAGCTGCGGGCGGACTTTCTTCCCTGAGCAAGATTTTCAGTCCTCCGTACATACGGCGCACACTGGTCAACACCGTCCTGCTGACCGCGGCCATCTGTGGACTGTGGGCGGCTGCGGTGTACGCGCCGACAGCAATTATCTACTTAGCGAAACGCGCCGGCATGTTGCAGCCGCAAGCTGTGCGCACGTCTTCGGTCGGGATGGGCTTGCTGTCGCTCGGCACTATTCTGGGATGCCTGGCGGTTCCGTTACTGGCCGAACGCTTTGGCCGCAAGCGAACCCTCGCCTTTTATTTTCTGGGGATGGGGATCTGCATCGTGCTCAGCTTCGGCTGGTCATTCTACTTGCCGCAAGGACTCCATCCGTTTATAGCGGTACTGTTCTTCCTGGGCTTCTTCGGTGGCAACTTCGCCGTGTTCACTCTTTGGCTACCGGAGCAGTACGGAACGAGTGTGCGCGCCACGGCGTTTGCGTTTACCACTTCGTTCGGACGCTTCCTGGCTGCTGGAGTCAACTTCGCCATCGGTG
Organism: Candidatus Korobacteraceae bacterium; assembly: GCA_049516475.1. GTDB lineage: Bacteria > Acidobacteriota > Terriglobia > Terriglobales > Acidobacteriaceae > Bog-257. The sequence continues at coordinate 6,363 of JBEKTC010000059.1, read as the reverse complement.
CGCTGGTCAAATCATATGGGAACACTGGCAAGCCGGTTGCGTTCACCGCGATTGCGTTTGGGATCGGACTGCTGGTGATTCCCTTTGCAGTAGAAACCCGGGGCGAAGTCCTGCCCGAATAGACCTAAGGCCTTCCGGCAAAGAAAAAGGGCGGCTCGCTAACGCGGGCCGCCCATTGGTCAAGTGGTTCTTGGGTTGTTAGAAGGTGAATACTGGGCCGAACTCCGTGCGCCAGTCGGTTGCACTGCAAGTTGGCTGATTGCCGACCTTGGTGGCGTTGCAGATTCCAGCATCCTTACCACTGATTGCCGGCACACCGTAGCTGGAGTAATTGCTCTCTTCAAAACCGAACTGAACCCAGGGGTTCATCTTGTAGAAGATGGTCGCGGCTTTGATGGTGCTCTTGATGGGCCCGCCGCCGTCCGCGCCAATGTCCTTGTCATGATAGAAGTCAGTGGCGTTAACAGCGTCTATACCGTATTCGAAGTAAGCCTGCCATCCGGCATTTCTGCCTTTTGGATCAGCGTTGAACCAGCGCGAGAGTGGTAATCCGGCTTGAAGGAATCCACCGTAGCCGCGCACTGGCAGTTGCGGCGCAACCACGGCATGCCCAGCCGCGTTAGTGCCGAAAACCGCCGCGTTGTAGTCGACCGAGTAGCCGTCTGCCGTATTAGTCAGCCCGGCTGCCTGGTTGTAGTAGGACAAGGTCTGGCCACCGAACATGAACCTCAGGTCAGCTCCCGCGTAGGCGCTGGCGACGACCGTCGCCCAGCGAGTTGGAAGTGAGATTGCAAACTGGTTTCCATAACCGTTGCTGTTGAGGTCGACGCCGTTTGGAAACGCCGCCGCGTAGGCCTCCGGAACGCCTGACGACAAAACTGTCATCTGCCGGCCACTGTAGAAGCCGCTCCAAAGGATCTGCGCAGGAACTACGCCGGGAGCTTTATCCAGTTGGAATTGCAATACCAGCCTGGATTCCACGTCCGGTTTAGCGTTGTCGGCTCCCTGGCGTTCGCCGTATCCGAGTTGGCTGGTGATCGCGAGGTTGGCCGCAGTGCAAACCGGCTCTACACCCTCCACGGGGGCAGGGCAAGTAATTCTAGTTCCCGGAAGATCACCCTCGGATGGCATCATGATGGCAAACTCTGGGGAGAGCTTCCAATCACGCGAACCGCCTAGTTTCTGCACTAAGCCCAAGCGCATCTGGGGAGCGCGCTCGTAAACGTTGCCCCAGTAGGCGCCGAAGAAGGTGGTCTCGAACAGGTTCATCATCGCGCTCGAGCCGAAGATCGTCCAGTCTTGTCCAGCTTCGAAGAAGACGTCCGAGTTCGGCGCCACGGTCCAGTCAATGCGGCCGTAGGCCAGACGCAGAGCCAGCGCACTGCTGCGGATGCTGGAGACGTTGCGGTTGTCGACGGCGCTGAAGTTGCCCTCGAAGTCGGCTTCGACTTGTCCGGTGACGGTGATGTTCTTTGAGATATCGGGCCACTCGAACTTGGTACCGAACCGGGTGGAACGCGCCTTCAAATGGAATTCCGGATTGCTACCCGGGCCGGAATTCGTGCCGCCCGCCAAGAACAACGGCTTGATGAAGTCGTCACCATAGGGCTGGTAGGAGTCGTACGCTGCGGTGGATTTGATGAACCCATAAGGCGACATTACTGCGCCCGAGCCGAGCTTAATACCCAGCAGTCCATCTTTGGTCGGCGGATTCAGCGGCAGAACCCGTAATGGCGCAATGGCCGGAATCACGGTAGGGCCACTTGGCTCCGCGGGCTTGGTCTGCCCCGAAGCAGTGGTCAGGTTTGCTGTCGCCATACCTGGTTCGATATCGACCAGGGAATGCATTGTGTCAGCGTCAGGGCTTGCGGTTTTCAAGTCAGCCGCTTCAGTGTCACTGACGACGCCCTTAGACTTCAGCAGAAGGAGCAGTTGTTCCATGGCTGCTGAGCCGGATGCATTGCGCAGACTGCTGGCCTCTGCGCTCGTGAGAATTCCCTTCTTCACCAGCAGATCGACGAGAGAGGGACTGATCGCAGAGCCGGGACCAGCGGCAGTCGGCGCCGCGGCGGTCGCCGCAGTGGCCGTAGCCGTGGTAGCTGGCGCTGCTGTGGGATTAGTTGAATCGGCAGCAAATGCAGTTGCGGCCATCACAAGACATGCGGTGGCAACCCAGAACCCTGCCTTTGACCGGAAGGAGTTTCGCATCATTTCGCCTCCTAAGAGTTGGCACATTTCTTTGTCAGGTGGGAAAGCCTAGGCGCTGGGATTGGTAACCGCGTAAAGTCCACCTGGTGAATGGCCTGGAGCAGAATTTAACGGAGACTCGACAAAGCTAAATGTGACGCAGGACACACTCTGAATGTGACAAAAGTGGTAGACGAGATGCCTGATTCTTCGCAAGGTATTGATAATTAAGATGGATAGAGCAATAGAGCCGAGCTTCCAAAGGCCCTACCACTTTACGGTTATGCGCCCCATATCGGTACTCCCGTCTTACAATCGACCCATTGGTAAAGTCGATGAGATCTTCAATACAGGTTTAGCGTGGTGCCGTTATCCATTGATTGGCAGTGATATTGACCGGCGGTGATAACGTTCCTAAGATGACGTGACGCTGTCAAGGCGTCAAAAGGAGATTTCTAGTGCGCAAGACATTCATGCTTTCTCTGTTGCTGTTGATCTCGGCGGTCTGGTTGCAAGCGCAAGATTCCGGCAAGACGTCTGACGTACCCGCACTCCAGGGATGTCTGCAGAACTCGCACAATACTTACACGCTCACCGAAGAAAACGGGACGACCCATCAACTTGTCGGCGCTCTCAACAAGCTTGGCCATCAGGTCGGCCGCCAGATTGAAGTTACCGGCAAGCCGGGGATGAGAACGGCGGATAGTACGCTTGCGGGGGGTGCGTCGAGCGCAACCGAGCAGGAAGTGTTCGAAGTCAAAACCGTGAAGCGTCTAGCGGACGAGTGCAAATAAACCGCAGAAACGATCAGAAGGCGAAACGACCACCGATTAACGGAGCAAAGTTGTTGTTGCGGTAATAGGGGACGCCGGGGCCATGAGGAATTGCGATGGCCAGGCCGCCGGCCACGTAGGAATACGCCAGTCCGGTAAAAGCGTCGAAACGTGGGGTGAAGTGATGATCCGCAAATAGCGACGTCTCGTTGAGGCTGCCCGCGCAGGAAGCGCGGAAACCGGCTTCAGGCGAGCACTCCGGGGGAACACGGAAGTCGTTTTGCCGCTGCTGATACCAGGCGAACGTGATGTTGGTCTTGCTGTCGAAAGCGTACCTCGCGCCCGTCCACCACACCTGCACGTTCTTTTCAGAATCAAGATTGTTGTCTTCGACTCCGCTCAGTTGATAACCGCCCTGGTCCGAGGCGCCAACGCCTAACGGGTCCGACGGGTTGTTCTGCCAGATGTATTCGTAGCCGGCATAGAACTTGAAGGGGTTCCACGTATATTTGACAGCGCCCATAATGGCATTGTTGTCGGTAACGATGCCATACACGGTGTTGGTCGTTGGGATCACATTGTTCCCGGTAATGGGATTTGTATTGATGCTGTTGGTGGTCGACTGATAAGGCTGGGTCGGACTCTGAGGTCCCAGCAAGGGGTTCAATACGCTGATCGCCTGATTGTAATGTTGATAGACGACGTCGGCGGAGAACTTGCCGTATTCTCCGCCAAGGTCGAATCCAAAGGCGTTGTTGTGCGCCGATTCCGGCGTACAGTTGGCCGCGGTCCAGGTTGCGGAGGCCGAGTAGCAGCCGCCAGTACCGTCGGCGAATTTATACATCGCGCCGAAATGGATCCGCTCATAGGTGAGGCGATACTTAATGGCGTCGTCCCAACGGGAGTCTTCGGTATCGCCGCCGCCCGCCATGGTGCCGTTATACCCGATGTACGAAAAGGCATAGGCTCCCCCGGCCGGATCGTAAACCAGCATCGCATCGGTACCGAGAGAACGCTGACGACCGAAGGTCAGCGTGCCGAAAAGCGTGGACGATATACCGCCATAGATTTCGTCATTGAAGGGTTGGCCAGCGCGCGCGCCGTCGATGGCGAACGTATAGGCGGCCCGGGGAAGACCGTTGTTGGCGGTCTGGGTGGCCGACGCGTTGGCCAGCAGGCCGGACTGCGGATTGATTCCACTGGAAGCGTTGAACACAACCGACCAGCCAGGCGCGAACTCTTCCTTGCCCCTGACGCCCAGACCCGTCTGCTGCAGGTTGTTCGGTGCGGCGAGGAATCGACTTTGATAGCCGTTTCGGTTCACCAGAGATTCGCCTTCGTAGTTATAGCCGTTGTTTGGTAAGCCGTGGCTGACCCACCCGAGGCCGATGTCATACGCACCGTACAGCGTGATTCCGTGCCAGGTCAGCGTGCAATCGGTAGTGAGGAACTCGTGGCCGCTGGCGCAGGCGTCGGGGCCGCTCCGCCGCATCTGAATGTCGACCGTGGCATCCTGGCCAACCGCCAAGCTGATTCCGGTGCGCGTTTCATCGGCGAACCCTTGTTTTGCCGCACGAATCTCGACGTGCCCCACAGACAACCCGGACGCCTGATAGTGTCCTCCGCCGTCGGTTCTGATCGTGCGCGTTGCACCTGTATCGACGTTCTTGACTGTGACCGCGACATCGCGGAGGGCTGCGCCAGTTTGGTCCGTCACCATGCCGGAAAGGCTCGCCCCCGTTTGGGGCGTTGACGTTGCCGGATCGACTGGAGATTGGGCAATAGCTAGATTTTCCATGCAGAGAACGGCGACAAGGAATGCCACGGCAGCGGAAGGGTACCTCATAGTTCTCCTGGTTTTTTCCCTGAGATGGATTGCGCGGCCTGTTCGAAATGCGGCAGCGGGATACGACTTTAAGCGATTTAAATAGTTATGTCAAAGCGATTTAATGCGTTTTTAACGATGGCGCCCCGTCCTGCGTTCAAGAGTTGCGAGGTCAGCAGGTCTTGCAGAAGGAATCGCGAAGAAGTACCGGGCGGCGCTACAGCCGGATGATCATGAACTCGGTTGACTTGATCAGAGCGGCCCCGGTCTGGCCGAGTTTCAGGCGCATTTCGCCCGTCCGGGAAAAAAGAACGCGCTCGACTGCTCGAATGGGTATAGTATGCGGCTGTTGGGAGCTAAAGCGAGAATTCCAGCCGGTTCTTTCTCTTCGTTCTGAGTTCTTTGTTTAGGCTGGAAGAATTGCCGCCCAGTAGGCACCCGACGGAAATCATATTGGGGGCTCTTCATGAATACATTTCCCATCCTGTTGGGCACACTGTGTGTCTTCGCGCTCGGCTATCGCTATTACAGCGCGTTCATCGCCGCTAAAGTGCTTGCCCTGGACGACAGCCGCATTACTCCCTCGCACGTTTATGAAGACGGTCACAACTATGTGCCGTCTCCGAAGTGGGTGTTGTTCGGTCATCATTTCGCGGCGATTGCCGGTGCAGGTCCGCTGGTGGGACCAACGCTGGCCGCGCAATTCGGCTTTGCTCCGGGATTTCTCTGGATCCTGTTTGGCGCTGTCCTCTGCGGCTGCGTCCATGACTTCACCGTGCTGGTGGCATCGGTACGCCACAAGGGACGCTCGCTGGCTGACGTGGCACGAACCGAAGTCGGGCCCTACGCCGGACTGGTCACGATGATCGCGCTGCTCTTCATTCTGCTGGTCACACTGGCCGGACTCGGCATCGTCGTCGTCAATGCCCTCGCTAACAGTCCGTGGGGAGTTTTCACCATTGGGATGACCATCCCCATCGCCATCTTGATGGGCGTGTACATGTTCAAGAGCTCTCCTGGTCAGATCAGGATTGTCGGACCCAGCATTGCGGGCGTGATTCTGCTCCTCGGCGCCGTCATCAGCGGACGCTGGTTTGCCGACTCCTCCTACGCACACATACTTACGTTCAGCGGTCATCAGATCGTCTTCGCAATGGCGATCTATGGCTTTGTTGCGTCGGTCTTGCCGGTCTGGTTCCTGCTGGAACCGCGAGACTACTTGTCCACTTATATGAAGCTCGGCACCATCGTCCTTCTGATCATCGGGGTCTTTATCGTTCACCCCAATATTCAGTTTCCCGCGGTAACTGAATTCATTCACGGCGGCGGCCCCATCATTGGAGGCAAGCTGTACCCGTTCCTGTTTGTGACCATCGCCTGCGGCGCAATCTCCGGCTTCCACGCGCTCATCTCATCCGGAACCACTCCGAAAATGTTGTGGAAGGAATCGGACGCACGCTTCATTGGATACGGCGCCATGATGTGCGAAGGCATCGTCGCCGTGCTGGCCCTGATCGCCGCATGCTCCATGTATCCCGGCGACTACTTCGCCATCAACGCCGCGCCCGCGGTTTATGC
>JBEKTC010000058.1:0-16269 GCA_049516475.1 Candidatus Korobacteraceae bacterium | reverse complement strand
CGTGCCCGCGGGTGCCGATGGCGGCATCGAAGTCTACGCCTACAACACCACCGATCTGTTGATCGACATCAATGGCTACTTTGCCGCGCCGGGAGCCGGGGGGCTGTCCATGTATCCGGTGGCGCCGTGTCGCGTGCTGGACACGCGGCAGAGCGGCGGCTCCTTTAGGGGCAAGAAAACGGTAACTGTGGAGGGCAGCGCCTGCGCTCCGCCCAGCAACGCAGCAGCCTACATCTTCAACGCGACGGTGGTGCCACCGGGCCCCATGCTTTACCTGACCTTGTGGCCCGATGGCGAGCAACAAGCTGAAGCCTCGACGCTGAACGCCGAGGACGGCTTCATCACGTCTAACATGGCAATCGTGCCGACGAACAACGGTTCCATCGACGCCTACGCTGCTGCCCTGACGCAACTGATTCTGGACATCTCCGGCTTCTTCGCGCCGTAGGGGAAATTGGTATCGGGATGGCGACACGCTGCGAAGCTTGTATTTTGCGTGCCGCCAGCCCCACCCTTGTCGCCCGGTGTTGGCAACAGAGTGGGTTTCTGAGCAACCGCCAGCTGCCAACTACCAACTGGCTACTGACACAGAAGCGCCAGAGCCAGGGGGACACTTCCCTAATCAGCCAAGTATTACGAAAGTGCCAGTACCGTTTCTCCTTCCCAGAATGCTTTTCAGCAAGACCACAAAAAGTCATCGAGCGAAGCGAAATTGGTGCTAATATTCGCCTCAATCCAGCGCGTTTCAATCGAGCGCCAACAAGCAGTGAGGTTCCAGCGCCGCCGATCTACCAACTCAGGAAGACATGTATCTGTTATCGGGCACGTGCCGTCACAGCGAAGACTTCGTCGGGAGAAAACATGAACGCCGCAAATGGTCTACCGTTGGGGAAGCTCAGCTTATCTAGGATGGTCTGCGTCGTCTTTGTGCTTTGTGCCGCGACGACGATTGCCTCGCCGGCAACCAGCTTCACCAGTCTTTACAGCTTTTGCTCGCAAGCCAATTGCCCGGACGGCAACGCCCCTACCGGATGGCTGGTACAAGGCTATGACGGCAACCTCTACGGGACAACCGCGACCGGAGGAGCGAACGGCAACGGAACGGTCTTCAAGATTAGCAGCGCGGGCGCTCTGACCACGCTGCACAGCTTCAACGACACCGACGGCAACGGTCCCTCTGCGCTGGTTCTAGCCACCGACGGGAACTTCTACGGGACCACCTCGTCAGGCGGGGGCGCCAGTTGCCCTCGTGGCTCCAATCTCTGTGGCACAGTCTTCAAGATCACACCCAGCGGGACGCTGACCACGCTCTACGTTTTTTGCTCCCAATCGAACTGCACGGACGGCTACCGTCCCGCTGCAGCGCTGGTGCAGGGGCGCGACGGGAACCTTTACGGCACCACGTACCAAGGCGGGGCGGCGAATCAATGTGAAAGTTTTGGCTGTGGCACTATCTTCAAAATCACGCTGAGCGGCAACCTGACTACGCTGTACACCTTTTGTCCCCAGGGTAACTGCCACGACGGCGGTCCTGATGGCGCCTTTCCTAACGCGGCCCTAGTGCAGGGAGCGGACGGCAGCTTTTATGGGACCACGTTGGAAGGTGGCTACCTCGGCGGCCAATGTACGTTTGGCTGCGGCACGGCCTTCAAAGTGACGCCCAGCGGCGCTCTGACTACGCTGTACACCTTCCAGGACGGTGCGGACGGCCTTGACCCCGGCCAGATAATGCAAGCCCTCGACGGGAACTTCTACGGCACCACCGTAAGCACGCTCTTCAAAATGAGCCCCAGCGGCGCTCTGACCACCATCCACACCTTCAGCTTCTCGGACGGTTACACTCCCGTAGGCCTACTGCAAGCTGACGATGGCAATTTCTACGGGACGGCCCAACAAGGTGGCGGCAATAATGACTGCGTCTTTGGCTGCGGCACCGTCTTCAAAACGAACACATCCGGCACAATCACTACCTTGCACGCCTTCGTCAGCACGGATGGCGCTACCCCCACCGGTGGGCTTGTTCAAGGCACCGACGGATACTTCTACGGAACAACCAGCAAAGGGGGGAGCAGCACCAACTGCCAGGGCGGTTGCGGCACCGTCTTCAAACTGGGCGTGGGCCTTCCTCCGTTCCTGGAAACGCTGCCTGCCTTCGGCGTTGTTGGAGCGCCCATCACTATCCTCGGGACGAATCTGACCGGCGCGACCAGCGTCTCGTTCAACGGCATCCCGTCGCCCTTCCATGTTGTCTCATCCTCCGAAATCACCACCACCGTACCCGCCGGCGCAACTACTGGTGCGGTCCAGGTGGCAATACCCGGTAGCACGTTGGTCACCTACGCGGTCTTCCAGGTCCTCGGCCCTCTTGAGTTTGTTCCTGTCTCGCCCTGCCGCGTGGTGGATACGCGCGGACCAGACGGTACATTTGGCGGTCCTGCCATTACCGGCGGATCTTCCCGCAGCTTCCCCATCCCGCTCGGCGGCTGCGACATTCCAACCAGCGCCGCTGCCTACTCCTTGAATGTCACGGTTTCGCCGCACGGACCACTGGCGTACCTGACTATCTGGCCTACCGGAGAAGTTCAGCCTTACGCCTCCACCATGAACTCGACCGATGGTCGCATCAAAGCGAACGCAGCGATTGTGGCTTCCGGCAATGATGCGGTGAGCGTCTATGCAAGCAATACCACTGACGTTATCCTCGACATCGATGGCTACTTCGCGCTGCCTGCATCCAGGACCTTTCAGTTCTACACGTTGACGCCCTGCCGCATCGTCGACACCCGTAACGGTCAGGACCAAGGCATGCTGCAGGCGGGAGTGGAACGCGATTACCCGATTCCTCCCAATTGCGGCGTTCCCAGCAGCGCGACGGCCTATTCGTTCAACGTCACAGTCCTCCCGGCCGCTGGAGGGTTGGATTATCTGACGGTGTGGCCCCAAGGCGAGCCGCAACCCATTGTTTCCACCCTCAACGACAACACTGGAACTGTCGTAGCCAATGCAGCCATCGTACCGGCGGGCAGCAATAATACAACCGCTTTCTACGCCCACAGCAACGCCACCAACCTTTTAGTTGACATCGACGGCTACTTCGCCGCGCCCGGAACGGGCGGCTTGTCGCTCTATCCGGTGGCGCCTTGCCGCGTGCTCGACACCCGCCAGAACAACGCGCCGCCCTTCATGGGCAAGAAAATCGTGAATGTGGTGGGTAGCGCCTGTGCTACGCCCAGCAACGCAGCGGCTTACATCTTCAACGCAACCGTTGTGCCGTCGGGCTCCATGCCTTTCCTCACCTTGTGGCCTGATGGCGAGACCCAGCCCGTAGTCTCGACCCTGAACGCCTACGATGGCTTCACCACGTCCAACCTGGCGATCGTGCCGACGACGAACGGTTCCATCGATGCTTACGCCGCTGCACTGACGCAACTGATTCTGGACATCTCCGGCTACTTCGCCCCATAAGTCTGCGGTTGAGTGATGGGATGGCAATGCGTGGTTCGGGCGAGGGCCCGAACTTCTCTGTCACGAAAACGTAATCGTCTCCCAACGCTCAGCCGGGCTCGACATAAAACGGATAGCCTTCGTCCACCTGCGCTCTCGCCGGGCGCGAGCTGTGGACTATCGGTCGCCACACAATCGCGCACAAATCAGGTCAAGTTACGAAAGTGCTAGTATCTTTGCCCATTCCCGAAATGGAATTTCGCTGAGTCCGCAGAAAATTCCTATTAGACGAAGCGCCAACGGTGCTAACATTCGGCTTCTATCCAAGTACCGTCCAAATCCGGGCGCGATGTCGCGGTAAGCACCGTCTGCTCCAGCGATGCTGGTTTTGCAAATCCTAGGGAATACAAGTGTCTCTCACAGTCCCACTGCAACCGATCCCAAGGAAGGCTCTTCGGGAGGAATTCATGCGGACCACGTCCCGCCCACTGCTGTTAGTCCTCGTAATAACGATCGCCGCATCCTCTCTGCCCGCATACGGGCAGCCAGGCGTAAGCTTGTCTCCTCCAACCCTGAGCTTTGCAACCCAGACGATCGGAACCCAGAGCGCCTTCCAGCCCATCATGCTTACAAACACGGGCAACAGCACGCTTCGTATCAGCAGTGTTCTTGTTGGCGGAAGTTTCAACGGCGACTTCCTGCAAAGCAGCAACTGCATCGGGTCGCTTAACGCCGGCTCCCATTGTGAGATTAAAGTTATTTTTGCCCCTACAGGCACGGGCAGTCGCACCGCAAGCGTCCTGGTTTTCGACGACGCCAGCAACAGTCCGCAATCGGCAGCATTGAGTGGCCCTGGTCTGGGTACGATCACAAACATCGGCAGTTCGGCATACCAACTTCTTAACGCCCGAACTTCGGCCAACCAGGCCAGCTTCTATGTTTACCAGGACCAGGATTCCGGGTTCAATCACGGCTTTCCATCGGGGGAGTTTGGTGACCTCGGGTCGATCGCCTCTGACGCAGGCTGCATCAACAACCCCGCCGACATGGCCACTGGCTGCTTCATGCCCGGCGACACGATGCATTACGACGTGACGCAAGGTACCGTGTTCCGATTCACATTCACCAGCCCCCAGGAGCTGACTGGTGTGAACATCGAAGAGCCGGAGAACTGGGGCGTGTTGTCCGCGAACCATGAGTGCCAAGCCCAAGGGGGTATGTACTCGTGCAACGGGTACGATCTGCGAGGCGCAACAACAGTAGAATTCGATGTTCGGTCGCCCGACGGGGCCACAGTCTACTTTGGAGTGGGGCGCTGCACGCTGCAGAACTCCACGCAACTGCTCCCCTCTTTCAGTTTTCAGCACATGTCCTACCCGCTTAGCATGTTCTCCGAATGCCAGTTTGGGCCTTTTGACTTGGCGAACATGAACGTGCTGTTCGGGGTGCAGACGACCCAGAGCGGAACCGTCCTGCTGGACAACATCCAATTCACGCCCACGCCCAGTCGCAGCGGACAAATGGCAGGCGAAACGCTTTCGCTTCCTTTCAGCACGCAGAGCTTCGGCGTTGTGCCGCAATCTGCTAAGCCGATTCCCCCGGACCAGAACAACCGCAACATGACCACCGTTTACGAGAGTGCGCTAACAATGCTGGCGCTCTTGCATCGCGGTCAGCAAAGCGATCTAGCCAACGCAAAGGAGATCGCAAATGCGCTGGACTACGCGCTATTCCATGATAATCATGGAGATTACACACCGCAGTCACCCATGATGGAGCAAAGCGGTTGCTACAGCAGATGTACTCCCGCTACGTGTTCGTGTGGATTACACAGCGCTTACGAAGAAGGGGACATTGGCCTACTTAATGATCAGAATACTAATGGAGAACTCGGAAAAGCAGGAGATGTCCGCCTGGCGGGATTCTCTGTCCCTCAGGGCTCAAACCTTTGCGGACAGACAATGTTTTGCCTCGTCCAGGATGGAGCAACGGGAGGCAACAATGCCTTCGCAATCCTAGCGCTGGCCACGGCCTTTCAGCAAACCGGAATCATGACCTATTTGAACGATGCCTTGATCATTGGCAACTGGATCGTTAACTTGCAAGATCCCAATCCTAATGGCTACGGTGGCTATTTTGCCGGATATTTTGGATACAGCGATTGCCCACCTCCGCCGGCCCCCTGCCCCAAAGGAACAGTGAATCTAGGCAAGTCGACGGAAAATAATGCCGACATCTTCGCGGCATTCAGCGTTTTGGCCCAGATTGAAGCCGCGTTGGGCAACCCAGGCGCCGCGGCGCAATGGACAAACGATGCCAATGTTGCCGGCAGCTTCGTGCTGGCCATGTATGACCCTGTAAACAATCTCTTCAATGCTGGGACCGTGCCGATGAATACGATGAGCGGCCCGGGTGTATGTCCCAATGGACCTCCGCGTGGTAACGACGTCATCAATACATGCCCTTTTCTCGATGCTCAGAGCTTTCCCACCCTGGAGCTCGCAGGATCGTTGATGTTCGGCGTTCCCAATCCCAACAGCATCAACTGGCAACTGCCAACCCAGACCGTCTTCAACTATTCTACCCAGACGCAAAACTTCGGCTGCCAACAGGAACCGCTCACGTTTCAAAACTTTACCCAAAGCGTGACAGCGGGGGGTATCAATCATTCCGGATTCGACCTGGTTCCGGCGCTACCGGATGCCGGCATAGCCTGGGAGTTTACCGGACAAATGGTAAGCGCCTGCATGTATCTGGACCTGCTGTACAACACCGACAGTTTCCAGAATTGCGCGGCGACGTATCAAAACCAGATTCTTCAAGCCGCAAACACCGCGCCCTTTGGTGATGGAGTAGGCGTCGTTGCGGCCACCGTGCAGGACGGAGATACGCTTCCTCCAGGCATGCAATATCTATCCACACCTTTCCAGTGCATTCCAGAGCGCGTCGGTCTGGCTGCGACGAATTGGGCCATCTTCTCCGACCTGGGATATGATCCTCTGTCCTTCCCGTCGCTGACCGTGAGCTTGTCTGGCACTGGCGGCGGTACAGTTGCCAGCCAGGACGGTTTTATCAATTGCGGTACAACCTGTTCCTACAGCTACTACAGCGGCAGTCAGGCGATACTTACCGCCAGTCCTGCCCGAGGCTCCTTCTTCAGCGGTTGGACGGGCTGTGATTCACAGAACGGAAATACGTGCATGGTCACGGTGGTCAGCAGCCGTTCGGTCACGGCCGAGTTCAGTCAAAGCCCGGTGTACTACGAGTTGTCAGTATCGACTCTCGGCCATGGCAGCGTGGCCAGCGTCGATGGCCTCATCAACTGCCCTGGATCATGCAGCCACTTCTATCTCGCAAATACAGGCGTCACGCTGAACGCATCGCCGGCACAAGGATGGACCTTCAGCGGCTGGAGTGGCGCCTGCACCGGTACTGGCCATTGCAATCTCACGATGACGCAGCCATACCAAGTATCCGGCTACTTCACCGCGCCCGTACAGTTTCTCGCAGTTACCCCCTGCCGGCTGGTGGACACGCGTGGCGATAACGATCCCATCCAGGGCGGCACGTGGAGGGACTTCTCCATCCCGCAACTTGGCGGCTGCAACATACCCTCCGGCGCTGCCGCCTACTCGCTGAATGTCACGGTTGTGCCTCATGAATCATTGGGGTATCTAACGATCTGGCCGGCCGGTGAAGCTCAACCTGTTGTCTCCACCATGAACTCCCCAGATGGCCGTACGAAGGCCAACGCTGCCATCGTGCCTGCCGGCAGCCAAGGCGCAGTCAGCGTCTACGCCAGCAATATCACCGACGTCATCCTCGACATCGACGGCTACTTCACTACGCCTGGCTCCGAGACCTATCAGTTCTATCCGCTCACTCCCTGCCGCCTGGTTGACACTCGCGGCGCTGTCGGCGATCTGGGAGGGCCACGCCTGCAGGCGCAAGCGCAGCGCACTTTTCCGCTGCGGGAGAGCACCACCTGCATTCCAACAGGTCTCAATCCCCTGGCGTACTCGCTGAATTTCACGGTGGTGCCCAATCCTTCGGGACAGCAGTTGGGATATCTGTCGGTCTGGCCCGCGGGGGATCCGCAACCGGTCGTCTCCACCCTTAACAACCCAACGGCCACGGTTGTTGCCAACGCCGCGATCGTGCCGGCGGGGACGGGCGGCGCGATCGACGTCTACGCCTACAACACCACCGATCTGTTAATCGATATCAACGGCTACTTCGCACCGGCGGGAACGGGTGGGCTGTCAATGTATCCGGCTCCGCCTTGTCGCGTGCTGGATACCCGCCAGAACCACGGGCAGCCCTTCATGGGCGAGAAAGCGGTGAACGTTGAGGGCAGCACCTGCGCGCCAGCCAGCACCGCAGCGGCCTACATCTTCAACGCAACGGTTGTGCCGTCGGGCTCCATGCCTTTCCTCACTTTGTGGCCGGATGGCGAGCTCCAGCCCGGGGTCTCGACGCTGAACGCTTACGATGGCTTCATCACGTCGAACATGGCGATCGTGCCGACGACGAATGGCTCAATCGATGCTTACGCCCAGGGTCTGACGCAACTGATCCTCGACATCTCCGGCTACTTCGCGCCGTAGGGCTGACCGCTTGAAGCGTGGGGCTATAGCGGTTTCACATCCGCTGTATAGGATGGAGCACCGCTTCAGCGGTGCATTTTTGACTGGAAAGGACACCGGCTTTAGCCGCTGAGATGATGGAGCCCCTGAGCTCAGGCCGACAAAGCGCGATCCAAAACTTTCCTCGGCAATGCACGATGTGCGGTCGGGATCGCGCTTTACTTCCAGCCCGTTTACTCCGACTCCAGCACCAGATAGCTCAGCACGCCGGAGCGTTCGACCTGCAGCACAATCGTATCTCCCGGCTTCATCTTGCGCAGGTCCTGTTTCAATTGCGGCAGGTCGTGTACCGGCGTTCCATTTACCGCGTGAATGACGTCTCCCGGTTCCGGACCCTCGCCCAGCAGCGTGCTGCTGGGAGTTCGCGCGGCCACCAGCACTCCGTTGGGAATTCGCAGGTCGCCCAGCGCATCGCGTAACTGGTCGTTGACGGTGACCGCGACGATGCCCAGGCGGTTCACCAGATTTTCCGGCCCGGTAACCATATCGGCGAAGCGCTCGGGATCGTCCGGCCGCTCCATCACCTTCACCGCGACGATCTGTACCTTACCGTCGCGCAGCACCCCAATATCCGCATTCTGGCCGATCTTGTAGGCGTACAAGTCGAGGGCGAAGTGCCGCACATCGGTGACCGGCTTACCTCCCACGCTCACCACCACATCGCCCACCTTCAGTCCGGCTTTGTCGGCAGAGGAGCCGGGCAGTACGTCAGGCAACAGCACGCCCCGATTGGTGGGCAAGTGCAGGCCCTCCACCAGTTCGGGCGTAATCGTGCGCAGATACACCCCGATCTGCCCGCGATGCACATGCCCCTCGGCTCGGATCTGGTCATAGACGTTGCGCACTACGTCGCTGGGAATCGCGAACCCCAATCCCTCGTTGCCGCCCGACTCCGACAGAATGAAGGTATTGATCCCCACTACGTGGCCGTCCACATCCACCAGCGGGCCGCCGCTGTTGCCCGGGTTGATGGGCGCGTCCGTCTGAATATAGATATCGGGCTTGTCAGGATCGATCAGCCGCGCCGTCGCGCTCACCACGCCCATGCTGACGGAGTTTTCCAGTCCCAGCGGGCTGCCGAAGGCAAATACCACTTGCCCTTGCTTCAGATCGTTGGAATCCGCCAGTTGCAGCGTCGGCAACCCCTTGACGTCAATCTTGAGCACTGCCAGATCGCTCACCCGGTCGATGCCAACCAGTTTGGCCTCGATAGGTCCGTGCGGTGAAGCGTCCACTTGCGCCGCAGTTTGCTTGTCCAGTCCTTGCAGGCGCACTCGGATTCTTTGTGCTCCCTCTACTACGTGCGCATTGGTAACGATATATCCATCCGGCGACAGCACAACCCCGGCCCCTATCCCGCGCTGCGCCTCCAGAAACGCCGTGTCATTTTTTTGTTCGTCCGTGGTCAAGCCGAATCCCGTCGTCAGCACTTGAACCACCGACTTGGTGACGATGCTCGATAGCTGTTGCACCGATTCGCTGAAAACGTGCAGGGGATCGCTCTTGAGCAGCCTGGCCGACTCCGTCGAGCGTGTCGACTGCTCGCTTTGCGCCACGCAGAGCGCGGGCATCATCGCCACTGAGAGAACTACACACCCAAGCAAGGGGCGGCGTATCGACATTCTTATCCTTCTCCCACATCTCAACTGGTGCGACGAAGGCTGAATCACGCACACTGCATCAGATGAAACTTCCAGCCGCGAAGAGTCGCGGTTCCATTGATTTCTTTCCGCTATTCCGCTCTGCCAGCGTACGCTAACTCGAGCCAGGATGGGTGGTCAATACTGGACGTCGGCCTGTCGAAATCGCCAGCCCCTATGTCCCACCGCAATGGTTAAAGATCACAGCAGCCTTTATGCAGCGTCGATATACTGAGAACATCCATTACTATGTAAGGAGTCGCCTAATGGCTACAGTTGCAGAACCGACCGCTCTCATGGAAAAAATTGTTGTTCACCCCCCGAAGCGCCTGTTGTATGGTCCCGGCCCGGGTCAGGTACATCCTCGCGTCTATCAGGCGATGGCCCAGCCTATCGTTGGCCACCTTGACGCTTACTTCTTTGAAATTTCCACCGATATTCAACGCCTGCTTCGCACCGTCTTTGGCACCAAGAACGAGATGACCTTCGTCATCTCCGCCACCGGCAGCGGCGGCATGGAAACCGCAATCAGCAACTTCGTGGTACAGGGAACCAAGGTCGCGGTCCTCGCCAATGGTTTCTTCTGCGACCGCATGACCGAAATGGCCCGCCGCCAGGGCGGCGACGTAGTTCGTTTCGAAAAGCCGTGGGGCGAGGTCTTCGGCAACAAGGAAGCCGCCGAATTCATCCAGCGCGAGAAGCCGCAGGTCGTGATGTATGTGCAGGCCGAGACTTCAGCCGGCGCTTTCCAGCGCGGCGAAGCCATCTGCAAGGCCGCGCACGAAGTCGGCGCGCTGGTCATCGCCGATTGCGTGACCTCGCTGGGCGCGATGCCGGTCGAAGTCGACAAGACCGGAATCGACATCGCCTATAGCTGCTCGCAAAAGGGATTGAGCTGTCCTCCGGGTCTGTCTCCCATCACGGTGTCGCCACGCGCGATGGAGTGGCTCAAAGCTCGCACCACCCCCAATCGCTCCTGGTATTTTGACATCAAGCTAATCGCCGACTACCTCGTCCAGTCGCATCGCTATCACCACACTGCCTCGGCGACCATGTTTTACGGTTTGCGCGAAGGACTTGCGCTGATCGAAGAAGAAGGCCTCGAGAACCGCTGGGAGCGCCATCACAAAGCGCATCTGGAGTTCGTACGGCAGATAGAAGCCCTGGGACTGGAGATGCTGGTCGCGCCCGAGCACCGCATCTGGAACCTGAACACTCCCAAAGCGCCGCAAGGCGTGGACGACGCGAAAGTGCGTACCACGCTGCTGAAGGAAAACGGCATCGAGATCGCTGGCGGCTTCGGACCGCTCGCCGGCAAAGTCTTCCGCGTGGGTCTGATGGGTCCGCTGGCGACAGCCGAAAGCGTGAACCACTTCATCGAGTGCTTCGGGAAGGCGCTGCGCGGAGCTGGCTACAAGGGCTGAAGTTCGCCGCAAACATTGATACCTGTGTGCCCCGTTATAGCCACGCTTTGGCTACGGCGGGGCATTTCTACGCCTCAAACGAAAATCCCCGCCGGCCAAAGGATGGCCTAGAACGCGGCACCAGCACTACTTTGTCTTTGAACGAAAATCCCGCCACGCTCTGGCGAAAAGCGGACAGCGACCCTTCTACGCTGTCCCCAGCCTCTTCAACACCGTCTCCCGAAACCCGCGGCTCAATGTTAGCTTGGTTCCATCGCGCAACAGAATCGCATAGTCCCCATACAACGAGGGCCGCAGCGTTTTGATGCGATCCACGTTCACCAGCGTCGAGCGATGCACGCGCAGGAATTGCCGATGTCCCAGTCGCGTCTCTAGGGAAGTGATGGTCTCGCGCAGAATGTGCGTGTTGCCGCCCACATGCAGGCAAACGTAATTGCCCGCCGACTCGGCCCAGTCGATCTCGCCAGGCTTGAGGCAAACAATCTCGCCGTCGGCCTTGATCACGATCCGCTGCGGCGCGTTCTGCCGCGAATCCAGCTCGCCCAGCAGATTGAGGACGCGCCGCTGGAACATTCCTTCCGACGGCTGCTGCAATTGCTTGCGAGCATGCCCCAGCGCCTCCGACAGCCGCTCCTTCACCACCGGCTTCAGCAGGTAGTCGAGCGCGTGTACCTCGAACGCCTTCATCGCATAGCGATCGTAGGCCGTCACAAAGATGGTGAGCGGCATCTGTTCGGCCCGCAGAGCGGACACCACACCGAATCCGTCGATCTCCGGCATCTGAATGTCGAGGAAGACGAGGTCCGGCTTCTCGCGCTTGATGGTCGAGATGGCTGACTTGCCGTCGCCGCACTCGGCCACAATCTCCAGATCGGACTCTTCTTCCAACAGGCTGCGCAGGCGTTCGCGCGCCAAAGCTTCATCGTCGCTAAGCAACACTCGAATGGGCATCGGTGGTTCTGACCTCCTCGGAATAAGTGCGGAACGGGATGTGAATTTTGACGATGCAGCCGCCGCCGGGCGCATCTTCCATCATCAAACGGTGATCGTGGTTGTAGAGCTGTTGCAGGCGGGCGCGGGTGTTGCGCAGTCCAACGCCTTCGGGCGGAATCTCGCCGCCGAAGCGTGTGAGCCCCAGCCCGTTGTCGCTGATTTCCATCCACAGCTCGTCGAAGACCTGGCGAGTCGAGATGCGAATCTGCCCGGGCGTGCGGCGCGGCCCAATGCCGTGCCGGATGGCGTTCTCCACCAGCGGCTGCAGGATCATATTCGGAACCAGCGCCGACAAAGTGCTGCCGGCAATATCCATCTCCACCTGCAAGCGGTCCTGGAAGCGCGTCTGTTGAATGTCGATGTATTTTTGCAGCACGGTCAACTCGCGGCTGAGTGGCACCTCGTGCACGCCCATCGCATCCAGCGAGAAGCGCAGCAGGTCGGCCAACTGGAGCGTCATGTTCTCCGCCGCCGGCCCGTCATTGCGCGCCAGCGCCGCGATGGAGTTCAGGGTGTTGAACAGGAAATGCGGCTCCAGTTGGATCTTCAGCACTTCAAGCTGCGCGTGCGCCAATTGTGCCTCCAATTGAGATGACTGCAGCTCCCGCTCACGGTACTTCGCGTAATAGCCAATCGCCTGCGTGATCAGCAGGATGTACCAGTAGCGTTGGAAGTCCATGAACGCACGCGAGAGCATGTGCGCGGAAAACGGCAGGTGCGCTTCCGGAGTCCAGGTGACGAACGGCTCCAGCCAGACAATGACCGACGCGCCTACGAGAGTGAGCGCAATGCTGGCCGCCAAGTGCAGTGGCAGCACGATCTTCCAATTGCTGCGATCGAAGGTGAATCGCCGCGACAGCGCATAGACGGGCGGCGTCAGCAATGACCACACGGCCGAGATGGTCATGTTCCAGGCCAGTAGCTGCGCCCAGCTTTCCGGACTGCCGACCGACGCGGTGTAGACGTGTGCGCCAGCGGCGCTCAGGAACGCCAGCACCGTCCACAGGACAAAGCCGATGGCCCACACGCGGCCCCAGTCTTTGATCCCATTGAGCGTCGGGCCACGCCGTCGGACGAAACTAAGACGCTGGCCTGGCTCCGCGGAAAGCTTGGCGCTGGCTGGGAGAACCAACTCTTTTGCCATGGTGAGCTACCTATTCTGCGTTGAACCCCAAAAAAACGAAGACGAGCTGCACCTACGAGGTGATAGACGAAGTTGCCGCGAAGATGTTTCCGGAAAATTACCGACATCGCGCGAGAAGCACCAAAGAGCTATGATGACTTTGGTTCTCTGGTCGCAGTGCTGTCCGATTACGGACATTTTCAAGTCGATTCACCACAGAGACACAGAGGGCACAGAGGAGAATTTCTTCATTAGTGGCCTTCCCATGAATTGATTTAGACATTGCATAGCAGAGGACCAGGCAGGGAGGGCCAATAGCTCAAGCAAAAGTGATTCTTCCAAGTCTTCTCCGTGCCCTCTGTGTCTCTGTGGTGAAATGGTTTTTCCATGCACGAACTTGGCATCGCCACATCGATTCTCGAATCTGTCCAAAAGGAAGCCGAACGCCATCCCGGCGCTCACATCTCGAAGGTTGGGGTTAAGATTGGAGAACTCGCCGGCGTCGATGGCGACGCGCTGCGGTTCGGCTTCGAGGTCCTGGTGAAGGATACGGAACTGGAGCCGCTCGCGCTCGATCTGGAATTAATTCCACGCGTGCAGCGCTGCTCGAAGTGCGCTTACGAATTTCGCATGACCGACTTCGACCCGCGCTGTCCGTTGTGCGGCGAGTTTGCCACCGAGTGCATCAGCGGGGAAGAACTCGACATCGCCTACATGGAGGTCGAGGATAGCTAATTGCTAGTTGCTAGTTGCTAATTGCTGCCTTTATGAACCGTATCGCCGTTGAAAAGAAAGTCCTAAACGAGAACCAGATTCTTGCCGAGCAACTGCGCGAGCGCTACCGCCAGAACGGCGTTCTCTGCGTCAACCTCATCAGCTCGCCGGGATCAGGCAAGACTGCTTTGCTGGAGCGCACGCTGGAGCGCATGGACAAGAGCGAACGCGTCGCCGTGCTCACCGGCGATCTGCAAACCGAGAACGACGCGCGGCGGCTGGCCAAGTTTGGTTTCCCGGTGAAGCAGATCACCACCGGCGGCACCTGCCATCTCGACGCCAAGATGATCGGACGCCATCTGGAAGACTGGAAGCTGGAAAATCTCGGACTCGAAGATCTCGATCTCCTGATCGTTGAGAACGTCGGCAACCTGGTCTGTCCTTCCAGCTACGACCTCGGCGAAGACGCGAAGATCGTTCTGCTCAGCACCACTGAAGGTGAAGACAAGCCGCTCAAGTATCCTTCCATCTTCTTCAAGTCGGAGCTCATGCTCCTGACCAAGATCGACCTGCTGCCTTACGTCCCGTTCAGCGCAGACCTTGCCCGCGAGAACGCTCGCCGCGTCCACCCCGGAATGGAGATCATCGACGTCTCCAGCACCACAGGTGAAGGGCTTGACCGTTGGATGGAATGGTTGAAGGCGCGCCAGGAAAAGGCAAGATTGCAGCGGGTGGCCGGCTCCTGACGGACGATAGTGTATGAGTGCGCTTTACCAAAATCTGATTGCACTGGGCAGCAACGCCACGGTTCTAATCGTTCTCGGTTTCTTGGCGCGCTCTTTGATGCAGAGTTTTCTCGCCAAAGACATCAAGAAGTTCGAGACGGAGCTGCAGAACTCAGCCACTGCTCTTGCTGCGCAAACTGCTGAATGTCGTGCTCGATCTTCGATGGGATGTCCAAGCTCATCAGTTCGCGCCTCCTGTCCGTGATATTAGGACTTTTCCAATCCATTGTCCCGCAGCTTCCTTGAGTCCCGCCTCCACATGCCCTAACATGGCCGCAGAAACGTTCTGCTAAGGTTGTGCATGCCCGGAGGGCACACGTTGCGCTCAGCCAAATTCCTCTTCGCAGTCTTCGCCTTCTTGCTGGCTACAACGGCTCTCACGGCGCAGCCCGTACCACAGGTGAGCTCGGAAACCGCAGGCTATCCCGTGACCTTGGAAGGGCGCGAGATCCTGCGAATCTACGAGGGTATCGGCAGCTTTACTGCGCAGGACCGCGCCCAAGCCGCCTCGGAGCGCTTCGACAAACTCATCTACGCTCCCGCCGCCGACCTCGCGAACCTCACCGCCGGCGATTCTGCTTACGGCACAGCGATAACGCTGGGCGACAGCGTGCTACTGGTGGTTACCGACGATGACGCTAAGCACTACCACATCTCGCGGCAGGCGCTGGCAACATTTCTCGCCGGCCGGATTCGAAATGCTATTGAGCAAGCCCGACTGCAACACAGCAGCCAATTTCTCATCCGGGCGGCGATCTACGCTGTCGTCACGCTAGCGCTTTATCTGCTGATTGTGTGGCTGGTGGTCCGCGCCACCCGCTGGCTGCTAACTATGTTGCGATCGATGGCGACTCGATTTAAGGGGATTCGCATCCAGCAGTCGCAGATCATGGCGGGCGAGCGAATGGCTGCTGTCTTGATAGCCGGCGTTAAGCTGCTGCGCTTCCTCTTGCTGTTTCTGTTCACCTGGATTTTTCTGGCCACCGAGTTCAACTATTTTCCGTGGACCCGCCAACATGGCGCCAGGCTGCTGAGCTATATCGGCACACCGCTCAGGTTCGTGGGCCTCGCGTTTTTGAACTATCTGCCGAATCTGTTTTACATCGTCGTGATCGTAGCGGTGATGTACTACGTGATGAAGTTTATCCAGGTGTTGGCGCGCGAGGTAGAGCGCGGCAACATCCGCATCTCGGGCTTCTATCCTGAATGGGCGCAACCCACCTATAAGATTGTTCGCTTCCTGCTCTTCGCCTTCACCGCAGTCATCATTTATCCCTACTTGCCGGGCGAGAACTCGCCGGCCTTCAAAGGCGTCGGCATCTTCATCGGCGTGCTGTTCTCGCTGGGATCGACGTCGGCGGTGGCCAACGTCGTCGCCGGGGTCATCCTGATCTACGCGCGCGGCTTCCGCGTCGGCGATTGGGTGAAGATTGGCGACAACATGGGAGAGGTCACCGTGCAGACCATGCTGGCCACGCATGTGAAGACCATCAGGAACGA
>JBEKTC010000057.1:0-16416 GCA_049516475.1 Candidatus Korobacteraceae bacterium | reverse complement strand
CGCCCGGCTGTGGGCCGCCAGCCGGGCCCACCCTGTCGCCAAAGGATGGCGACGAGGACGGGGCACCCGAATCTCACACACCCGAATTGTAGGGAGAGTAGTGGATCCGAACGAAAGGATAGGGCCACCCGCCTGATGTGATCGGCTTTCGGGCAGTTTATCCCACCGGAAAAATTCTTCGGCCAGTTGCGACACAGTGTCCGCAGGCTAGCCGGCGGTGATAGTCTCATTCGGGACCAGGAGAAACCATTTGAGACGAATCGCGATGGTAATTGCGGTGCTGCTGACCGTGTCGGAGATTGGAAACTGCAAAAGCACCAAGCTGGTGGCCAGCGTGAAGAATCCCGCTTATACCGGGCAGCACTTTAAGCGAGTGCTGGTCATCGGGATGAGCGACAACCCCGCCACGCGCTCCGACTTCGAGGACGCGATGGCCAACGCGCTCAAGCGCGAGGGCGTTCATGCCATCCCCGGCCATAACATCCTGCTGCGGCCAAAGTCGGCGGCGATGATTCCCGACTACTTGAAGGAGCAGATCAAGGAGCACAACATCGACGCCGTCATCACCTCGCGGCTGGTGGGCGTAAAGACCGACGTCACCTACATTCCCGGCCAGGCCTACAGCGTTCCGTATCCCTACTACAACTCGTTCTATGGCTACTACGGGGCAATCTATCCGCGAGTCTATGCTCCGGACTATCTGCGGGAAGACAAGACCGTGCGCGTGGAGACCAACCTGTATGGAACCTCTACCCCGGAGGGAGAGCTCGTCTGGAGCGGCATCAGCGAAACCTTCAATCCCAATCCAAAGAAAGTGGACAAGGCCATTAGTGCAGTGGTCCAGGTTGTGGTGCAGGAGCTGGAGAAAGAGGGAATCTTCTAAGCGAGTGCCGGATGCCCCCGGGGCTCGCGGTGTTCCAGAAAAACCTGGCAAATCTGGTTCTTGTACAACGGGATTGCCTGTGATATTGATTAGCGAGCTGGCTATAATCACGACTTAGGAATTTACAGTCGACCGCAAGAGATTACGGATGCGCATTTTTGCCCAGAAACCGGAGGCGGCTCAGGAGACTAGACGTAGAATGCCAGATCGATCGCATTTTGGGCAAAGCCGCGGGGTGAGTTCGGTCCTGCATTTACAGCGTAGGCTGGGAACGCAAGCTGTACCGCAATCCCTACAGTCGTATGCTGACGCACGGCAAACGGGGTCGGCCTTAACAGCACCGCCAGGCTTTGGTTTTGATTTTGGCCAGATTGCGATTTATTCAGATGCTCGAGAGCGCACACTTCCCGGGGCAGCGCAAACTGACTCCTTCGCTGAGAGAACACCCAGTTCGGTGCCAGTCCACGGCGCCATGCACAAGGATTGTGATTGCGGCGGTGCCAGCGGCGAATGCCACTGCGGCGACTCCGAGCTCAAACGTCCTGTTAGCCACACCGCGTGGCGACCCTGGCACTCCTGCGGCTTAGTCGATCAGGATGCCTTGACCGGAGTTGGGATCAAGCCGATTGAGCTTCCGCGACACGACATCAGGGAACCAAGGGATGACTCCGCCACGATTGTCTGCGACGGCAAAGGCGGATACAGGGTCGACTTGGAGGGCTGGGCTGGAGCACCCTGCGGACTGGAAGCCTGCATCCGGGCGCACGAGGAATCCCACATGGCCGACTGGAAGGGGCGATGGCCCGACGGCTGTAAAGACAAAGCTGACGGCGCCCAAATTCCTCTGGGTGGACCCGGGTATGATGCTTTCCTGAAAGCCTCGGAGTGTCGCGCTTATACGGCCGAACTGGCCTGCAATGGCCGGCTCCTCGATGCCGCCAAGGGCGACTGCGTGAAAACGATAACCGACCACCGGAAGGCCGACCTCGCCGAAAAGAAGCGCTACTGTGGATGAAAAAGCAGCAATTGAAAGGGCCCGCGAAGCAAGCCGCCAAAACGGACGGGACCTGGAAAACTACGATGTACCCTCAGCGGACTTCGTTGACGGAGAGTGGCAAGTTGCATTCTCGGGAAAGCTTCGAGCACCTGGCAATCACTTCCTCGTAATCATCAATGACGACACCGGCGACGTCACTATATTCCCCGGGCATTGAACGGACCGCCCGGCGGCGATTTATTACCATTAGAAAAGTACAGTTCCCGAGCGCTGACGGATCACCCCAGCCGTCGTATCTTCGGATTTCGCATCCCACGCCGGCGACACCCCCATCCTCAGCCCAGAGATAATGAGACTTCCTCCGGTTTTTCCTGCGCGGGGCTTGACAGGCGGGATGCGAGTTGGGTATATTAGCACTCGTAGGCGGTGAGTGCTAACAAGCTTTCCCCCGCATCATTGCTGCACAAACCTCATACGTCGCCCAGCCGAGAGCGCTGTTCGCCTCGACGGGCTGATGGGTACCTGAAATCCAACTGAGTTCGACAAATTGAAAGGAGTTCGAAGCATGGCTACAAAACTGACTCCCCTGCACGACCGCATCGTGATCCGCCGGGTTGAAGAGGCGGAAACCTCACGTGGCGGAATCATTATCCCCGACAGCGCCAAAGACAAGCCGCAAGAGGGCGAAGTGATCTCCGTGGGCCGGGGCAAGACCAACGATAAAGGCGAGACCTTCCCCCTGGATGTTAAGGAAGGCGACCGCATTCTGTTCGGCAAGTATGCCGGCACGGAAATCAAGATCGACGGCGAAGACTTCCTGATCATGCGCGAGGAAGAAGTCCTCGGCATCCTGGAAGGCGCCGCGAAGGCGAAGGAACACGCGGCAAAGAAGTGACCAGTGGCCAGTGGTCAGTTGAAAACCACTGCTGCCACGGCATAAGCGCTATGAGTTCGGCGCGTCACTGACAGTCGCGAGTTAAAAACCAATTTCACTTTCAAGAAATTACGTCAGGATCGGTCAGGTTTTGCTAGCCACTAGCCACTGACCACTGACCACTAGGAGAAGAAACAATGGCAAAACAAATTCTGCATGGAGAAGATTCACGCCAGGCGATACTTCATGGCGTGAATATTCTGGCTGATGCTGTGAAGGTCACGCTCGGTCCCAAGGGCCGCAACGTCGTGATCGAAAAGAAATTCGGTTCGCCGCTCATTACTAAGGACGGCGTCACCGTAGCCAAGGAAATTGAACTGAAGGACCCGCTAGAGAACATGGGCGCACAGATGGTGCGTGAGGTCGCTTCCAAGACCTCCGATGTGGCCGGTGATGGCACCACCACCGCGACCGTTCTGGCGCAGTCCATTTACCGCGAAGGCGTGAAGACGGTTGCTGCCGGCGCGAACCCGATGGCCCTGAAGCGCGGCATCGAGAAGGCGGTTACCGCGGTTTGCGGCACCGTCGACAACGATGGCAACCGCAGCGGCAGCGCGCTCGATAAGTTTTCGCAGAAGGTCACCGGCGACATGATTGCGCAGGTCGGCACCATCTCAGCCAACAACGACGAGACCATCGGCAAGATTATCGCCGAGGCCATGAAGAAGGTCGGCAAAGACGGCGTCATCACCGTGGAAGAAGCCAAGACGATGGAAACCCAGTTGGAAGTCGTCGAAGGCATGCAGTTCGACCGCGGCTATCTGTCGCCTTATTTCGTCACCGATCCCGAGCGGATGGAAGCGGTTTACGAGAACGCCTACATCCTGATCCACGAAAAGAAAATCTCTTCCATGAAGGACCTGCTTCCGCTGCTGGAGCAGATTGCCAAGGGCGGACGCCCGCTGGTGATCATTGCCGAGGACGTGGAAGGCGAAGCGCTGGCGACCCTGGTGGTCAACAAGCTCCGCGGGACCCTGCAGGTTGCGGCCGTGAAGGCCCCTGGCTTCGGCGATCGCCGTAAGGCCATGCTGCAGGACATTGCCATCCTCACCGGTGGCAAGGCCATCACGGAAGATCTTGGCATCAAGCTGGAGAACGTGCAGATTGCGGACCTCGGCCAGGCCAAGAAGATCACCATCGACAAAGACAACACGACCATCGTCGAGGGCAAGGGCAAGCACAGCGAGATCGAAGGCCGGGTGAAGGAAATCCGCGGCCAGGTGGAGAAGACCAGCAGCGACTACGACCGCGAGAAGTTGCAGGAGCGGTTGGCGAAGCTGGTGGGCGGCGTTGCCGTCATCAAGGTCGGTGCTGCCACCGAAACCGAGATGAAGGAAAAGAAAGCCCGCGTGGAAGATGCGATGCATGCCACCCGCGCTGCGGTGGAAGAAGGCATCGTCCCCGGCGGCGGCGTTGCGCTGATGCGTTGCGCTGATGCCATCGACGCGCTCAAGCTGGAAGGCGACGAGAAGATCGGCGGAAACATCGTGCGCCGCGCGCTCGAAGAGCCTCTGCGCCAGATCGTCATCAACTCCGGCGAAGAAGGCGCAATCGTTGTCGGACGCATCCGCGAGTCGAAGGAACACAACTTCGGCTACAACGCGCAGACCGATAAGTTCGAGGACCTGGTGAAAGCCGGCGTCATCGATCCTACGAAGGTCACGCGTACGGCCCTGCAGAACGCAGGCTCCATCGCGGCCCTGATGCTGACCACCGAAGCGCTGGTAGCCGAGCTTCCGGAAGACAAGAAGGAACCGGCAATGCCTCACGGCGGCGGCGGTATGGGCGGGATGTACTAAAGGCAGCAACGAGCTACTAGCTTCGAGCTACTAGCTGAAGGCTGGAACAACGAAGTAAACGGGTGCCCCACTCATTCGCGGGTTCGAATGCGTGGGGTTTCCTCTTCTGACAACTGACAACTGCTTTTCGGACCTTCCCACAACGACACTCTTTACACTTCTTTACCCGAAAGATCCGTACTTGCAGGAGGTCTGCGCGTCATACTAGCGAATCTGGTTAGGAGGTTCGACATGAGCACCGGCTGGTGTAAACGGGTGCTTCTGCTTTCCCTTCCCGTAGCTCTGTTGATTTCGGCCGCCGCGCAGGACACGCAGCGCTTCGAGGCATTCGGCGGCTACTCACTGCTGCTCGACAACCACATGCTGCCAGGAGAGACGTCCAGCTTCAACGGCTGGGACGGCTCGCTTACCGTTTTCCTGAATAGCTGGCTGGGCGTGACATCCGATTTCTCCGGCCACTATGGCTCCGCGGTCTACGTGATCCCTCCTCCGCTCGGAGGAACACCCGGCAAGAGACAGTACACGGACAATTCCTACACGTTTCTGTTCGGACCGCACTTTGTCCATCACTGGTCGCGTTATGCGCCATTTGGGCAGGCGTTGTTCGGCGCGATCCATGAACTGACACCTTCGACGCTTCTCGTTCCACCTACCTGCCCACCTCCGGAAACGTGTTCCGGGATCGTAACGGGTGCGCGCACCAGCGACACCAACTTCGCGATGACACTCGGCGGCGGCCTCGACATCGATGTTGGACACGGCATCTCGGTTCGTCCGGTTCAGGCCGAGTACCTTTTACGCAGATATTCCGCCACCGTGCCAGACGACGGTTCGTTCTTCACGCGCGTTTCCTACATCAACGACTTCCGCTACTCGGGAGGTGTGACGTTTCGCTTCGGGGATCACCTGGGAAAGAACCGATGAACGCTTTCGTTCTCCGAGAAATGAGAGGTGACCTCGGTCGGAATCAAATCTCGCCCTCGCCTATCACGTCACCAGCACCATCTTCCCTCGCGCGCCCGATCCTCCCATGATCTCCGTGTGCGCTCGCGCGGCTTCGGCCAGGGGAATCTTCTCGCCGATAACCGGGTGCAACGCGCCGCTCTCCAGCCCGGCGACCAGCGCGGCGTGCATCTCTTTGTACTCGGCGTCCGATGTGTTCATCAGCGTGACGCCGCGAATGTCGGCTTCGCGCGACATCGCATCGCGCGGATTAATTTCGATGGTGCCGCGGTTGCCGATCACCGCGACGCGTCCCTTCTTGGCCAGCACCGTAAGGTCCCGCGCAAGATTCTTGTTGGCCAGCAGTTCGATGATGACATCCACGCCGCGGCCTTCGGTCAGCTTCATCAGTTCGTCCAGATAGCCTTCGGTCGAATGATTCAGCACGTGGTGCGCGCCCTGCTCCTGCACCAGCTTCATGCCGTCTTCGCTGCCTGCGGTGCCAATGACGACCATGCCCGCCGCACGCGCCAGTTGCACCGCCGCAGTGCCCACTCCGCCGCTGGCGCCATGCACCAGCACCGTTTCCGCGGGCTTGGCGTCGGCGCGCTGAAACAGTCCGCGATAGGCCGTGCCGTAAGGAACTCCCATCGCGGCGCCCTGCTCAAAACTGACGTGCTCGGGCAGCCGCTGCACCTTGGCTTCATCGCACAGAGCCATTTCGGCATAGGTTCCCGTGATCGACGCGGTGGTGTAAACCCGATCGCCCGTTTTCACGCGCTTCACGCCGGGCCCAACCGCGACCACCACCCCGCCGGCATCGCTTCCCGGGGTGTACGGCAAATTGGGTTTCGCAGCGTAGGTGCCGGTCCGGATATACGCTTCCACCGGGTTTACGCCCGCGGCATGAACGCGGACCACCACCTGTCCCGGGCCGGACTGCGGATCAGGCACCTCTTCCAGCTTCAACACCTCGGGACCGCCGAACTGATGCACGCGAATGGCTTTCACAATTCCCTCCTACAAGGACACCCTAGGATTTTGCGGCCCAAATGTCCAGTTGGCGACAATCGGGGTAGTGGGGCAGGCAGTTTGAAATCTGAGCGGTGGAAGCGCCGGGCTTCAGCCCGGCGAAACGATGGGCTGTTGAGAATGGCTTTAAGCCGCGGCCACCGGGGCTAAAGCCTGGTTCCGTGGCGGCCCTATCGGCACGGCTGAAGAAGCCGCTGAAAAAGTCGTTGAACGCGAGTTGTACCGTCGGCTAAAGCCGACTCGGAATCGAAAATAAAGCACTTAGACGCTAGCCTAAAGGCTAGCTCTACCCGAACAGCACAAAATCGCGACTTTTTCAGCAACCTGTGAAGCCGTGCCCTTCCACCGCTGAGAGTCCAAACTGCACCCTACGCAACCAGCGAGTAGCTTGACTTGCGCTTGAGCTTGGCATACTGTCCGGCTAATCCCAACCAAAGGAGAACTGCGATGCGCCCGACCGGAGTGGTCCTGATTGCGATTTACCATTTCCTGAGCGCCTTGTTTCTCCTCTTGTTCGCGATCTTTCTGGCTGTGGGAGGAACCGTTCTGGGAGCGATGTTTGCCGCCGGCCATGACAGCCCGCTGGGTGGGCTCGGAATGATGGTGGGCATGTTCGGTGGAATCTTCTTCTTTTTCTACGCGGTCATCGCCTTCGTGGCTGGCTACGGAATCTGGACTCTGCGCGAGTGGGGCCGCATTCTGTCTATCGTGCTGGCCGTGGTTTCGCTCCTGTTTTCCCTTCCCGGATTACTGATGATGGGCCTGCATTTTCACCTCCTCTTCGGCGGCTATCGCCTGTTCCGCATCGCGATCAGCATCCTTATCATCTGGTACCTGGTGCAACCGCAGATCAAAGCTCTCTTTCGGCGAACGACTCCTGCCGCTCCGGCCGCATAGGTCTCAGGACGCGGAAGTTCTTGAGTTGCCGCGCTGCCTACCCTCCCGGCTGGATGTCCGTGGCTTTGCCGTTGGTGAAGGTGATGCGCAGTGGATGCCCGTTGTCGGGGAAGTCCACGATCCGCGGATTCGACATTCCCGTGCCCTCGGGACTGCCTACTCCAATGGCAAAGAACGCCTGCAGCTCGTTCATGCCGGGCTTCACTTCATGGTTGTCGATTGCCTTCCAAACGTCAGTCGGCCAGTGCTTGTAAAGCTCGTGCGGGTCCTGGATGAAGAGGATGTCGTCGCTGTAGATCTTGTAGTCGCCGTGGTCTTCCACTCCGATGGGAAATGCGTAGCGTTTGCCATCTTTCTCGAACACCGCCATCACCTGCTTCTGCTGTGACGAACCGGGCGGGCGGTCGAGCACTACATCTTTGATATTGAGCTTTTCGATCGGCCCAAGAGTTCCGGCCAAATGATCGAAGTCGCTATGGCCCGCGTAGGGGTAGTAGGCGTAGCTGTACCCAACTCGTACCCAGACCGGCTGCCTGGTCAGTTCTTTCGCATCCTTCAAGTCCTGCGGATGAAGCTTCTTCGGCGTGACGTAATAGTCGGGATCGAGCGCGACCTCGGGCTGCTTCGCGACCGTCACTTCCGCACGGCGCGCCCGGAAGGTCAGATACAAGTTGATGCCCGCAGCCACGATGGCAACAAACACGACAATCTGGATGGTCCTGGTGGTCTTCGACATTTGGCTAATTAAATGTTGGATGAGTCCGCGGGAGTTCTGGATCGTCCGCCTAAGTGTATTTCGACAAGTATCCGAAGCTTAACCGGACACAGGCCGCTTTCGCTTGACCCGAGTGCTATTATCCTCCGCGGGAGAATTCATGCATTTCGAACAGTTCTACCTGGGATGCCTGGCCCACGCCTCCTATATGCTCGCTTCGGAAGGCGAGGCGATCGTCGTCGATCCGCAACGTGATGTCGAGATTTACCTGGAGGCGGCGCAGAAGCAGAACGTCCAAATCCGCCACATCTTCGAGACCCACTTGCACGCCGACTTTGTCTCTGGCCATAAGGAGCTGGCGGCGCGGACCGGCGCCACCATCTACATGGGTAAAGCCGCTGGAGCCACATTTGCTCACGTTCCGACGGATGACGGTTTTCAGTTGCAGGTCGGCGAAATCCGCATCGACGCGCTCGAAACTCCCGGCCACACGCCGGAAAGCATCTGCCTGGTTGTTACCGACCTGGCGGTTACCGGCAAAGACAAGTCGCAATCTCCCTGGGCCGTACTGACCGGCGACACGCTGTTCATCGGAGATGTGGGACGCCCTGATCTGTCGAAGACGCACACGCCGCAACAACTCGCCGGGCTGATGTACGACTCGCTGCACCAAAAGCTCATGACGCTGCCAGACGCCGTGCTGGTCTATCCCGCCCACGGCGCCGGGTCGCTGTGCGGGCGGAACATGCGCGCGGAGCGCTCCTCCACCATCGGCACCGAGCGTCTCACCAACTACGCGCTCCAGATCAAGAGCCGGGACGAATTTATCCGGCAGATGACCAGCAACCTGCCGGCTCGGCCTGATTACTTCCTGGAGGACGCAGCCATCAACCGCGCCGGCGCTACGCCGCTGACAGAATTGCCGGAGTTGACTCCGATTTCCGCAGACGAACTGAACATGCTGGTACGCGGCGCGGTTGCGCTCGATGTCCGCCCCAACGATCAGTTTGCCGCGGGCCACGTGCCCGGCTCCATCAATATCGCGCTCTCCGGCCAGTTTGCTTCCTGGGCAGGGGCCGTGCTCGGCTTGTCCGCGCGACCGGTGCTGATCGCTGAAACCTCCGACCAACTGGATGAGGCGCGCCTGCGCCTCGCTCGAGTCGGAATCGAAGATGTTGCAGGCTATCTCGACGGCGGCCCGGCCGCATGGCAGCAGTTGGGATTCCCCTTGCAGTCGTTGCCGCAGATCACAGTTGAGGAGCTCAACGCTCGCTTGCGCGGCGATGCTCCGCTGGTTCTGGATGTCCGTCGCGAGAGTGAATGGGACGCCGGCCATATCAGCGGCGCGGAATGGTATCCGCTGGACCGATTCAAGGCTGCTCTGCCACCGATCGAGCTGGACCGATCGATCGCCGTCCACTGCGCGGGCGGTTATCGCAGTGTGATCGCATGCAGCCTGCTGCAACGCGCCGGCTACAACAACGTCATCAACGTGATCGGCGGCTTTGACGCCTGGCGTGAGGCGCAACTGCCGGCTGAGACCGGCGCAATGGTTAGCGCCTGATTTGCCGTCACGGGATTCTGCCAACCCTGATTTTGCGTTCATTTAGCCGATGGAAAACAGGAAAGCGCCCTTCGATCTTCAGCCAATCCTAAAGGGAAAACTCCTCGAACTCAGGCCGCTCCGGCCGGACGATTTTCCCGACCTTTACGCTGTTGCTTCCGATCCGCTGATTTGGGAGCAACACCCGGCGAAAGACCGTTGCCAGGAAGAGGTCTTCCAGCAATTCTTTCAGAAAGCTCTGGATTCCGGCGGGGCCTTCGTCGCCATCGATCGCAAAGATGGCCGTGTGATTGGGACCTCGCGCTTCCACGACTACAACGCCGAAAGAAACCAGATCGAGGTCGGCTTCACCTTTCTCGCCCGCTCCCACTGGGGAGGCGCGTACAACCGCGAGATGAAAGAACTCATGCTGCGACACGCCTTCAACTACGTCGAGCGCGTCGTCTTCCTGATTGATCCGAAAAACTTCCGGTCGCAGCGCGCCGTGGAAAAAATAGGCGGCGTTCGCGCCGGATCACGCGATAATTCCGAGGGCCGCGACAGCTTCCTCTACGAACTCACCGCGCCGGCTTTCGCTGAAATGTTTGGGCAATGAAGGCGAGGCTAAAGCGACGGGAATCTCAAGATCAACGAATACGCGCACTGCTGCCTGAAAAGCTCCGTAGCCCGGCCCGACCCAGATTTTCTTTCGGTAAACGAATTTTCTTGACAAAAGTCGGTTTAGGGGTAGGATAGGTTCCACTTTCCAAGTCTAGTTCGGTCGCCTCCATTGGCCCCCCCTCTGAGGAAATCGATCGAGCCGCACTCGGGCAGCAAGGTTTCCGAGTTGTTCGGCCATTGTCGCGCATAAATTTACAGGGTT
Organism: Candidatus Korobacteraceae bacterium; assembly: GCA_049516475.1. GTDB lineage: Bacteria > Acidobacteriota > Terriglobia > Terriglobales > Acidobacteriaceae > Bog-257. The sequence continues at coordinate 5,791 of JBEKTC010000057.1, read as the reverse complement.
TCCATATCAGGCCCGTAGTCTGCTTTAGCCGATTTTGTCTTAAATCGCCTGGAGGGTGTTATGCCACAACGTCTCCTCAGGGTCCTGGCTATTGTTTCGATCCTTCTGCTTTCTGCAATCGCGTTTGCACAGTCGGGGCCGCCAGCGGCCGACGTGTTGACCTACAGCAGCAATCCCAACACGAACTATGGGTCTTACACCTCTCTGTTTGTGCAGAAGGGCTCGGTCACTTCCCGGAGCTACATCAAGTTCAACCTCGGGACTCTGCCGACAGGCGTAAACGTGAGCAAGGCCACGCTGCGGCTTTTCGTGAATCAGATCGCGGGGCCCGGCAGCTTCGATGTCTATCAGCTCAACTCGACCTGGAGCGAGAGCACGCTGACATACAATAACGCGCCTGCTCTCGGTACTTCGGCGACGGGAAATCACCCGGTGGCGTTTACTTCGTCCAGCCTGAATCAGTTCATCGTAATCGACATCACAGCCCTGGTGCAGGGATGGATGAACGGCAGTATCGCCAATGACGGACTGGCGCTCGCGATGACCACCACCAGCGGCTCCGCATCCTTCGACAGCAAGGAAAGCATCTACACCAGCCACCAGCCCGAGCTGGAAGTAGCGCTGACCGGTCCAGCCGGCCCTGCTGGCCCAACCGGTCCGCAAGGACCAGAGGGACAAACCGGCGCCACAGGGCCAACCGGTCCGCAAGGCACGCCGGGACAAACCGGCGCCACGGGACCTGTAGGACCGCAAGGTCCTATTGGTTTGACAGGCTCGCAGGGAGCCACCGGAGCCCAAGGTCCACAGGGATTGACGGGTGCTGCTGGGCCAATCGGTCCTCAGGGGCCGCAAGGACAGACGGGTGCCCCCGGGCAAATCGGTCCGCAAGGTCCCATTGGTTTGACTGGCGCGCAGGGACCAGCCGGAACCAACGGCGCCAATGGCGCCAATGGCACCAATGGAACCAACGGAACCGGATTCAACTTTACCGGGCCATTCAACCTTTCCACGAATTACAACCCGTACGACGTAGTGACGTACAACGGATCGACCTATGACGCGACCACCGCGATTCCCTCCGGCGGCCCGACTCCCGATCAAAACTCTGCATGGAGCGTAATGGCGCAGGTAGGCGCTGCTGGACCGGCAGGTGCAGCTGGTCCAGAGGGGCAAACTGGCCCCGCCGGCGCTCCTGGTTCAGCCGGACCACAAGGACCGCAGGGAACTCCGGGCGCTATCGGACCGCAAGGTCCCATTGGCTTGATTGGCCCGGAGGGACCGCAGGGTCCGCAAGGTGCAACCGGGGACGCCAACGCCCGCATGATCATGCCCAGCTTCTTCCCCGGCAACCTCAGCGGTACCTGGGTGGGCGGGAAGTTCGTTCTCGATCAGGCCATCACTGTGCTGCGTATCGCCATCACGGCGAAAACCCCGACCGACCCCAGCTGCGTCCCTGCCGTCTTCCGCTTCACCGACGGCAGTACAGGCCAGGACCTGGTTTTTGCGACCGGCCAGAACTGGTCTGACACCGGGCCCGTCTCTCTGTTGTTCGCCGCCGGCGCGACGCTTCAGGCATCGCTGCGCACTGGAGTTCCCACGTGCTCGGCAACCTTGGGCGCCGATGCCAACATGCTGGTCGAATACAAGATGCAGGCGCAAGGTGACACCGAGTCGGGCCTCGGCACACAGTGTACCGGTGTCTACACCCTCCTGACAGGCGATCCGGCTAACTGCGGGAATTGCGCCAACGGTTGTCCCAGCAATCAAACCTGCCTTAGCGGGGCTTGCGGTCCTCCCGGCGGATGCGGTTCAGGGCAGACGTTGTGCTCCGGCCAATGCGTCAGCCTCCAAAACAACCTCAACGACTGCGGCGCTTGCGGTGTTGTCTGTCAGCAATACCCAAATAGTTCCCCGGTTTGCTCCAGCGGCGTCTGCTCACTCGTTTGCCAAGCTGGTTACGGTAACTGCGACGGGATTCTGTCGAATGGTTGCGAAGCCAACCTCCAAATTGATCCTAACAACTGCGGCGGGTGTGGCGTGGCCTGTCAGTCAGGACAGATCTGCGTGGCCGGCGTCTGCCAGATGAGCTGTTCCCCGGGACAGATCCTTTGCCCCGGCAACATTTGCGTCAACCCCCAAACCGATCCCAATAACTGCGGCGGGTGCGGGGATGTGTGTCCCTCTGGACCTCAAAGTTACCCGCTTTGCACCAATGGCCAGTGCATACTAGTGTGCCAATCGGGGTACGGAAACTGCGATAACAACCCCAATAACGGTTGCGAAACCAATCTTATGACCGACCACAACAATTGCGGTGCCTGCGGCATCCATTGCAATGGGCTCCAGATCTGCCAGGGTGGGCAATGCCAGTTTTAGAACGGCGGTGGCGAGTTGGCGCCCCCAACTCGCCGCCACTCAGGAGACCATGAAGATAATTTTCCGGATTCGAATCACGGCTGTGATCGTCGCGGGACTGGCGATTACAGCAGCCGCACAAACGGCCCAGCCGCGCTCCGAGAAATCGCAGCAGGTCAAGGCCGACGCTGTCACCATCAACATGCCGGAGGGCATCACCAAGGACCAGGCCGACGACATACTCAAGGAGCTGAAGGCCATCCATCAACTCCTCGAACGGCAGCAGACGGCGGCGGCGCAGCCCCAGCCAGCTCCCACCTCCGACAAAGTAAAGATGAGTGTGGCTCCGGGCTGGTATTCGCTTGGGCGCGACGATGCTCCGGTCACCGTGGTGGAGTTTGCCGACTACCAATGTCCTTTCTGCCGCAAGTTCCACTCCGATACTTTCGCCGAGATCAAGAAGAACTACATCGACACCGGCAAAGTGCGCTACGTCAGCCGCGATCTGCCGCTGGATTTTCATCCTAACGCGCCCGGCGCTGCCGTGGCCGCCCGCTGCGCCGGCGAGCAACATAAGTTCTGGGAGATGCGCGACATGATGGTGGTCAATGCCGCCGACCTCACAACCCCATCGCTCATAAAGTACGGCCAGCAGATCAACCTCGACATGACCGCGTTTGGCCTCTGCCTGAATGACAAGAAGTACACCGCGGCCATCCAGAAGGACGTTGCCGACGCGAACACCATGGGAATCAGTGGTACCCCCAGCTTCGTCGTGGGTAAGACCGCGAAGGACGAGATCAACGGAGTGCGCATCGTAGGTGCTGTTCCTTACTCTGTGTTCGACACCGCGATCAAGAATCAGCTCACCGCAACTCAGTAGAGTCCAAAAAGTACTAAGCCTCGCTGCACGTTGCGGCCAATGCTTAGCCCGGACGTGGGGTCACTCCCCTGATTCCGTTCTGCTTTCGTTACTTGTTCCCCCATTCCCGCAACCTATAATCAAACTGCTCTGGACGAAAAAGTATCCGCCGGATCGCGTCTCACCCTCGCTGCGGGTGCCCCACACAAGCCGTTTTTGCTTGTATGGGAGACTCCCTCGCATTGGTGGGCTCTCCGGAAGCTTGTTCGTATGGCGATCGCCTTCCCCAGCAAGGGCAGAAGCCAGTCCCCGCGCCGCCTTTCCTCGCACTTTTCCAGTGCGGGTGCCCCACACAAGCCGGGGTCCCCAACGAGCCTGGGTTTGCGCTCGTTGGGGTGGAAGCCGATCTTGCTTGTGTGGGGCAGTCGACGAGTGTTTGTCACCATCACACTGCTCAGTCTGCTGGGCGTCAATCTCCACGCAGCTCCGCCCAATTCCGCCGTTCGCAAGCAGCAGGCGCGCGAGCAGTTCGACAAGGCTGAGCAGATGCGCGAGGCCCTGAATGGCCAGCCCGCCGATCAGCGCTCCCGCAAGGATTTTCAGCACGTCGCCGACGCCTATCGCAAGGTCTACTATGTCGCTCCCGCGTCCAGCAAGGCCGACGCCAGCGTAATCGCGGTCGCCGAGATCCTGGCCGAGATGGGCCGCCAGTTGCAGCCCGGCGAGAAAGACTTGCGCGCCGCCATCGGCGAATATGAGTTTCTGCGCCGCGAGTATCCCGGCAGCAAGTACCGCTTCCAGGCCCTCTTCACCATCGGCCAGATTTACAAGGAAGATCTGGGCGACGACGATGCCGCGCGCCAGACCTTCGAGGATTTCCTGAAGCACTATCCTCGCAACTCCCTGGCGCCTCAAGCCAAACAAGCTTTGGCGGAGCTGAACCAACCTCCGCCGCCAGCCGCCCCGCCCACGCCGCCGGTCGAAGAGGCCCATGCTCCCGCCAAGTCCGAGACTCCGATCAGCGAAACACCCATCTCGGCCACAACCGTCTCAGCCACAACCTCGGCCACAATAAAGAAGAAGCCCGGCCTCATTCTGGTGACCGGAATCCGCCACTGGTCGACGCCCGATTACACGCGAGTGGCCATCGACCTCGACAGCGAAGTGAAGTACGAAGCGGGACGTGTGCCCAATCCTGATCGCATCTTCTTTGACTTGTCGGATACCAAGCTGGCTTCTGTGCTGGTGGGCAAGATCTTCGACGTGCAGGACGGCTTCCTCAAGAAGATCCGCGTAGCCCAGTACCAGCCGGGGGCTACGCGCGTGGTGCTGGATGTTGCCGACGTCTCCGATTACTCGGCCTTCCTGCTGCCGAATCCGTATCGCCTCATCATCGACATCCACGGCCGCCAGCCGCAGTCGCAGACGCTGATTGCCAAGGCGAATGCCTCTCCGGCCGCCGCAAGTGACGACAGATCGATAACCGGCGTCTCGAACGAAAAGTCCTACCGCTCGGTCGAGAAGGCCAACGAAGCGACCAAAGCTGGAACCTCTGCCAACGCGAAGAAGCTGGCCGCTTCGAGCGAGACTGCGGGTTCGACACCGCAGCCTGCGCTGTCCGCCACGACCGCGTCGACAAAGCCGGCGCCCCGTAAGGTCATCGTCGATGACGACGATGACGATACTGTCCCCACGGCAAGCACCAAACACAGCACCACTGCGGAAGCCAAACCTGCCGACCCGCTCTTCTCTGGGCCGAAAGACACCAGCGGGCCGGAGCTGAAGGCCACTACTCAGCCGACAACTGCCCCGACCGCTGTCGCGGTCGCTCCTCGCGCTTCCAAGAAGACCGCGAAAGGAACCACGACTGCCGCTGCGACTCACGAAGCTGAGCCAACCTCGTTCGGCGACCGCAGCCTCACCCGCACTCTGGGCCTGAAGATCGGACGGATCGTTCTCGACGCCGGGCACGGCGGCCACGATACCGGAACCATCGGCCCCGACGGACTGATGGAGAAAGATCTGGTCCTCGATGTCACGCTGCGGCTGGGACGCCTGCTGGAGACCCGGCTCGGCGCCGATGTCATCTACACTCGCGACGACGACACCTTCATTCCACTAGAGACGCGAACGGCCATCGCCAACCAGCATCAGGCCGATCTCTTCATCTCCATCCACGCCAACTCCAGCAGCGATCCCTCTGCCCGCGGCGTCGAGACCTACTTCCTCAACTTCACCTCCAATCCCGAGGCCCTGGAAGTTGCCGCTCGCGAAAATGCGGTGTCGCAGAAGTCGATCTTCGAACTCCAGGACCTGGTGAAGAAGATCACGCTGAAAGACAAGATCGACGAATCGCGCGAGCTGGCGACCGATGTTCAGCAATCTCTCTATACCGGCTTGGCCACACGGCACTCCACGCTGCGCGATCGTGGCGTGAAGAAAGCGCCGTTCGTGGTGCTGATCGGGGCTAACATGCCGAGCGTCCTGGCGGAGATCTCCTTTGTCTCCAACCCCGGCGACGAAGCCAAGCTGGAAACTCCTGAGTACCGCGAGAAGATCGCCGAGTCACTCTAC
>JBEKTC010000056.1:0-24881 GCA_049516475.1 Candidatus Korobacteraceae bacterium | reverse complement strand
TGCGTTCTTGAGCGCGATGGATAAGAAGGCGAGGCTGCTTGCCCCGGCCGCGCGGACCACGGTGGCATTGAACCAGGACCTAAGCTCGTGGCTGCTGGATCCTCTTGCCCGTTGGGCATTTGCCGCCTATGGAGAGCAAGTCTTCGAAGACGCTGCGCGCGGATATGCCAAGTACTGCATGGGTGTGGCCAAGGCGCAACAGGTCTACGAGCAGGCTGGCAAATATACGCCGGAAGCCTTGCCCGAGATCACTTCGGAGGTCTATGAAGATGAAGGGTACATGGTGCCGTACATGTGGGCGGCCATACTCATTTATCCGTTCTGGCCCTCGATGATCCATCATCTTGCGCTCTACCGCGACGGCTTTGTGAAAGCGCTCGCGCCCAATGCTAAGGTCGTGGAGATTGCGGCGGGCCACGGCGTTATGGGATTGATGGCTGCGGAGGAACGGTCAGATATCAGCGTTGAAGGGATCGATATAAGCCCGCCCGCGGTTGCCGTTGCCAATCGTATTCTCAAGGCTTCAGGACATGCCGATCGTGTTACCTTCAAGGTCAAGAACGCTCTTGATATCGAGGAAGAAGGCTCCCGAGGACAGTACCAGGGAATTATCGCTGCCATGCTCGCCGAACACCTGGAGGATCCGCGGCCGCTTTTTCGGGCCATTTCCCATCTCCTTGCCGAGGACGGAATCGTTTTCTTCAGCACCGCAATTGAATCGGCCCAGCGGGACCACGTTTATGAATTCAACCAGGAAAGCGAGCCGCTGAAAATGGCGGAAGATGTAGGTCTTCGCGTTACCCGGCTGGTGAGCGACGCCAGCGCTCCGCCGGTGGGCGCTCGTTTTCTTCCCCGGGCAACAGCAATGATCTTGCGCCGGCGACGGTAGAGCTGGCCTTCGGGTGGTAGAGCCGGCCTTTAGGCCGGCGTCAAACCGGGCAACAAACGCCGACGCCCAGAACGGACACCGAGACACTGACCTTATGACGTCCATGACCTTTGAAGAAGTTCGAGCCCGCCTGAAGCAAAGATTCCCACTGATCATGGTGGATCGAGTGCTTGAGGTGGAACTCGGCAAGAGAATCAAAGCGGTGAAGAATGTCACGGGGAATGAGATTCAATTCCTGGGCCATTTTCCGGACCGCGCGGTCATGCCGGGAACATTGATCATCGAAGCAATCGGACAAGCGGCTTCGATTCTCTTCAGCCTCACGACGCCAGCCGCTCTTGACGAGCGTGAATTTCTGGTGCTCGCCGCTGTCCACGAGATGCGGTTCCTGGCTCCCGTCTTTCCCGGAGAGACCATGATCTTGGAAATCTCTGTCCTGAAGATGATGCCGGAACTGGCGCTTGTCGAAGGAACCGTCACCGTAGGCGATACCGTCGTCACCAAGGGCAAACTCAGCTTTGCGCGCAAGACAATCTGAGCCCCTTGGGCGCCATCTGTTTTAGCCGCGGGCATATCGACACGGCACCTACTCCGACCGTGTCCGATCCCGGTCCAGTCCAGAACGGAATCTCCGTTCGGTGCTGATTCCGCAATTAGGGACGGTACAGTCCAAGCTTGGACCAAAACCTAACCCAATTGGCATAAGAGTGCCATCTGTTCTGTCGCAGCTTCATGCAAGCCCGCACCAGTTCAGGCTCGTCCCAAGGGACGTCATGATACGCGGACTGGAGATACTCACTGGTCGGATTCTGCACCCAGGCCTGGGGAAACAAGGCGATGAGCTCGCGGTCGGTTACGCTCGTAACGTTGCCAAGCGGCTCTCCGGTGACCGACGCATACAACGATGCGGGCAAGTCGTGGCCGGCTCCGAGCGGCAGATGGCACACTTGCGTGGCCCGCGGATTTGCCTCGATGACATAGGCTTTACCCGTACCCTCCTCGAGGATGAAATCGAAGCCATGAAGCCCCGAGAGCCCGAGGCGACGCACGATCTTCTCTGCGGCTTCCGCCATCTCGCGATTGTCAATGATCCGCAGCACGGTCGAGGGGCCCTTGGCTTCCCATACCTGCAGCGCTTCGGCGGTGATGCTGGCAGCCACCTTGCCCTGCCAGCAGGCGACCTGGATGGTAGCGTCCCGTCCGGCGATAAAGCCCTGCACATTGACAACCGGCCTCTTGCGCAGCAGACAGGGCAGAACCATCGTAAAATCGCGGTCGAAAATCGCCCTGCTCACCGCCCGGGATGCCAAAGGTGGAGCACTTAGTAAGCGGAAGACTTGGCCAGCCTCTGCCGGAGAACCCACGAATTGCACGCCTGCTCCACCCGACGAGCCATTTGTCTTGAGTACCACCGGGAATTCATGACAGGCAGACCATGCTGTGAGTTCGCTGGCCGCAGTAATAGCGACCATTTCGGGCGCCGCTATCCCCTCCTCCCGGGCCAGAGCGTTGAATCTGCTTCTGGCGGCAAAAATTGGATAGCTGGCACGGTCCCCCAGCGAACGCTCTAACAGCTCTTGGATCGCCCGCGCATCCTCCCCCGAGCATAGCGGGTTGTCATACAAACCGTGGAGATGGGCGGTGGAGAGGGTATCGCAAGGAATCACCAAATCAGGGTGGGCCGCATTGATCGCGCGCTGAAACGATGACGGACCAGCAAGACCGCGGTAAACATAGGTCCGTGGGGCCAGCTTCGTTTTCGCGATCGGACTACGTGAGGGGCACACCGCCTCCACGGTAAAGCCGACAGTAGCAAGAGATGTGGCCAGCCGGGCGGTCGAGAACCAGTTGGTGGTAGTGGCCAGCAGAACTTTGGGTTTCATCGTTGTGGTACTATTCGGGCCTGTATCGTACTGGCATTGTAGTAAGATCTCACGCGGGTAACCCCATCTAATACTAGCCTTTTCAGGGAATGTTGTGAAAGAGCTTTCGGAAGTCGCCATTGTTGGTGCCGGACCCTACGGGTTATCGATTGCCGCGCATCTGCAGGCCGCAGGATTGAGTTTTCGGATATTTGGCTCTCCCATGCAATCCTGGCGCGAGCATATGCCCACGGGAATGCTACTGAAGTCAGACGGCTTTGCTTCAAACCTTTCGGACCCGAAGGGTTCCTTCACCCTACGGCACTTTTGCGCCGAGCAGCAAATCCCTTATCACGATACGAGAATTCCCGTTCGGCTGGAGACCTTCACCGCCTACGGACTTGCATTCCAGAAACGATTCGTGCCGGAGCTCGAACAGACGCTGGTCACGGCAATCGACAGGATTCCGGGCGGTTTCGCTCTCAAGCTCGCCAATGGCGACGTAGCGGGTGCACGCAACGTGGTTCTTGCCGTTGGCATCAGCCACTTTCCTCATGTGCCTCCGAATCTGGCCGCCCTGCCAGCGCAATTCCTTTCGCACAGTTCGGCACACAGCTCGGTCGAAGAGTTTCGTGGAAGGAATGTGACTGTCCTCGGTGGAGGTGCATCAGCCGCCGATCTAGCTGCTACCCTCTCGGAAAGCGGCGCACACGTCACCATCGTCGCGCGCTGCTCCTCATTTCGTTTCCACACTGGACCACCAGCGGCCGGGCGCTCTCTTTGGGAGCGGGTGCGGCGCCCAGCCTCCGGACTCGGCCCCGGATTAAGCTCCCGTTTCTTCGCCGACTTCCCTTGGGTCTTCCGCTACTTGCCACAAGCTCTCCGTCTGCGACTTGTGCAAAGCACGTTCGGTCCCGCCGCTGGCTGGACGGTCAAGGAACGGATCGTTGGCCGGGTGCCGATGATGCTGGGATATACGGTTCAGCGCGCCGAAGTTCGCAACGGTCAAGTCCATCTGTTGCTAACCGGGCAAGATGGCTCGGACATAGAGCACATGACCGACCATCTGATCGCCGCTACCGGCTATCGCGTTGACCTGCGTCGACTAAACTTCCTGAGCCCAGAGATTTGCTCGCAACTGCGCACGCTGGAACACGCTCCGGTCGTTTCGACGGACTTTCAGTCCTCCGTACCCGGGCTTTTCTTTGTCGGCGTCGCTGCCGCGAATAGCTTCGGACCGGTCTTGCGGTTCACCTTCGGTACCGATTTTACCGCCCGTCGAGTAGCGAATGCTCTCCGGCGCTCCGCCAGGAGTGGTGCGGAGCGGCGAGATTCCCTTTCGTTCCTTAGTCCGATCCCTCCGTTATCCGGTCCTTCCTCCGAAAGATCGATGGATTGATTCTGCTTCCGCAAGCCGTGCTTCTCTAGCCCACGCTGGCTTGGCCCCCGTCCACAATAAAGGTATGCGCGTCGCCAGTAAGGAGGAGGAGTGAAAACAACGGCGAAAAATGCTTCAAGTTGGGCTAGAATCGCTTACCGGGGAGTGCGCCATTGCGCAAAGCGGCCAAATCGCTGGTTTCTCTCATGTTTCGGGCAGCAGTATTTCCGGCTGCTCTACTGACCGGCTTCGGACGCTGGCGAGAGGCTTACACGTTTTTTGCGCACCATTTTGCCGGGTACTCCGGCATCCTTGGTAGCTACCTGCGGGTTGCGTACTACCAGCTTACCCTCGAGAAAGTTGGCGACGACTGCCATATAGCGCTCGGTTCCTTCTTCGCTAACCCTCAATCCTCCATGGGCAACCGTGTGGGCATAGGCGCCTACTGTGTGCTCGGGCAGGTGTCCTTAGGCGACGGCACCATCATGGCTACCGGCGTTCAAATAATTAGTGGCTCGCGGCAGCATTTGCGAGACGAGCACGGGCATTTGACAGATGTGGGACGAAACTTTGATCGCATAAAGATTGGCCAAGAGTGTTGGCTTGGAGCTGGTGCGATCGTTATGGCTGATTTAGGAGATATGGTCACCGTCGCGCTTGGGTCGGTTGTCTTCCGCGATGTGCCTTCGGGAGCCATGGTGGCAGGGAACCCGGCGCGCCTTATTCCCCGTTCCGTTCAAAGGGCGAATAGAAGTACCTCGCTTGAGGGGCGTAATGAAGCCACCCAAGCTGGGTTGTGAGGGAAGCGACCAGGCTACGCGGGGCTGCGCTGATCCGTTGCTGCTTCCTTCTGCGGCAGCGGAAACTTCCTGGCAGGATTGCCCAGCGCCAGAGTATTGGGCGGAACGTCGCTGGTCACGACTGAACCGAATGCCACGACACTGTTCTTCCCAATCGTGACGCCGGGCATGATCACAGACTGATATCCCAGCCAGACGTTGTCCTCAATCACGACCGGCCTGACTTCGTCGTCCGCAACCGGCGCTCCCGCTTGTCGCGCCACAGGATCTATGGGGTGGCCCGGTGCGTCAAGAATGCAGACACATCCTGCAATCAAGCATCCTTGCCCAATTGAGATCTGTTTGTTAACCGCGAAGATGGTACCGTGGCCGATCGTTGTATTGGAGCCAATCGTCAACTTTGGCCGGGCCGCATGGCGCGCCCCGAAATGAAAGCTGCACTTTCCATCGATGGTCACGTCGTCTCCGATGATCAACTCACCGCGGCCCTGTATCCAATGCAAGAACACGCCGGTATGCAGGTTCCGACCATAAGCCGCACAGTAAGACTTGAAGAATGGCTCGCACACGAACACCCGCGCCACGAAGTAGTACACCGAACGAATCGCCAGGATAATACCGACCAGTGGGATCGTCAGGACGCGAGGAGCCGGCAGGCTGAAATTTTGCACTCCTCGCCGGACCGAACGTAACATCCGCGGGAACCAATGGTCCGATGTGGCGAGGGTCTTGTAAATCATTGCGAGCCCTCGCAGGATTCACCTTCCAACTCAGGCTGACTGGCCTTGCGCATTTTCTTGAAACGCTCGCTGTATTGCGCTTCGTCTGCGATTTCCACCTTGGCAGGGACCTTGTAGGCTGCCAGGCGAGGCGCGCAAAACTCGCGCATACGCCGGCGGAATGCCGGGAGTTCTTCGGCTTCGAAGAGGTTGAAGCGCGCCATCACGATCTGCCCTGTGATGGGATTCGACATCGCGCTTACGGTCACGTCCTTGACATTAGGCATGTCGAGCAGAACATTCTCAACTTCCACCGGGTAGACTTTCTCGCCGCCGACATTGATGACTTCGCTCTTGCGGCCAAGAATGCGCAGATACTCGCCATCGACCTCCACGGTATCGCCGGTATTGAACCAGCCGTCCTCATCGAACGGCGAAGGAGCATTGAGGTAGCCCAGCATGGCTGAACGCGTACGTATCCAGAGCGTGCCTTGCTGCACCTTGGTCTCGACTCCTTCACCTCCAACCCTCACCCAGAGTGAATCGGAACTGCGCGACTTTGAACGGAGGATGCCGAGCTCGGAAAGGCCGTAGGTCTGTAGCAGCTCGACATTGGCCAGGATCTCGTGAAGGCGCTGCAGGGTGCGCGCCGGCATGACTTCCGTGCCGTAGGTGACGCGGCGCAACGAAGAAAGGTCGTGACGCCTCCAGGCTTCGGAGATGAGCAGCAGGTTGAGAAACGTGGGCGACGTGGGGAGCAGCTCGACTCGATGGCGCGCTATGGCCGAACAAACCTCATCCGGGTCGCGATTATCAACGGCCACGACGGTCCCGGCGTTGGACAGGACATAGAAGAGCGTGTTGAGGCCGCCGATGTGGTCCAGCAGCAGCATGGTGAGCGTGACCATGGAGTTGCGCCGGACCTGAAATTTCTCGAGTAGCAGAGCGAAGTTGTGAAGCGCGGCCTTGCTTTTCCCGGTGGACCCGGAGGAAAAAAGTACGAGGCCGGGATCGCCAAGCGCAATCAGCTTCTGCGTCACCGGATTGCCGACCGCGCGATCATACTGGGCGATGGTGAAGCTATCCCCGTCGGAGAAACAGATCCCGGCCTGCACTTCGGCAATGGACCTGAATTCTTCGCGTTGCGGCGCGCTGCTGGCGGTGAGTGGCACAACAATGCAACCGGCGTCGATCAGCGCCAGCAGAAGTGCCACGACCTCGGGAGAATAGTCGCCTTCAACGGCGACAATGGTGCCTCGCTCGATCATCGAGGCAGCGAGCCGCGGTTCCCACGCGGCAATATGCTCGCGGAGCCAGCCGTAAGAGTACTTCTGTTCTCGCCAGATGATGAAATCTCCATCGAGATTGCCATCGAACACGCGGTAGAGCCAGTCCAGGCGAGACATGACGAACTATGCTCCTCCCAGGTAAATGACCTGTCCCGTAATGCAGTCACTCTTGCGATCGATCAGGAACTGGAGCACGTGGAAGACATCCTCAGCGCGGCACATGCGATGGATAGGCAGCCGGGAAAGCAGTGCCTGAATGGCCGCTTCGGGCACGTTGCGGATAAGCTCGGTTTCGATTGGGCCCGGTCCGATGGCGTTGACGGTGATGCCCAGTTCGGCGAATTCGCGGCTCATCACGCGCGTAAGCCCTTCGACGGCGCTCTTGGATGCGACGTAGGCGGCCTCGCCTTCTAAACTGAGCGGCACGGCGACGGTGGAGAGATTCACAATGCGCCCCCATCGGTTCTGCCGCATGAGCTTGGCACTTTCGCGAGAGACGAGAAACGTGCCGCGAACGTTGATGCTCATGATGTGGTCAAGCGTGGCCACGGGCATCAGAAGGCTATGATTCATGCTGGCTACGCCGGCATTGTTGAAGGCAACATCCAGACGTTTGTACTTTCGGCGGATGTTGGCGAACATGTCCTTCACCTGAGACTCGTCAGCGACGTCTGCTTCGAAGTGCGTATAGCCTTCGAGCGTCCAGTCAGCAGGCTGGCGGCTGCAGCCAACTACCTGGTATCCGGTGGCGACAAGTTGTTCAGCGACGTAACGACCGATTCCAGTGCGAGAGCCCGTGACGAGCGCGACAGGTTGTTCGCTCACGGTCAAGCCTGGGGTTGCTCAGCGGCGACCGCAAGAACATAGTCGGCCAGCGAGGCAACAGAACGGAAAGGACTGCGCGTCTGGGAGACGCTGCGGTCGTCGGCGAGGGAGATGGCGAGGTTGTAGCTGTCGTTGATCTGCTGTTCCGTGTCGAGGACGACATTGACCAGCTTGAGCGAATCCAGAAAGCCTTCCGACCCGAAGAGACGGGTATTTTCGTCAATTGTTCCAGGCGCGCCGGGGACCTCCCTGACGATTTGGCAAATAATATCGACCACTTCGCGACGTTCCATTAGGATTGCATCCCCGAACAAGCACCAGAGTAATCTGGCAGCCATCTCATAGATGCCTTGTAACAGGGCACGACTTCAGTCGTGCCGATAAGCCGTTTATTTTTGTCATCCCGAGCCGCCTTCAGGCCGCGAGAGATCCGCTGTCCCGACTTTTTCAGCGGCCTGTGAAGCCGTGCCCCGACACAACACCAGAACGAATTATGAGATTACGCTACGATCCGCATTCCGTCCCAGCCGTCAGCGATTATGCTTCTGTTCCCCTTGGAAAACAACCCATTTCTTACCGCTCTCCAGTGAGACCTCGAACTTCGCCGGTGAAACTGTTACCATAAATTTACAACACTACAACTCCTCATCAATGCACGCTCCGTGGTTTTTGAACTCCACTTCCCGAGCCCCCCACACTACAACTCCTCATCAATGCACGCTCCGTGGTTTTTGAACTCCACTTCCCGAGCCCCCCACCTGCGCATTGGTCTTTTACTGGATGGCCCCAGCCCGACACTGCCGGCTTACCTGGCAGAGGCTCTCGAACACATTGCGAGCAGCAATTTTGCCCGGTTGGAACTCGCGGTGTTCAACGCCGGTGCGCCGCGAACCACGGATGAAACGAACACCGGGCTGTTCGCGCGGTACGTGGCTTGGGACGCCAAGCGGATTTCCGAATCTCCAGATCCGCTGCTCGAGATCGATTGCGCACGCTATTTCCAAGACGTCGAGTCCTTCTCCGTGACGCCCATCGCCGACCAGGATTTCCACCGCTTTCCGGAAGATGCCGTTGCCCGCATCCGCGATAAGAATCTCGACGTGCTCGTCAGCTTTGGCTCCCGTCTTCTTCGTGGAGACATTCTCAATGCCGCCCGATATGGCGTGTGGTCCTATCGGCACGGAGATCCCGAACAGTACCGCGGCGGCCCGCCATATTTCTGGGAGATCTACGAGGACAATCTGCTCTCCTGCGCCGCTCTGGAGCGACTGGCCGGGAACCCGGACGAGAATCAGGTCCTCTACAAGGGCTACTTTGCCACGATTCCGGGAAGCTCATGGGCGCGCAATCGCGTCCAGCCGTATTGGGGCTCGACCACGTTCCTCATCCAAAAGCTTCATCAACTGCACGAATCGGGTTGGGCGAGCATAGAAGCTGAGATTCCGCCTGCCGATCGAGGGCGGAAGAAACGCCACACCGTGCCAACCGGCGCCCAGATGCTGCCGTGGCTCAGCAAGATTCTCCTCCACACCTGCGTTCAGCGCGCGCGGCATTCGATCGTCGGCGAGGAACTCCCGCATTGGATGCTGGGAGTGAAGACGGAAAATACTTCGCCGGGCAACCGCGGCCAATTAAACCTGCGCGACTTCCGCTGGATTCAATCTCCGCGCGGCCACTTCTACGCCGATCCGTTTGTCATCGAGCACGACGGCAAGCCCTGGGTCTTCTTCGAAGACCTTCCGTATAGCACGCAAAAGGGCATCATCGCCTGCGCCGAGATCTACGCGGACAGTACTCTGTCGCAGACAATTCCAGTGCTGGAGAAGCCCTATCATCTTTCGTATCCATGCGTCTTTCGCGACAACGGGCAACTCTACATGGTCCCAGAGAGTGTGGCCGACGAGACGGTGCAGTTGTATCGCTGTGAGCGCTTCCCCGATGTTTGGGAGCCGGTGAAGGTTCTGCTGAAAGCGCCGGCGGTGGACACCACAGTCTGGATCGAGAACGGCCTGTACTGGTTTTTCCTAACGCTACAGGAGCCACGCGGCGGCGGCTTGCAGCTTTGGCTCTTCTATTCCCGCTCCCTGACGGGGGAACTGATCCGCCATCCGCGGAATCCAATCTCCACCGACATCCGCTTCAGCCGCGGCGCCGGCGCAATTTTTCGCGAAGATGGAAAGCTGATTCGGCCGTCTCAGGATTGCAGCGGCAGCTACGGCCGCCTCATCGTGTTCAATGAGGTTACGGTTTTGAATGAGCGCGAGTTCTCGGAGCGTCCCGGCGCCGTGCTCGACACCCGCGGAGTCAGAAACATGATTGGGACGCATTCCTACGGCCGCGTGAACGATGTTGTGGTAATCGACGGCTGCATGACGCTGCCCGCGAAGCGGGTTTGCTAGCTCTCGGAATTCCGAGCGCCGCCTCACGGCTACGGGGTGATTTGGGAGATCACGCCGTAGGTGCTCCAACCGTAGTGGCGAGAACGGCCATGTAAAACCGCGACCGCGGCCTGTGGAATGGCTGCGCGATGGTCCCGACTTTGCGCCACTGAGAATGTTCTCAACGCCCGGCGTTTTCGTACAGGCGGACCACTGGCGACTATGGCTCATCGCCGATTGTGGAAGGATGGCGACCTGATCCCATCGGCGGTCTCACCCAGCCGCGTGGTGCGTCATCAGACGGGAACTCCGGCTCCTGCACATCTTGCCGCCTGGTCATCATCACGACCCACTGGTGTCCTCTTACCCAGGGAGGAATGATTGCGCAAATCCTCAAGCCTGCAGCATGGGCAGTATCTTTTACCCACGCTTATCGAACAGCACCGCGGCGCCGGGGTGCTGATAGGAGAGGTACAGCGCGTTGTGATGCTCATGCATCATAGGATGGTCCTGCTTGTCGAAGAGGAACCAGGAGGCGTGCAGCACACCGTCAGAAGTCAGAATTCGGACACATTCTCGCAGATAATATGGTGCCTGCTCTTCCGTCAAATGGGTAAAGACGGAATGCGCGTTTACCAAAGTGAATTGCGAATCGCCTACTGGGAACGGCGCCACCGACGGGCTGCCCGGTATGGGATTGAACATCACATCGAAAACATCATGGTGCAGAAAGGAGAAATGCGGCGCAACGGGCTGAAGGTTTCGCTGGCACCAGCGGATCATTCCCGCATGAAGGTCGATGCCTACGTACATCTTTGGAGCGGGACGCTGTTGCAGCAACTGTCGCGCAACCCGTCCGCAGCCGCAGCCGAAGTCGAACACCTTCTCGTAAAGGTTTGAATCGATATAGTCATACACTAGGCTTCCGGCCGGATTATCGAACGCCGCAAGGTCTGCGGTGCCGATCAACTCGCGCATCTCCAATGGCGGGAACGGAAGTGCGTCAAGCGAGATTGGTGGCTGGCTGGCCGACACTTCTTCGCGGCGAGCGGGCAAATCGGTTGGCACAGCCGTCGCGGCCGGCTCTGCTCTTTGTGCGACTGCCTCGCCAGCTGAGACCCGCTCTAGCAGACTTCAAGGCGCGGTGAAGTCGCGGAAGGAATCTCAACCGGTCGTTGACGAAGTCAGCCAATCGATAGCGCAGTTCTGTCGGCCTCGGCTGTGTGCAATTTTTCTCGACTACTCTGTCCAAGGACCCTTCTTTCCCTGCCGTCACAATCGAAATATAACGTATTCTGATTCAATCGTCAGAAGCGACCCTGTCGCCGAGGAACCTGCAAGGCTATGCGCGCACCAATGCTGTGCGGCAGTTGCTCGACAATCGATCAAACCAGCCGCGAAGCGGCGGCAGTGCAGTTAGCTCGGCGCGTGAGCGCCGGGTAAAGTGGGAAATTGAGCTGAGCCGCAGAGCGGCGACACAGTCGCTACGGGTCACGCCGTAGCCAATCCGAAGCCGAGGCCAATCGCGTCGGCGTTGACGGGATCATCGCGCAGCCATTCTCTATTGCGGAGTCGGCGAATCAGGGCAAACGGGAACTGGACTATGCGACTCACACCACGAAGTTATGTCCGGTAAACCATCCCCAGATCATGAACGATGCCATCCCTGAGGCAAAAGCCGTGTATATCGGCCACCAGGCAGGGTACCGTTTGAGTGCGTAATTAATGGCGTACAGGAATGGCGGCTGCCACCAGATGTAACGTGCCATCCCCCAGTAGGCCGTTGAGAAGGGGATGAGTATCGAGAGCGCGAGGTAGACTCCGAGTTCCGGCTTCCGCAACGTGCACAGCCATACGCTGGCGGCGAGGCCAACAAGAACCATTACGCCCCACACGCGAGGCCAGTGGTGGGTCGTTAAGGAAAGCGAGAGCACGTCGAGAGGGTTACCAGGAGTCTTGTGCCAAGCCGCCTGGATGTGGATGTGCGCGAGTGGGTCGCCATTGAGGCGATACATATACAGCATGAAGAGCGCGGTACCCAATGGGCACAATAGAAGTCCGATAATCTTGGTCAGGCCGTACTTGCGCCAACCGGACTCTTTCAGCGACATGATTGCGTAGGAAAACACGAACAGGGACCCGATGAAGCGGGTTAGCGAAAGCAATACCCCCACGATGCCCGAAGTGATCCACCGTCTCCGCCCGGCGAGAATGAAAGCGAAGGCTGCGAGCGCAAAGTAGAGCGGTTCGGCGTAGCCTGCATGAGCATAGATCAGATAGGGATTGAACGCTACCAGCGAACCTGCCCTGACAAGGTCGGCGCTGGTATCCAACGGCTGGCCCGCCAGCAAGATGAATCCGTAGATCGCGAACAGTAGCGCCGCCTTGCTGGCGAAAACCATGCTCAGCCCTAGGGGAAGTTTCAACCAATTGCGGAATGGGTAGGCGGTTGCCGGGAAGGCTGGGTGAAATGGCCAATTGGCCGTGCCGTCGGTGTGAGCGGCATGGTCGTAGCCGCCTTCCACGACCGACCCGTACCAACCGCAATCCCACTGACAAAGATCGGCCGCGCTATGGTACCGTGCCCCGCCTTCCCAGGTCGCGAATTTCGCTATGCCGGTAACGAAAACATTACTGGCAAGCCACAGCACAATGGCCACCCAAATTTCCGGATTTCTCCGCAGGAACGGCGTGATCTTCTGGACGACATCACGGCCCTGCGCTCTGTCAGCAACTGATGCCGCAGCAGTGCCTGACATCAGCCTCTCCGCCGCAAGGATTCTTCAGCGCAATGGCACGTCCCAGTCATTTACCCGTTGGCCCCTCCGGCAATTTTAGCCAGCCGTTTGCTCCTCCCACCAGATTGCGAGCGATGAAAAGGTAGTAGTCTTTTTCGCCCGACGTCTTCACCGCCACGAATGTTGCTCGCTCTCCGTTGCGGCGTGTGGCTACACAGGTGAGATTGTTTTCCTGCAGCATCGCCCGTGCGCATTGTTCCGTCATGCCCCAATAGTTGGTGCGGTCATCACCTTTACTCGACCCCGGATAGAACTCCATCAGCGGCCGGTTCGACAGTTCTGCGGGCAAGTGGTCGTCGATGACCACAGTTTCCATGTACAGCGTTGCATTCAGGTTCATCATGTCATGGATGACGTCCAGGCAGCGCATGGGATCTGGCAAATGGTACATAACGCCGAGAAATAGGACCACATCGAAACGGCCGTACTTCGCTGGTGTGAGGTTGTAAACGTTGTCATGAACGAGGTTTAATTTCGATCCCAAAATCTGTTTCGCAACAGGAAACCCAGTCTGTTCCGCAGGAATATAGTCAATCGGGATGACTTCGGCAGCGCCGCGACGCTCGCATTCGAACGAAAAGAAACCGTCGCGCGCGCCGATGTCCAACACGCGAAGGCCGGAGAGGTCTTCCGGTAGCTCCAGCGCCGCAAGAGCGGCAGTTGAGTCGTTCACGCCCGGGGTCGTTACACCTGGAGAAAACTCAAATCGGTGATACCAGTGAGGAACGGAGTCGATCTTCTCGCGGACATTCATCCGAGGCCCTTGTGGTTGCTCAACAAATTGTTACCCCAAACCATCCGGAAGCCATCTCATAAATGCTTCGTATCAGGGCACGGCTTCACAGGGCGCTGAAAAAGTAGATCTGATGCCTGGCTCGGGTAGTGCGGGCCTTTAGGCCCGCGTCAACGCCGGTCAAGACGATTCGGCCGCTGAGGTACTTAGTTCGAACCCGCTAGAACAGGGCGACTTCAGGATTTCCCGGTATGTACCTGAGAGCCTAAAGGCTCCTTGAATGGTTACACCGGACGCGGCGCTGAAGCGCCGCACTACCCGAACCGGCCCCTTCCTCGACTTTTTCAGCAGCCTCTCAGCCGTACCGTTTGCGGATCATGTTAGCCGGGAATGCCCCGCTAAAGCAACGAAGGCCGCAACGGGGCATCGCGCGATGGTAGTTGGATTATTCGTCCACCCCGCGGCCGTTCAGTGCATGTCATTCATGCCGCCGCCTGTCCCGCCGGATTGCGAAAGCATCTTGACGTTGGCTACGTGCAGCGAGCCGTCGCTGGTCATGTTGCCGGTGACCTGCACGTGATGTCCCACGTGGTCCTTAACGGCATCGGGGTTTTCCACGGCAATGACTTTTTGGTCCTTGTCGCTGACGAAGACCGGCTTCTCGCCGGCGCCGATACATTTCTTGGCGCAAGCCGCGTGAGAGGCGTTAGCGCCCTGGGCGCCGCACTTGGAGTCGCTGATCCATCCGTCCCAACTCTGGTCTTTGGCAACAGCCAGCATGGTCATGGCGCAAAGATAGAGCCCGATCACTAGCAGAACTCGCTTCATTTTCGATCTCCTTAATTGATTTGGCCGCCTGGTGGCGGGCCGGCTTTCTGGAAAAACGCTTCGGTCCGAAGCCTTGTTCGTGGAAGGCAGGTTAGGCTTGCGCCCATCTGCCATTCCTTCATCTCTGGATACGTCGCAGGCCACCCCAAAGATTGCCTTGAGGAGAAGTTTATTCCTTTATTAATCCTTTGCAAAACAGATGCGGCGGAACTTGGGTTCATTACTAGTTAATGTTGCGATCGCGATTCTGACGGTATGATGGAATTACGACAAAAGCTGGGTGATTTGCCAGGCGAACCGGCATTCGCCCAGCCTCGTCTAAAACTAATACCGAGTCCGCAGGGGCATAAGCCGGGCGGGCCTTATGAGCACATGCGCCTCTGGCTGAAAGCCCTCTTCCTGCTTTTCTCGCTCGCAGTGGTCCATCCCGCGGCGCGGGCCGACATCGGCTTGCTTCTGAATGCCAAAGCCAACGCCCATCCCTTACCTCTGACCGCGGAAATCACCGGCGAAGGGCATTCGGCGGTCTACCTGTCGCGGATTTGTCCTGCCTCGCCCGTCACCCTCAGGATGTGCGGCCCCGACGAGCCGGGTGCGGTCATTCAGAACTACGAAGATTACATGGAGGACCGGCCTTACGAGTGGAATATCGTTCCGCTGAGCCTCTACCTCTATGGCGTCGACGACCTGCGCGACCGGCCCTTGTTCGGATCTCCCGAGCTGCGCGCGGTTTTGCAGGACCAGTACCGCCAGAAGCATCTTCAGCAATTATGTG
Source organism: Candidatus Korobacteraceae bacterium (assembly GCA_049516475.1). Taxonomy (GTDB): domain Bacteria; phylum Acidobacteriota; class Terriglobia; order Terriglobales; family Acidobacteriaceae; genus Bog-257. The sequence continues at coordinate 9,607 of JBEKTC010000056.1, read as the reverse complement.
CGACGCCGCGTTGCATCAATAATCCCGAAGCCAACTGGCGCGACTCCGTGGCTGCCGCCTTCGTGCGCGAGATCTACATCTTCCAGGTCCACACCACGGTGGAGCAGGACGAGCAGTTCGTCCGCGAATTCAACGCGCGCGCCAATGTGAATCACTACAACGGCTTCTCGCGTAATTGTGCCGACTTCGCCAAGCTGGTGGTGAATACTTACTTCCCGTACTCGGCCCACCGCGATTTCGTGAACGACTTCGCCATGACGGGGCCCAAGGCCATTGCCCGCAGCTTCACCCACTACGCCGAGCATCATCCCGAGCTCGACCTGCATGTGCTCCGCGTGGAGCAGGTCCCCGGCACCTACAAACGCAGCTCCGACTGCCATGAAGGCACGGAGCAGACGGTCCGCTCCCTCAAGTGGCTGGTGCCGATTATGCTCGTGGAGGCGCAGGCGGTTCCGGTGCTGGCTGCCACCTATTTTTTCACCGGACATTTCAATCCCGACCACGAGCTGCGCAATCGTCCTTCCGAGAACTCGGCGGTTCTGCTGGAGGAATTCGACCACGCAAAGCAGGCGGGCGAGCAGACGCAGGCGCAGGAACTCCAGCGCGACTTGCGCACCGAGCGCGTCACGCAGGTTGGCGATCAGCAGCAATGGAAGACCTACCGTGACCGCTTCGAGGAAGTGCTGAAAAGCGCCATCGACGACGGGATTGTCTCCAACCGTCGCGAGCTGCGCAATCTGTTTCGCAACCTGCAGACGCAGGGTCGAGTTTATCTTGACGCCGGCGGCCAACCCTGGCTGGAAGCGCGGAAGAGCGGCCGCGTACTCCGCGTCGGCCTGACCACCGACAACATTGCCAGCGCCCTGTCGGATCCCCGCCTGGCGTTGCAGTTGTTGTTGGCGCGCACCGAGGTCCTGCTTTCGGTGAGGTCCAATCATCGCGAGTTGTCGCCGGAATTCCAATCCGATTGGGAACTGTTGCAGCGCGCCGAGGACGCCATGCCAACCGGCGGCGCACACTCCGTCATCGCCAGCCGAGCCACGCGACAGTAGTTGCGATCCTTGTAGTTTGTCATCACGAATGCGGGGGCCCCACACATTCGCGGTTTTCGAATGTGTGGGACTCGTGACCCCCTTTATTCTCTTGTCATCACGAGGAGGCCTTCAGGCTGACGAGGGATCTGCTTTCGCTGGTAGCTCGAAAACCAAGCCGGGGACGGCACGCCCTAGCCGACAACTGGCTACTGACTACTGTTCCCGTGCGCCCGATAGCTCGCGCGCAGCTCCTTCACGATTTCTTCCGCAGCCTTCCGTCCCTGCTCGAACATGTTTGGCGGAAATGAGATCGCTCCCACCCGCGCGTGTCCGCCTCCGCCGTAGCGCTCGCAAATCTTCGCCAGGTTCTCCATGTACGTCGCCGTCGTCCAGGGATTCGACCCCACCGAAACCTTCGTCCGGAAGCTGCTTTTGCTCAGGCCAACGCTGTACACGCAATCCGGATGCAGATAGTACGGGATGAATTTGTTGTAGCCCTCAAGATCGTGATCGGTAATGTCAAAAAAGACGGTGCCATCGCTGCATTGTGCGCGTTCGCGCAGGATCTCAATCGAGCGGCGATGCCGTTCCATCAATTGCGGAAGGCGCTCGGCAATCGCCGGTTGCGCGACGATCTCCCCGAGCGGCTTGTAGGCCAGCTGCGAGATCAAGCTGGGAATGAATTGCGGGTTCTGGTTCGACTCGATCAGCATCGTCAGCTTAGTGGCTGGTGTTTTCATCTCCACCGCGGCCTGCGGACTGTCGTACAGCGCCCCGTCGATGATGTCGGCCCACTCGATCATCTCGGCTGCCGGCGCGGGATTGAAGCCGAAGCGCTGCTCCGTCACTGTCGCGATGAACTTGGTGCAGGAGCGGAAGCCGGGATCGTAGAACTTGGTAGTGCTCTGCTCATGCTCAAAGTGCGAGGCATCTTCGGGCGTGAGGAAAGCGCTTTGATGATGGTCGAACCACCACGTCACCCGTGGCGACGAAGAGTACTTGAAATCGACGATGGCGTTCTCGTCGCCGGTGAAATCCGCTTCGTCGAACAACGCGCCCGCGCGGTGCACCAGTCCCTGATATTCGAACTCGGCGTGCTCTCGTATCCGTTCGCGGTAAAACCGCGTGAACAGCGCCGCCGAGCAGGCTCCGTCGAAACACTTATCGTGATAGAAGACCTTGATCCTCACAAACCCTTTCCGTCGCAGTAAAGCTGTTCAGTATAGAGGAATATCGCCCGTCACAGGAGTGACAGGAAATGAAAAGTAAATAGAAATGACATTTTCCAGCGGGGGATGTCAAGCCGATAGCCCTGGGAAAAATTTATTGACAGGGCATTCGGAGCGGGATTGCGAAGTTTTTCAGCAAACTGTGAAGCCGCTGAGGAAAGACTCCGTCCCGGCTTGATCAGGATTGCCGTTGACGGCCGCGCACACCCGTGCCGGTCAGAAGTCCGGCGTCCGCTGATTCGTCTGCAGAAGAACGATCTACGCTCCGGCCTGCTTCTCCGCCAGATCGCCGACAATAGGCAGTTTGTAAATCTGGTGCTGATAGGCCTTAATCACCAGCAGCAACCAAAGGGCAAGCACCGCGAGGCTATAGATAGGCCACATGATCGCCGTCACCGCCCACCCGATCAGCGGCACCAGATGCAGAATGGCGGACAGGATCATCAGCGCCACGTCGATCACCACCAGGGCAACGGCGACGAACAGGCACTGGAACGAGTGAAAGCGCACGAACCGGTTGCGGTTGTAGGGTTCGATCAGCAAGAACGCGATCGCCGGAATGATGGTGAAATATGCCAGCATCCCCGCAACGTTTTCCGCCAGCGGCGCAGCCGCAACAACCGGCGCTGCCTGCGCGTTATAGCTAGCCTCAGGCGCAGGGGGTGGAGTTGGCGGGGGCGCAGCCGATGCCGTCCCCGGACTGGCCTGGCCCACGGCTTTACCGCAATTGGGACAGAACGCCACGTTGTCTGCTAACTGCGTACCGCAATTCGGACAGAACGCCATTGCAATCCCTCCCTGAGATGATACGAGTAGGTCCTTTGTGGCCGACGCAAATCATCGGCGCAGGCCCAAACTGTGTGTTGCCGCGGACAATACCAGACTGACGCGGCAAAGGCAAAGCAATTATTGGCGTGCAATTGGATAAGAAAATTGGCAAACTACCGGCTTGGCGATCGTCATGTCAAAGGAGAGAAAACTATGGCTTATATTGCGACGGCCCCAGAAACCTATCAGGGCCAGGTTGTCGGCAGCGGACAGTGCGTAGCCTATGTGCAGCAGGCCAGCGGGGCTCCGCTGACAGCCAATTGGTCGCAGGGGGATTTGGTACGGGGCAATTCGACCATCCAGGCGGGCACAGCGATTGCTACCTTCGGCCCTGACGGTACCTACACCAACAGCACTGATGGAACCTCGCACGCAGCCATCTATATGGGCCAGGACGACGTTGGGCTTCAAGTGTGGGATCAATGGAAAGGGCAGCCAGTCCATCAACGTCCCATTCGATTTCAAGGTGGAGCTCCGGCAGTGAAGCCGGTGAACGATGGAGACGCGTTCCATGTCATCGATTGAGCGCTCCCTGCGGCGAGGGTTTCTTGGGTGCTCACTGGCATTCCTTGCTTCTCCGGCTGGATATGCGCAACAGAAACAAACTTCGACTCCGGTAGTCTGCCCGGCCAACATCGCAGTAGCGGAAACAACCGCGCCGGCACCTAGCTGGAGCGTCGCCCCGGCTAAGTCTCAGCACAGTTTTGAGCGAATCTCGGTCTACAACGTGGGAGCTGGCGGCCAGGAGTTCGACCTCGCTCCCGACGATCAGAAAGAGAAAGGCAAGAAAATTACGCAGACCTGGAACGTGAAAGACTACCGGTCTCTGAAGGTCTTTATGCGTTGCCGTTATAGCGATACTTCGGTGGTCCTACTCCGTGAGTTGCCATCCGACATCACTACTTGCACCCTTAGATTTACCTATGCGGCCTCCGGAATAGTCGCTGGTGAATCGAGCATGGAATGCCGCTAGGAAAATCCTGATCAAGGCTAGGAAATGTGATCCAACGAGTTGTTCTTGAAGGGGACCTCCTTCAGGCCGTCCGCAACCGGCTATGCATAAGGATGGACTTTTCCTCATAAGCGCTAACTTAAGCAGAATTCCGTCCGGGTTGTCCGTGATACGGCAAGAATGCGCAAGTGCGGCCCAACGACGTGTAGCGGGGCGTCGGGTAGTGGGTCGGTCTGAAATTGAGATCCTCTAGACGTCTCGGCTTCAACCGCTGAGGTCAGGGGTAGATTTACCTCAGGCGCTAAAGCGCGTATCAAATTGGGGCTGCAATATGCACGCCTCAAGGCGTGCTCCACCCGACACAGGGTAAGCGCGTGAATTTCAAACTGACCCACTACCGGGCGTCGTTCTCAATTGACAACTACTGACACGGTCGCAGATACTGCAATCTGCGCATGTAGGATGCAACGGCAACGTCGCCGAAGGGCAATGCCCACCTACGATCTCATCGTGGAGGCCTACATGCCCAATCTAGAGAACCTCAAGAAGCAAGCCAAGCTCACATTGCGGTGGCATCGCGAACGCCACTATCCCATCGCCGCACAAATCCGCGAGCATTTGCCTCGCTTCCTGAATATGCCCGACTCCGAGATTCTTGCGGCGAGCTTTAAGCTCAGCGATGCGCAAGAAATGGTCGCAAGACAGCAAGGCTTCGATAGTTGGCAAGCCCTGAAAACCGGACTTTCGCCCATGCCGCTCAAGGTGAAATCATCGCCATCGAAAGCAACGATTGTCAGTGCAGAGCCGCAACTGTTCGTCACTGATATCAAAAGATCGTGCGAGTTTTTCCATGAGAAGTTAGGCTTTTCGCTTGTATTCAGTTACGGCAGACCTCCCTACTATGCACAGGTGGGTCGCGACGCGGCGCGTCTCAATCTAAGGTGTGTCCAGCGTCCAGTGATCGAGTCGACGGTCCGCGATCAGGAGGAACTGTTGTCGGTATCTATGACCGTCGCTACAGCGGACGAGATCAAGGTGCTGTTTCTTGAGTTTCAGTCCGCTGGTGTTGCCTTTCACCAGACGCTGAAAAAGCAGCCTTGGGGCGCCAGGAGTTTTGTCGTCAAGGATCCAGATGGGAATCTGATGCTGTTTGCTGCACCCGCAAACTAACAGCTACCAAGCCGTAGTGCGCTGATCCAGTATGTATAGCTGGCTATTCGGAAGTTACCCCAAACCAGCCACAAGGGCCAACTTCTAGGCCGCCTGCCTAAGTTAGCGCTTATGGGCCTTAGCCCTTGAGGCCTTACTGTTTGACCGCGCCTGGACGTAATTTACCGATACGTCCGTTGGGGCCAACAATGTAGGGCGGCGAGAGCGCGTTCCAGTTGCCGTCGTCCACGCGCTGCCAGGTCTTGCCACCATCATGCGAGATGTCAGACCCGTTGTATCCGGCGGCGATCCAGACTTTCGCTTCTGCATCCCATGCCACGGCCGAGCGGTATCCGCGTGGCGGCTTGGACGCAGCCGTCCAGTGACGTCCGCCGTCGGCTGTCCATGCGGCCGTGCCCGAGGGATCGTCCGGCCTCTTGTAGTCGCCGCCCACCACCATGCCATGCTTCGCGTCCCGGAACGCAACTGAGAAGGCTCCCGTCGAATCTGCTCCGCCCGCCAGCGGAAGCCAAACCGCCAGACAGTCTCGAGTGCCGTCGTTGTAAGCCAGAAGAGGCGAGAGTAGTGCGCGAGCGCCGAGCTTGCCACCCGTCACCAGGATGTACCGGCCCGAGCCGAAAACAAACACCGACGAATTACTGGCAGCAAAGGCGCCCTCACCTTGGACAGCCGTGCAGGAGTCAGCGTCAACGGCCCAGCCGTGTTACGGAATCATGACCTCGGTATAAAAACGTCCACGGACCGGGTCGCCAACCAGCACTCCAGTTTTCTGATCTCCGACTGCGCCGAAGCTCCGCGTCTGGAAGCCGACTGCATCCCAGAATCCGTCCTTCTCTGAGTTCTGTCTCTCCTCGGTCCAATGCGAGCAGCCGTCGGTTGTCTTGTATAGACGCGACTGGTCCCCCGGCCCGGACGACATAACGATCGCAGTCTTTGCATCCCATGCCCAGACGCTGCGGAAGTCGAGCGTCTCGGCTTCAGGCGGCGTAGCGCACTTCTGCCAATGCGTACCGCCATCCTCCGTGCGGAGAACAGTGCCGCCTGCGCCGCTGGCCCACGCCACGGTTCCGTCAATCGAGTGGATGCCACGGAGACCGGCCGTGGAATTGGACTGTTGCATGTCCCACTGCGCGCGCGCCGTACCAAACGCCGCGAGCAGGAATAGGACGAGGATGAAGGTTCGATTCATAGGACTAATCGTTGTGTCTGCGCACGAATCCCTGAGGTGGTTTCGAGTTCAGCGTCAGCCTTCGTTGAAATGGCTGATTAAGCCAGCTCCAGCTCGATGGTCTTGCTGTCAGCGTCGAGCTTGGCGATGCGAAAGCTCCGAACCTGTCCGGCGCGAATCGCTTCCGGCTTGGCAGCGTTGGCCCCGCCTGAGCCGCCCTTCCAACGCGCTTGCAGCATCGAAGTCAGCGACGAAAGATCTGCGTGACCTTCACTCTTGCTCTCTTCCGGCGCAGCGGTGGCTTTGAGCCGGCAGGGCGCTTGCAATCCCTCGCCCAGCTCCACGCGCGCGCCGCCGCCGGACACTTCCACCACGCGTCCGGTGACCACATCGCCTTGCTTGTGTTCGGCGATGTACTCATCCAGGCTGGTGGGGACCAGTTGCTTCATGCTCAACCGCATCAGGCGGCGCTCGCTGTCGATGGCCAGCACCTGCGCCTTGATCACCTGTCCCACCTTCAAGACGTCCTGCGGGTGATTAATCCGCTTCTCGGCACTGATCTCGCTGACGTGCACCATGCCCTCGACGCCTTCAGCCGCCTGAACGAAGGCGCCAAACTTGGTGATGCTGGTTACCGGCCCTTCGATCACTGAGCCAACCGGGAATTTCTGCGCCACGTCGGCCCAGGGATCTCCTAATGCCTGCTTCAGCCCGAGTGAGAGCCGCTGCTCGCCAACGTTCACGCCGAGGATGACGACTTCCACCGTTTCGCCGGCCTTCACCAAATCGCTCGGCTTGCGTACCCTCTTGACCCACGACATCTCCGAGATGTGGACCAGGCCTTCCACTCCGGGCTCCAGTTCGACGAACGCGCCAAAATCTGTCAGTCGGCTGACCGTCCCGCGGACCCGTTCGCCGGTCTTGTACTTCTCGGCCACCGCGTCCCAGGGATGCGGCTGAAGCTGCTTGAGGCCGAGGGAAATGCGCTGCTTCTCGGAGTCGATCTTTAGCACCTTGGCCTCGATCTCCTGCCCGACCGAGAGAACATCCGAAGGCGTGTTGACGCGACCCCAGGCGATGTCGGTCACATGCAGCAGGCCATCGACGCCGCCAATGTCAACGAATGCTCCGTAATCCGTCAGGTTCCGCACCGTCCCGTTGACAATATCCCCTTCCTTGACCTCGGAATAGCGCAGTTCCTTCGCCGAGCGCTCCTCGTCTTCCGCGATGACGCGCCGGTCGACGACCAGATCTTCCTCGGTGACATCCAGCTTGGTGATGCGGCAGCGGATCTCCTGCCCGACCAGCTTCGGCATCTCGGCAGCATCGCGCACTCCACTGCGCGAGGAAGGCATGAAAGCGCGGACCCCGACATCAACGCTGAAACCGCCCTTTACCATGTCGGTCACGGTGCCGACGATGGTGGCCTTCTCGGCAAAGGCGCGCTCCAACCCGGTCCAGTCCTTTGGCCGGGCAACCCGGGAGCGCGTGAGTTCGTAATAGCCCTCAGGATCGCGTCCCTTCACTGTGACCAGGAATTTGTCGCCCGGCTTTACCGCTTCGCCAGCGCTCTGAAACCCGGACAAGGGCAAAATACCCTCGCTTTTGTAGCCGATGTCGAGCAGCACGGAATCGTCGGTGACGGCAACGACCGTGCCTTCGAGTTGTTTGCTGCCATCTTCAGCTCGATGAGAATGGCTGCGCTCGAATTGGGAAAGAAGGTCGCCAAAGGACTCATTCGGTTCGTTGTCGGATTGCGGATCGGTAAGATTCTGGTCGGGCATGAAAGGGTTACAGCCTCGTCAAAGGAAGGTGCCATTCAGGATAACATCCAGTGCTTGTCGGATTCCCCCAATCTGCTGGTAGCCGTGACAGCTGAAACAGGCTGCGGAAAAAGTCCCGGTCGTCGCGTTTGAATATGGGCGCAGATTCAGCTGCTACGGATAAATGCCCTCGTCGTGCATTCTGGAGGGCCCAGCTTCAACTGTGCTGCCGCATATCCACCTGCAGGTCGATGCTCTGTCTGGCCGGGCCGCACTTCTTCGTAATCGCTAGCAAGTGATTGTTTTTAATAGGCTTACATCCACTGACTTCTTGCCGCTCAGCGCCATCTCATCTACAACGCCAGTCATTCCTCAGGCCAGTTCTGCCAGGAGGTAGCTCTGGATTGCCACCGGAGGGCCACCTTTGCTTGACGCAGGCGTAGCACAAAATTCCCAAATTGGCAACCCGAAAGGCTGAATTCCCACTTAGGGGGATTGACTCTCGCTTCTTGCGGTCAATAGACTTATACACATCCTGTCAGGAGGACCAATTTAAACGATGAGAGGTGTTTAATGTTACGAGTACTCAGCCCAGTTGCGGCGACATTGCTGTTCGCCACCGCGCTGAGCGCAGCACCCGGTAATAGCACACCGGAATCGCAAAAAGGGACCCCAGGACAGACTCAGGAATCCAAGCCAACTCGATCCAGGAAAGCTCAGCTCGGGAAGGCTTCATGGTACGGTCGCATCTTTCAGTCCAAGAAGACTGCCAGCGGCGAGCCCTACGACATGTTTCAATTCACGGCCGCCCACCGGACGTTGCCGCTCGGTTCCTGGGTCAAGGTCACAGATTTAAAGACTGATCGGTCGGTCGTCGTCCGCATTAACGATCGCGGACCCGTCGCTCCCAATCGGATCATCGACCTGTCCTACGGCGCAGCTAAAATGCTGTCCATGAGTGGCGTAGATCGCGTACGCCTCGACGTTCTTCAAACTCCCGAGATTGCGGAGAACCTGATTCCGCAATAATGGCCGCGTCAGGCGGTAAACCCGGGAATCCGGCTCTGTATTAAACTGGAAGCTGATGCTGGCCAAAGATCGGCTCATAGTGGCGCTGGACGTTCCCAGCGCCACCCAGGCTCGCCAGATCGTCCAATCCATCGGCGACGGCGCAACCACATATAAGGTCGGAAAACAGCTCTTTACGGCCGAAGGCCCCCAACTGGTGCGCGAACTTGTCGCTTCGGGCCGCAAGGTCTTTCTCGACCTCAAATTCCACGACATTCCCAACACCGTCGCCGCCGCTGTCCGCTCGGCAGCCGAGCTGGGCGTCACCATGCTGACGGTCCATGCCTCGGGTGGCAGCAAGATGCTGAAGGCTGCCGTCGAAGCTGCCGCGCAATCGGCCGCCAAGCCGATGGTGTTGGCAGTCACCGTCCTCACCAGCTTCTCTGACGCCGACC
>JBEKTC010000055.1:0-29640 GCA_049516475.1 Candidatus Korobacteraceae bacterium | reverse complement strand
ACCCAGGACACGGTTTCGGGCCTGTACGACTTTCTATTCCGGCAACAGAGTTCGGCGCAGGGGCGCTGGCTGGTGCCCGATCCGGCAGGCATGGCGGCGGTGGACATCACCAACCCGCAGACCTGGAACCGATATGCCTACGTAGCGAACAATCCGCTGAGCAATACCGATCCGTTGGGACTGATTTTTGGATCAGACGACCCTGGCGCGTGCGACGAGTTCGGTGATTGCAATTCGGACTTCGACTGCGGAACTGGATGGGCCTGTCCCATCATCAACCCGTGTATTTTTTCAGGAGATTGCGGCGGCCACCAACCGCCGCCTTGCCACGACTGCGGCGTCCGCAATCCGCCGCCCGGCAATACGACACCGACTCAGCAGCCGATCAATTTCCCGAACGAGACCCTCGGCTTGCCCAACGGCTTCCCGACCAATCCGTGGGGACTTGCGGGCGCGATCATCCCCAGCGGCAATTGCGGCGACATAACGTGCGCCCCAATCGGAAGTGGGTTCGGGCCCGGAGGAGTGATCAGCTCGGCAGGGTCACTTGATCCCGGCCTACTTTCCTTGATTCCCTATATCAGCATCTACATCGGAGGTGCTTACACCAAAGAGATCTGGATTGGCGGTCAGCTCAACGGTTGGTGCGCTGTCACCTCAGCCTGCACCAATACTGCAACTCCGCAGTGCTATTCTTCCAAAATCTATGTTGGACCAAATGGTTCCTGCTCGCCTGCATGGAATAACTATTTCATGACTTATAGATTCGGGACCGGACCAGTTCATTGCGTAGGCATCGGGGGACTGTCTCTCCCCACAGGCGACACGAGTTCAGAGTGGTGTACGCCAGCACAATAACGGCAAATTGAGAGGATCAGCCCATGATTTGGGTTAAGAGCTTCGGCGTAGGGCTGCTCGTAGTCCTCGTCTTTATTCCAACCGGCTTCGTCATCCTGGGTTTGGTCTTGAAGGCCAAATCCGGGCTGCCCTCTATTGGGATAGACGTGGTCGCCCTCAGCAGAAATCTCCTGGTGCGTCTTGCTATTATGCTGGTATTTGCGCTCGGGTTCCTCTGGGAATATCGTAGACTTATTCGCAGGTGATCGCCTTCTGGGCGGGCGGCCTGCCCTCTCGGCATGAACTTTTCCATCCGTGGGTGCCCCACCCTTCTCGCCCGAATTTGGCGAGAGGGTGGGCTTTTCATCACCGACTATGCGAGAGAGCTCGACACGCCGCCGAACGGGAGCTGCAGAGTAACCGTATCGTGAGTAATGCACTTGAATGCTTCCCCGGTTCCACTTCTTCAACCGGAGGTTATTCGTATGAATGTTTTGGAACCGCCTCTTCGGAGGGATCTTCTCCCTCATGAGCAGCCTTTAACAGCTCAGCAAATGCCGTAATATCTTTCACAATTTGGTTCCAACTTTTATAAGTAAGGGGCCATTACGGGAACAATCATCAGGGTTTCTGTATTGAATACGATCTCGAAACATTTGACCAAGAAAATCCATTTCTCAAAAACCTTTACCCGGTCATATATTCGAATGACCTCTTTGATGTAACGGAGTGGGTGAAGAAGTTGTTTACAGGCGACCGCGACGACATCACCACGACGTTTGTGTTGCTCGGGGTGTTGCAAAAGTTTGAAGGCTGGAAATACGAAGAGGAATTGATTCCATGACAATGTCGGCTCCCAGGCCCGAGTAGAGTTGGTCGTGCTGACCAACCAACAGGCTCGGGAGAAAGGAGCCGAACGATGATCATTATAGGAGTAGATTTTCACCCCGAGTTTCAGCAAATAGCCTGGGTTGATACCGACAGTGGGGAGTTGGTGGAACGACGACTGCGGCATCGGGAAGAAGCGGAAGAGTTCTATCGTGGCCTGGCGACCGAAGGGAAGACAGTGCGCGTGGGTATGGAAGCCAGTGGTTACGCCCGCTGGTTTGAGTACTTGCTAGCTGAGCAGCAGTTGGAACTGTGGATCGGGGATGCAGCCGAGATCCGGACGAAGCGAGTGCGCAAGCAGAAGACGGATCGACAGGATGCTCAACTGATTCTGAAGCTCCTGCTGGAAGATCGCTTTCCACGAATCTGGGTACCGAGCTGGGAGAATCGCGATCTACGGCAACTGCTGTGGCACCGACATCGGATGGTGCAGGCCCGCACTCGGATCATGAATCAGTTGCAAGCGGTGGCGCTGAACGAAGGTCTGCGGTGTAAGAAGCGGTTGTGGCGGACGGAACGCCAACAACTGGAATCGTTCCCCCTGGCTCCGTGGGCGAGCCGACGAAGGCGCGATCTGCTGGAGTTGCTGGATCGACTGAACCCGAGCATCGCGGAGCTCAGCCAAGCGATCGAGCAGGAAGTGGAAAGGCGCCCTGAGGCGCAGCGGTTGATGACCCATCCCGGAGTGGGCCCGGTAACCGCATTGGCTTTCGTGCTGATCATCGGCGACGCCGAGCGGTTTCCGTGCGGCCAGCAGATTACCAGCTATCTGGGACTGGTGCCGTTAGAAGAATCCAGCGGAAATCGCCGACGCCTGGGACATATCACTAAGCAGGGGAGTTCGATCTTGCGTTTTCTGCTGGTGGAAGCGGCCCAGGTCACGGTGCGCAGTCTTCCGGAATGGCGCAGCCAGTATTTTCACCTGATGATGCGACGGGGACGCAAGATCGCCAAGGTCGCCATGGCCCGGCGATTGGCGGTTCGTCTGTATTGGATGATGCGCCAGGGATGGGACTATCAGCAGTGGGTTAAGTTCGGTTCGCACGCGGGACAGCCCGGATATCGCCATGGTGTGCAGTACAACTGGGGAATCCGGTCGAAGGTGAACGCGATTCCGCTGTGAAGCCGAACACGATTCCGTTGCGATTCCGAACAGCATTCCGGTCTGAAGGTGAACGCGATTCCGGTGGGAAGGCGAACAGTTTTTGTCGCCTAACGGAATGGCGTTCGGCTTGGAGCGGAATGTTTTCCACAGACGAGCAGCGGGAGGTGCAGCAACGCTGGACAATCACCCGGCATTGAAACTCCATCAAGCAAGGAGGACAGGGTGCCGGCCAGGAGAAAGTCCATGCGGAAAATTAAAGAGGTCCTGCGGTTGAGGTTCGAGTTGGGGTTGGGGCAGCGCCAGATCGCACGCAGTTGCGGAATGGGGCTGGGTACGGTTCACGAGTATCTGGAAAGGGCGGTGGCGGCCGGGATCGGTTGGCCGTTGCCGGAAGGCTTGGGCGAAGAAGAACTAGAAGCCAAGCTGTTTGGAAACCAGTCCGTGGAGGCCGCAACGGTGCGACAGCAATCACAACCGGACTGGAAAGCGACTCACTAGCAACTCCAACAGCATCGTCATCTGACCCTGCAGTTGGTGTGGGAAGAATACCGGCAGGCACATCCCGAGGGGTATCGCTACAGTTGGTTTTGCGAGCGCTATCAACACTGGCGGCGGCACCTGGATGTGGTGCTGCGCCAGGAACACAAAGCCGGGGAGAAGATGTTCGTGGACTGGGCGGGGGCAACGATTCCCGTCTATGACGCCACGACGGGGCATGCGTGGCCGGCATCGTTGTTTGTTTGTGTGCTGGGCGCCAGTTCCTACACCTACGCAGAAGCGACTCGCGATCAGCAACTGGAGGCCTGGATTCAGGCGCACATCCACGCGCTGGAGTTTTTCGGCGGAGCACCGACGCTCGCGGTCCCCGATAACACCAAAACGGCCGTCACCCGCGCCTGCCGCTACGATCCGGACCTTAATCCCACTTATCAAGAGTTTGCGGTGCACTACGGGATGGGAGTCGTGCCCGCACGTCCGTACAAGCCACGGGATAAGGCCAAGGCCGAAAGCGGAGTGCAAGTATGCGAACGCTGGATCGTCGCGGCACTGCGAAACCGGAAGTTCTTCAGTCTGCCAGAACTCAACCAGGCGATCCGCGAGCTACTGGCGCGACTGAATGAGCGTCCTTTTCGCAAGCGCGACGGATCGCGGGCGAGTCTGTTTCACAGCCTGGAGAAACCGGCTCTCGCAATGTTACCGGCCGAGCGCTTCGACATGAGCCAGTGGTCGCGGGCCACCGTCAACATCGATTATCACATCGCCTTCGATGGGAACTTTTACAGTGTGCCGTACACTCTGGTGCAGGAGGTCGTGGAAGTCCGCTCCACGCCGACCACGGTGGAGATCTTCCACAAGGGCAACCGGCTCGCTTCCCACCTTCGCAGTCGCAGGCGCGGGCAAGCCATCACCCAGAACGAGCACCGCCCCAAGAGTCATCAAGCCCATCTGGAATGGCCTCCATCGCGGATGGTGAACTGGGCGCGCAGCATCGGCCCCAACACAGCCCAGTTGTTCGAGCGAATCCTGAACGAGAAGCCGCACCCGGAAATGGGCTACCGCTCCTGTCTCGGCATCATTCGCCTGGCGCAGCAGTACTCCCGGCAACGCATGGAAGCCGCAGCGGAACGGGCACTCCTCGCCCAGGCTTGTCGCTATCAGAGCGTGAAGTCGATCTTGAAGAACTCGCTCGACGTGGTTCCCTTATCTCCACCACAACCCAGCCCTCCACCCCTGACCCATGACAATGTCCGCGGCGCCGACTACTTCGATCAAGGGGGACCGACCTCATGCTGAACCAACCGATGATGGAGAAACTGCTGGCCATGCGGTTGCAGGGCATGGTCGAAGGCCTGAAAACGCAGGAGCAAGATCGAGCAATCAACGAACTAAGTTTCCTCGAACGACTCGCGCTGCTGGTCGATCAACAATGGACTTGGCGCGAGAACCAGGCGCTGGCTCGCAGGTTGAAAGCGGCCAAACTGCGGGGATCGGCCTGCGTGGAGGATATCGACTATCGTGCGGCGCGTGGCTTGGACAAGACGGTAATGCGTGCTCTGGCAAAAGACTCTGCCTGGGTCCGCAACCACGAAAACATTTTCGTGATCGGGCCGTGCGGCGTGGGCAAGAGCTTCCTCGCCTCGGCGCTGGCACAGAAAACCTGTCGTGATGGCTACTCCGCACTTTATCTGCGCGCTGCCGCCTTATTGCGCGAACTGGCCCTGGTCCGCGCCGATGGCAGCCTACGCCACTTCCTCGCACGACTCGCTCGCATCGATGTTCTGGTCATTGATGACTGGGCCATGGTACCGCTGCAGGAAACGGAACGTCGCGAGGTCTGGGAAATCTTCGACGATCGCTATCAGGCACGTTCTACTATCCTCACGTCGCAGTTGCCCGTGGCGCGCTGGCATGAGCAAGTCGGCGATCCCACTCTCGCCGACGGCATCCTCGATCGCTTGGTGCACAATGCTCACCGCATCGAGATGCGCGGCGAGTCCATGCGCAAGAAACGCAATCCCCTGCGAGACGAGAGCGATGAGAAGAAGGGATGAGTTGCGAATAATTTGAACTCGACCTTGCGGACGGGGTTAGCGCGGCTCCATTTGTCGAACACAAACTGATGCCGAGTGTGATTTTGAACGCAATAGAGATGCGCCCTGAAGAATCAGAGGCCCATACTTCAGTGGCCCGAATCGCCCGCGCTCTAGTCCGCGCCATTATTTCAGTCACTATGGCCCGCAGGGAAAACACTGTGGATAAGTGGGCTGTGGGGGCTGCGGTTCGGCATAAACAGGGTGTGGCTGGTCGAAGCCAACCCCTACCACCTGCCGAAACTCTACGGCCTGGCCGCAGCGCATATATGGGGTGTATTTGTATTGCTGGACGGCGCTGGTGACGCCGCTTCTCAACTCGCGAGGGCCGCTCAACACCTTGGTCCCTTGCACCGAGCCGTCTTTGCCCACAGCGGCCAGTACCCATACGAGGCCGTACGTGTGGGCCTCGACTGCGGCCTTGGGCCTCTTGGCCTTCACCGATTTCTCCAGGTCAGGAGCGGTGAAATTGGTGGCCAGGTCGGCGCAGGAGGCGAAGTCCGCAGTGGTGCTTTTTTCGGGCGCAGCAAAGAGCGAGTCGGGAAATTGCTCACCCCGTGTGACGGTCATCTGGGCCCCTTCTACCGGGTTCTTCGCGTGGCTGGCCCATAAACTGGGCCCGTCGTACTCGAAGCTGGTTGTCACGTAGCTGACCTTCACAGTTTGCGGATAGGAGTTGTTGCCGACGCTGGTGTAGTTGCTGTACTCGAAGCTGCCAAGGCTGCCGTCGGCCGTGAGCAGATGCCCGCTGGCGGGGTCTATGCAGAGGGTGGTCTTCGGCTCTCCGAAGGCCAGGCAACGGGCTTCGGTCTCGTTGATCTTCTTCTTGGAGGCGTGGAGCTTGGCGTTCTCATAGGCAAGTGGCGCCAGGAGATAAGGTCCGGCGGGGGTGCCACCGTCGAGGGCAGCGAGGGCGGCCTCGAACCAGATGGTGGACCACAATATCTTAGGCCGATTGCTGACGTACGACAGCTTGCCATTGTTGAGGATGGTGATCTGGTGGAGGCCGGGTGCGCTCCACTCCGCACGCCACTTCTCTGGTCCAACCCAGGACACGGTGTACTGCAGATTCCGTAGGTCGCCGTTCGCGTTGTCCACGTGTACCTTGGCCACCACCTTCACCGGGCCTTGGTTCCAGAGATCGGCTTGTTGAAACGACTTCGAAAGCAGCTCCTGGGGATCCTGTTCCGTGCCGGCAAAAGCCGCAGCAGAAAGCATGCAGGCAACCAGTATGAGAGAGAGCAACAGCTTGTTGGTTTTCGTCAAGGTTAGCTCCAACTAGCTACTTGATTCTGAATTCAGACGCTCGCCACTCGGACATTTGTCCTGCCGAATCGGAAGCCTGCATCTCAAGCTTGTAGTTGCCCTTTGGCAGCTTATCCGCATCGACTTTCAGCCCAATCGGAACTACAGCGCTCCCTGGAACAATCCAAAGGTTCGCGCTTATCGGCTCGGAGTTCAACACAACTGCCCCGCTCTTCTGGTTAGTGATGCGCCAGCGGTAGTAAATCCTTTTTTCCGGCGTGCCGAACTGAGGCTCGTAGATTTCGAAATAGAAGTAGAGCGGCGTGTGTTTGTGGAGAAGGATCTCCTTATCTGAGTCCGGGAAGTATTGCGAGTCCCTGCTTACAAGAGGACTCGGAATGACCGGGGCCGGTGTCAGCGCCGCAGCTTCAAGCAAAACCCAGCCGGCATACCGAACCACACCAGCCAAAACAACATCGCTGATCATGAGGCGCTGCGGATCAAGAGGTTGAACGTGCAATGGCATTCGTGCCTGGCCAAATTCCTTGCCATCGCTAACCACGACATGCAGGTCATAGTCGCCTGGCCATAGTTCCATTTGCGCGTCGAAGCGGCTAGGAATCTGCATCCTGACGCGCGAAAGCTCCGCGCCGTTCAGTCCTGGATGTTCGAATGATGTGGGCGTTCGACAAGGGTATCTGTCCCAAAGTTCCTTCGCCGGATCGCCAGTTGATTTATAGGCGACGGCAAGAACGTAAAGAGCGGAATTGTCTTTCGGACATGGCGAAGGCCAGCCTCCAAGCCCGGGGAAGCCTGCAGCCACCTGTATGGTGGCCGGCGCCTTCGCATCGTGTACTTCGACCACATATTTATATTGCCCCGACGGCGTCTCGGACGGGCTTGTATCCGGTGAGCGTTCTCCCATGAGCGACAAAACGCCAGAAGACCAGAAGGTAAAAGCCTGCAGGGAAACCGGAATCGAACCGGTCTTACGGGAACCCGCAAAATTTCCCATTTGCGCACCGATCCTTTTCGCTTCGGCGATTTCATCGGGCTGCATTTCTTTTGACGCGCAATACTTCTGCCGATTCAGTGATACGTAATAGTCTCCGGCCGTCACCCGTATGGTGCGACATTCGCCTGGTTTTAGCGCCGGTGGAACATATCCGATCAAATAGGTTGCTGCTGGTGGGGCGAGCGAGATCACCCGGGCGCTTTGCGCAACGCCGCCCAATCCGAGTCCCGCCGCATCGCTGTAAAGTCCCCACGTTCCGCCGCTCTCGGGGAGAAAAGCCCATTGGTGCGTGAGATTAGCCCCGGGGAAATCGGCTTCGGTAAAGTAGTTGACTTTTTGTTGCACACCGTTCTCAAAGACACGAAAATCCGCAGCGCGCAAGCCTCGGACGGGCGGGTGCATGGTGAAGAAGTCCTTCGCCGCCGAGGGTAGTTTGGCCACGTCCTGAGGAATCCAGGATGAGTCGGTCCTATCTCTATCCGAGACCGTAGCCTCAATAAGGATCTGTCGCGATTCAGCGTAGAACTTTGGAATACCAGGGCTCGTGTCCTCGGTGTCAGCCTGGGCCGCAGTGGACGGACTCTGTGGCACCGCGGATACAGCAGAAGCCAGCACCAACCCGCAAACGCTAAGACCTGCAACAATAGGCCGCCAACTCACGGATCGCCTCACTTGGAGAGCATCCCAATTCTAAGCGCAAGCCCGGCGAACTCGGGTGTTAAGTCCAGTGAAGTTGCGTAAAGTTTGTCAAAGTGGGAATAAGGAAGGGAAGCGATTGTTGCTGAAAACAAGCAATAGCGCAAGTGTGTCGTGCTTCTACAGAGATAAGCAGGGGATAAAGGGGCTGCCGCCCCTTTCCCCTGCACCCCAAATCCCCGCCGAAGCTCCTCCGCTTCGCTCCGGGAAACCTTCGTCCCTTCGGATGGTCGTTGACGAAGCCGAACACTTTCCGGCACAATCAGCCTGCCAGCGTCGCTTCGCTCCGACGGCTGTTCGGCTTCACCGGAACGCCGTTCGGCTTCCCGCTGGAATCGATGTTCACCTTCAGCGGAATACCCAACAACACCGAGAAATTGAGTGGGCGTCCCGCTCCTCTTTCAACGAGGAGTTCGAACTGGTAATCATGATCGCAGTAGCGACCGAAGAGATGCATGGGTCGGACCGAGTTCTGACCTGAGAGGATTACAAGGCGAGCCGTGGTTGGTTGGAAAAGAGTTTTTTCAACTAGAGCGAAGTGGCGCTTTCTCTAAAGCGGATGCCGAACTACGCTCTTGACAACGCCGACATTGTCAGAGAGGCGATATGTAGCCTACCAGGAGGCAGTGACTCCGGATCGGACTCGAAAGATGCCGACGCCAAGCCGGGTTTTCTTGGGTGCTAAGGCCTCTCCCTCGACAGCGAGAGAGGTGAAGGCAATCTGCGACGAGGTTGGAGTACCTGTCCCGCAGATGCATATGTCTACCGATAAATATGAACTTCTTGCAGACCGAATAAGCTGACCGGGATAGCACGGCCTATACAGGCGAAGAAACATACTCTCTCCCAGGCACAGGAAAAAGTCCGCAGCATCACTGTTGCGGGAGTTGGTTTGCTCAGGCCAAAGACGGAGCATCAGGATATTGACAGACAAGGTCATCCGTGGCGTGCTCCCACCAATCGTGCCAGAGAATCAGGCATGCATCGTCGTAACTTTTGGCTGCGGTAAAAAGAAGGTGGTACGCCTCGTGGTGCCTCGCATCTTTCCGCTTGATGAAGCGTGGGTTGGCGTCCGGGTTGCGCGGCGGTCTGAAGCATCCACGAATCCGAAATGACTTTCGGGCCAATAACTCCCGCAGCGCAGCCCGGCTCCTTGTCACTTATAACGGGGATAACCTTCGTGGGATTGGCGCTTCCGAACTCGGTGACACTCACTGCGCCACCGCGTGCCTCAGCAAACCTGTTGTCTGATAATGAAGCAACAAAAAGAGCCGGGTATTGATCCCAAGAATATCGAACTTTGAGCGTCGCAGCATCAAGTACATAGATATGGCTTATGTAGTCCTTATCCCTTCGGAAGTAGTGGCTAACCATGATGGTCTTACCGCTTGCCGATATGTTGATGAAAAAACTCGCATTCGGATCTTGCGTGATGGGCAAATCGCGAAACTGTCGAAAATCAAGTGAATATAGCCGCAGGATTCCGCCCGTCTTCACCAGCACTCCCCCGGCTGTTACTTGCACGTCTGTGCCATACAGGCGCGTGCCCCAGCTCTCGCTGAGCACCGGCTTTCCGGATCGAATATCTAGCAACGCCACCTGCAATCGGAAAGCACTTGAGATTTCCGGACTTTCACGAGAGGAGAGATCGCCACTTCTCTCGACGCCATAGAGGAGGAGCGTCGTGTTGTCAAGAAAGGCCAGCCCAGCGTAGTTCGGAACCTCCTTGCTCCAAAGCGCCGGCCTGCCCTCGGGTTTTGTTTCAGCGGAAAGGGCAGCTCCCAAAATAAGTACGCAAACGATCAGGCGTAACCCGCAAATAGGCATCACGGAACTCGTGGTATGCCTCCCGCCCACCACGTATTACCTCCTAGCACGTCTGCAAACAGGTGGACAAAAGTACCGACAGGGAAGAACAGGCTGTTCGCGGTGTCCACATGGAACGTTCCATCGCCGTGTGAGAAGTCCATGCTGTTGAATAAGCCGCAACGCCCGAACATGCACCCGGCTCGTCCTAGTTTCTTTCTTCTAAACAGGTTCGCCTGCGGCAACCTGCGTTACTCTACGGCACCCATTCCGGGGTGTCGTGTCTCTCTCTCTCGCTCAATTTCTCGCTCGAACTCGCTGCCACAGGGAGAGCAACGTGGCCTAGTGATGGGAGAAATCTAGAACGATTGCGACTAACCATGAGACCGCGATTAGTGTCCACCACAGCCTTCCTCTTCGTTCCTTGTGGCGTAAGAGCATCACACCCCAAACGGTATCCGCAAGGAAGAAGACCCCGAGTACCGGCAGTGCTAGAGCCCACACGAACGGCTCGCCTGTGACGGGAACCATCCCATGTTCCTGCGGTATCCGCCAACCGCGAGACGCAAGCACGAGATAAATAGCGATTCCGACCGCGTTGGCGGCCACGAACGTGATATCTGAGGACTTCAAGGAGCCTCCTGCAGGGCGATCTACGGGTGTGATTGACATGAGTATGTCGCCTTTCCGGAAGCCAGAGCGTAGCCCAGATTTCTAAACTGCGACTGTTGAGCAGTGGCACCGTTCGAAGATTTGAAGAAGGCGTAAGTGTTCGAAATCATACTGCCCAACCACTGTGGTACTCCCGCCCCCTGGAGATAAGCACCCACTGCGATGTTGGCTACAGGTGTATATCCAGGGAAAAATAGCGTGGCGGCTCCTGCCTGAGAACGCTGGAAGTCGTAATACCCACCTTGCCCAACAGCGGCCCCTGCCCCTAGTACTCCGT
The DNA here is from genome assembly GCA_049516475.1 of Candidatus Korobacteraceae bacterium. Classification (GTDB taxonomy): domain Bacteria; phylum Acidobacteriota; class Terriglobia; order Terriglobales; family Acidobacteriaceae; genus Bog-257. The sequence goes on along the minus strand of JBEKTC010000055.1, from coordinate 18,508 downwards.
TAGTTTGTCCATTTGCGGCTATATTGCTAACGCTAAATCCCGGCGGAGCGTTGAAGTTGACCCCGGTGTTCGTACTACAGAACAGTGCATTCGAAGGAAGAGGCATCCGACTCACGTTTGGATTCTTAAACTGAAACGTGCTGACAGCGGCGGAGGTCAGAAAGGTGATGCCAGGCACTGGGTTGCCGGCGAAGGGCAGATTGTCGTCACCAAGACCGGCGTTGATACTAGTGGTGTCTACAATGTTCCCGTTTGAGTCAATCGCGTAGCCCTCGGAGAATCCGTCTCCGCTGTCGTCTCCTCCATCTCCGCCGGCATCGTAACTTCCATTGCCGCCGCCGCATCCGAAAAGTTGATCGTCCACTACTGCGCAATGAAGGTCTGCGGGTTGGTGATGTCCACCGCCGCCATGCCTGCCGGATCGGGCACCAGCCAGCGCCCCTGCGCCGAACTCTGTTGCCGGAATAGAAAGTCGTACAGGCCCGAAACCGTGTCCTGGGTCTGCCCCGTAAAGCTGCGGTCGCTCGTCCCCATCTCCGCATAATTCTCGCCAAAGGGAGCGTAGGCGCTGTCATAGTAAATACTTCCGTCCGCAGCATTGGAGGCGAAGCGCGAACTGCCCAACCAGTCGGAGTGGCGGAAATACTGCAGCCCGTTCCCATTGAAGACTGCCTGCATACCCGCCGGCATTGGTACAAAGTACTGTTCTACCGTCGACCCATTCATAAAGCCAAACTTCTGCCCCGTGGGTGAGTAGACGATATTCGTAGCCGTGCCGTTCTTGTTTTCCACCACCGCCCGACCGACGCGTCGTAGGTTATCTGCGCACTTCCCACCGTCAGCGGACGCCCTTCGGCGTCGTAGGTGTATCTATTAGCCCCGTCGCTGCTCGCGTTGCCCATGCCGTCGTAGGTGATACTGCTGGCCCGGTTGTTGGTGTAACTCGCAGGCGTCCAGGAAGAAGTTCCGTTTTTCCAGATGTTGCCGAAGAAGTCGTATTGGAAGGTTTGGCTCCAGATAGAGCCGTTGGTCCCGCATTGGGCACTCGAAATGCGCTCCTCGTCGTCATAGATGTACGAGCAGGTTTGACTGTTACCGCTATTTCCATTATCGGTAATCGCGAGGCTCTGCAAGCTGGCGTTCGCATTCCAGGTCAAGTTTCCGGTCTGGGTATTTGCCGTAACCGAACTCCACTGCGTCATACGTGCGGAATTCGGATCATACTGGAAGCTCTCTTGCCCTCCCACTATAGAAACCTGCGTAGGCTCGCCAAAAGGGTTGTATGTGGTCGGACCGTACACGGTTTCTCCATTCTCGGTGCTGTCCCACACCCCATACGGCCTACCTTCGCCTTCCAGGGCAAAGCCGAAAGCGTGACTGAACGGTGTAGTTGTTCCGTTTCCAATGAATCCCTGCAGGGACATCGTTGCCTCATCCGGATAATAACTCTGCTGGACATGATAAATGCTACTACCAGCAGCGGGGTAGTACCGGAAATAGGCGTCGGTGGTATCGCCCCTGGCGTTGTACCCAAAGGCTTCCCAGCTCGTCCAAGTTCCCTGATAGGAAGTGTAAGCCAGCACCAAGCGTCCTGCTGGATATGTCGGAACAGGGTACCCGGTTCCCAGGGACGATTGGTCATAGATGTATCCCTTGTTGGGAGTATTCGCGGCATTGGGTCCACTTACGTAGTTAACTCCGGTCAAACGGTGCAACCCATCCCAGGTATAGCAGCTAATGTTGCTGGCTGCATCCGCCCGCTCTACTTTGTCTCCGCTATAGGAACCGCTACAATGACCGTCGTTAACAGAATCGTAGCTCAACGTGGTCGTGCCGCTTTCCGGATCGATCTGCTGGGTCATTCGACCTAGACCATCGTAAGTGAATGTCCGACTTTGACCGCTTTGTGAAACACTCAACAGCTGTCCAAGGGGATTGTACCAGTAGCTAGTCAGGAAGCCGTTGGCCGCCGTGTTCTGGCCGCAAGAATACCCGTTAGACGCCCCGGTGATCTCGCACACCGACTTGATATTGCCCCACATCTCCTGGGGGCGCTGGATTCAGCGTTACACGCACATCGTTCAGATTGTAGGTGTAGTGCATATCGAAGTTAGTCCAGGGCGACCCTTGAATGTCAACATAACGGCCAAGGCCGTCATAGGTGTAGTTTGTAGCGGGCTCATCACTCGCGATTACTCCACCAGAATCCTGGAATGGAAGGCTAACCCAAGACACATTACCAGAGATGTCATAGACGTATTCCGTCGTGTCCCAAGTGCCTGAGTTCAGGCCTTCTCGTGTCTGCTGAAGAGTCGGCCTCCCAAGGGCGTCCGGAGTCGAGAGTTTATCGACCACGGCGTTGCTGAAATTCTGTAGCTGCACCGATTCCACCGATCCTTCGTAAAACTGCGGCACCGGGCTACTGGAGTAAGTCGTAACTCCCTTATAGTTATAATACGTGATATATCCATATGCATCTGTGGTTTTGGCGGGCCGCCAGTAGTATGGATCGGTGTAACTAGTCGATGCCGTGGCTCCATTCGGGTCCGTCACTGAAGTCACCACCCCGCCCGTACAGTTATAGCCATACTGGGTCGTTAACCAACCGGTGGTCACGCTAGTGGGAAAAGCGCTATTGCAAGTTCCAGAATAGCCATAGGATGTGACGGTCGCATTCGGATCAGTGGCCGTATTAAGTGTTCCATTGCCGTTGTAGCTATATTGCCAAACCAGATTAGAGCTACTGTTCACCCACTTGCTAACAGCTGTAACATTGCCCTTCGTATCCGCACCGCCATCATAGGTATACGCGGTATAGCTCACCTGCTTCGGGGTGGCATCTAAAATCTGGACGTAGTCCGGGTGGTCGCAAATGTTGTGACTGTTACACAATGTTGCATCATATTGAATGTTCGTAGTAGTAAGGAGTGGACCGGTATTCCCCCAATCGTAGTCGTTCTCCTGAGTTAGCAGGCCGTACGTGTTATACCGAGTGTCGATCCAAAAGTGATTGTTGCACGCACTCTCGTTCTTGCAGTCGTTAAAATCCTTTGCCCAAATGGGTGCTGCAATCTGGGTGGACGTTGAGCAATTCGCATTGATTCCGTTGTAGCAGGTCCAGGTCGAATCGAGTAACGTGCTCGTTCCCTCGTACACATTTCGTTGTGTTTCATAGATGCCGTTGAACCAAATATTGCTCAAATTACCGTAGCCGTCCCACCCGTTCGTCTGGGTGAACTGCGCATTGCCGCCTCCATTGGGGTTTAGCTGTCGGGTATAAGTCCAATCGATATTTTGACTCGGGGCATCAACGCCGGATGAAGTCTTGGACATTGCTGCCGGACTACCGTCTGCCATCATGCAGTTGCTGTCGTTTCCACATCCTATGCCCTCTGTAGCCGCGTAGGAGTAGTTAATCGTGCCGCCAGTGGGCAGCGTAACTGAGGCAATGCGCCCGGTGACCGCGCCGGACTGCGGAGTGCAACTGCTGGTTCCCACCGTCGGTTCGTAACCGAAGCTGTATGCAGTGCCATCAGGAAGAAGAATCTGCCAGATCAGATATTCCGTTGTAGGCGAGAACTCGGTGATACCTGAGACCCCAAAGCAAGTTTGCACGGTATATGTCGTATAGTTTACCCGCACGAAGACCGGGGTGCCAGTTCCCTGCGCCCCAGGAGCGCTATACGTATACTCGACATAGGAGGTTGTGGATGGCGTGCCGGTCACTGTCAGAGCAGTGCCCAGCGTGTCCGTGAAGGTTGTGACGCCGTTGCTGACGCTGACGGAGATTGTGTTTCCGTTCGCATCCGTAACCGAACCTGTGCCGGTCGAATAACCAACCGGGGGTGTGACAATAGTAAGTTTACCTTGGGCATTGACCGTGGCTGGCCCGAGGGCTGAGGACGAGTTCGTGCTCACAATGTAGCCGGAATTGTCCTGAGGAACTGCGTTCTTCACAGGATAAATTGTCGTGCCAACGGTGCCACAGGAGGACGTAGTAATGCTCACCTCATTGATCGAGTTACTACCCGGAGGTAAAGGGTGCAAGCCACCGCTCGGATCGTGATAGACCAAGCCATCCCAGGTTGACGTCGTTTCCCCGTACGAATATGGTCCTGTTTGGCACGACTGGGTCATGGTAAAGGTAGCGAAGCTCACGTAGCCCGTGGCTGCTTCGGTCACGGCTCTCCATCCGAAATTGTAGACCGGCCCTGAGCCGGAGCTCGAAGCGACCGGCGTCCAGACCTTCGCTCCGTTCGGAGCCTCTGGTACCCACACGAGACTGTCGTAACCCAAGCTGTAGCTGAACGGTATACCTCTGCCTGGCCGGCTGAAAACCGGAATTGCAAAATGCACATCGAGGTTCGCTAGGTTCACCACATCGAACGGTCCGCCAGCAAAGCTGCCGAGCGGCGGCAAGCCAGTGGCTGGCTCCTGAGCCAAGGAGCTGACGGTTGCGATAAACAGGAGGAAGGAAACGAGAGTTGGAGATAGGACGAAGCGCCGGGTCATGTTTCTTTTCCTTTCCTCGCCAACTTAGAGACGCTGAGCGGGCAAGCCTTGCCCGTTTATACCTACGCTGCTGATCGTGATCTGATATAGCGGTGAACCGCTGTACATTCTGGTGACTTGAAATGGGGTCTGAATTCCATTCACAGACTGATATTGTGAAAATACAATCTCGACGGGAACATTCAGATTGAGATCGCGATCGTCATGCATCGCGAATGCCATAGCTACCGGAATGGCGGTTTGCGAATCCAGGTAGTAATCGACCGTGCTCAGGGGCTGTAAAGTCTGCTCGACATCTGACGGCAGTCCAGGTATCGACCGATATGCCTGTATGTGCTCAACGTTGTGGCCGTCATGCTGCTCCTGACCTAAGTCGTTGTAAACCATCGTTGGATCGGAATAGTCCGAAAGCATGGATAGCGCTGGAAAAAACCACACTGCATCGGTCCAGCAATTGTGCTGCGCCATCTGGTGAGGTTGGCCGTTCAGGTCGGTCCATTGACCGAGCGGCTGGCTGCCATCGCTTGCCCAGCTACGGCTCTCGGAGCGGTTGCCTGCACTGGTGGAAAGCTGAATCTGGCTGTTGGAATTGGCCGTGGACTGTAAGGTGATTGTTCCGTTGCCTTGGTTATTTCCAATTGTCCAGGTGACCGAGCCGCTCAAGCCCACGCTGTTCACCGGATTACCGCCCGTCAGCGCTATCATCGCTTGCATGACCCAACTCAACCCCGATGGATAATTCAGCGGTTTGTTGTGGCGGACATCGCCAGCCACTCCTGGCGCCGGAGCGGCTAGGGTGACGAGCAGAACCGTCAAGAATAGGCAAAGGCACACTTGGTAAGAACGCATGGCGGCAACTCTCCTGGGCGAAACATCACTACATGGGGCGGTTAGCTGGTTAGCAAGTCCAAGACCTGCAGCAGCCTCTCTGATGAGTAAAATGCATTGCCAATACCATTGACACAGTGTCGGTACGACTGAGGTCGTGACTACAGCCGTTTCAACTTGCGCGCGCAGCAGTGCAGAGACAAGCGACTTACGCCGCAGACCACACACACTTCCGCCGGAGCCGCATAGTAGGTTCTTTGGTGGTAAGCAAACAGTTAAATTGTAGGACCCGGTCGCCTAGGTGGGAGCGAGTAACGGCGACTGAGTCATCTTCGATAGTAGCCCGGAACACCACACAATAAATAAGCGGTATTAAGCCCGTCAAGCAAAATCATTAGGTACGAGAAAATAGTCTTCCCAAAACGAAACAGCTTTGTAACACGTTTTTTATTAGTAGCTTTGGAGTAGATACGAGCAGCAATGTGCATGGCGCAGTACAAGCCAGAATCTTAAGATGCGCCTAGTTTTCGGAGGCTATGGTGAAGGACGCATGTACAATTAGCCGCTCGCAATCGAATTATAAGGTGCATTCATGCTTAATACGAAGGCGGCGGTACTCTTGCTCGTAGCTATCACAGCTCTTATAGCATCGAGGGCCGAAACGTTCCGTAGTCCTAAACCGCGCAGCATCAGTTTTAGGATAGTAGCCATTGCAGAGCCGATCGGCAGAAGTAGCTTCAGCCCCAACCGCGATGCCCTGCTCGTCAGCATGATCGATGAAACAAATCGTTCTGTCTCTGCGAAGGTCGTGTTTCAATACATGGGTTATGAAGATCCGCTACCAACCGGTCTCCTCGACTATGACTTGGTGCATACCTTCAAGGCGGTCAGGGACCCTTCTTGCGACGAGACATGGCATTCCTTCAGTACGAAGACCACAATCGGACCTCATGACACACTTGTGATCTCAGAGAGCGTCCGTTACACAGCAAGAAGCCCGCATCCTGACATTTCAGCAGAAGAAGTGCTTCCATGCTATGTGACCCAAAGACAGGGATACAAAGGATCGCGGCGCGTGGCAGTGACCCAAATGGAGGTCTCCAAGGTCGAAAGGAAGTAGATGATTGCTGCCGCGAGAACGAAGGGCAAGAGTGCGGCGTGAACTTTAGAGACCGCAGAACAATGCGGCGGCTTTACATGCACCCTGCGAGTGGGCTTGCATCATCGCGGTTCCGCTATACAAAGCGGAGCCCACACCGCCGATTCGGCTCTCCATCCCTGGGTCAAACTTGAAATGAAGGAGCTGCTCCCGCGTGACGCCAGTGAGCTTCCCACCACAATCTGCCGATTCACTGCAAAATAAATCGAAATCGCTGCAACGCAATTCAAACACTACTGCAACTGAATTCCAACAATTCCAACCCTTGTGATGGTCAGAATTAAACTGCAGTGACAGGAGATGCCAGAATATCCCAGAATATCCCAGCATAAAAGGGTTTTCATCCCGCCGAAACTCCGCAAGATTCGACCGATTTGTGCGGAATTGATTTGCACTACCGAGAGCGCCGGTGCCCGTAGATTACTGCAAAACTGACCTTCCGATGCGGGTTCTCAGGACAGGCGGCGGACCCGAGCGCCTCATCGTTTGCAAGATTTGCAATCGACTGAAACCATTCGACTTAAGAAGGAGGACCGTAGTCGCTAGGCTGCTGCCACGGCGGACATCCAACGGTCAAGGTCACTGTGGTATTACCGCACCTTGGACAGTAACTCGCTTGGAGATACGCCAAGCGCTTTTGCGATTCTAACGATATTTACCAAACTGACGTTTCGCTGTCCCCGCTCAACGCTGCTTATGTATGTCCAGTGGAGACCAGCCGCCTCCGCGAGCTTCTCCTGGGACAGTCCCAACGCCAGGCGGCGCAAGCGGATCGACTTCCCCAACGCGATCTTAGGATCAGATTGCACCGCAAAATCATCTTTCCGTTGCATTCTTTGTGTCTATAGACTATAAGTCTAATTTCATGGAGACTTGGCTAACGCTTGACCGAGTGGTCCTTCTGTCTGGATGGTCGAAATGACACATTCGCAGGCTGGCTAGCGCTAATCGCATTCAGACCAGCGACAGGAGGGCGTTGGGTATTCCGGGCAAACCAGCACGGGAATATGCGCTATCGTCGTTGCCGGTTGAAGCCCAGCTGAAGTTTTTCAAGCAGCCGCTGTTGTTGGGTCCAGCTTGCACGGCTCTGGCGCTGCGCCCGGATCGAAACCAATCCAACCTGTTTGCTTCCCTGCCGGAGGTTACCGAGCCCGAGCGCCTCAACTTTTCTACAGAGCAGAACGCACAAGCCTTGAAGCGCCTGGAGGCCATTGCGCCGCTCGTCGAATTCAGCAGCCGCAGTCGGCGATCCCGTCCGACGTTTCGTACCTCCGGCGGAGTCGCCGTGCGAAGCATGACCTCACTGGCGGGCTACCTCGCAGATCAGCACCACGTCAGCGCCCGAACTCTTTGGAACTGGTATGCACAGTACCGCAAGCTCGGATATGCGGGTCTCATCGACCGAGTTCGCTCTGACAAGGGAAAATCCCGATTCCTCTCAGCCCATCCCGCTGTCCGCGCATTCGTGGAAAACAAGTACCTGGGCGAGCGGCTGTCGATTCGCCTGGTGTACCAGGCCTTGCTGCACGATCTGCGGAGCCTGGAGCCAGAGTGCACCAGACCACCGAGCTACAGCGCCGTTCGCTCCTACCTGCAACAGCTGCCAAAGCCGTTGCTGATCCTCAGCCGGGAAGGAAAGCGGCAGTTCCAGGAACGTTGTGAGCCCTACCTGCTGACCGACTTCGAGTCTCTCGTGCCCAACCAGATCTGGGTCTCTGACCACGGTCAGCATGATGTCTGGGTGCGTAACGACCTTTTTTCCGGAATATCGGCCAACGCTGCTGTCCGGCCCTGGCTGACCGCCGTGATCGACATGCGCTCCCGCAAGATCGTCGGCACGGCCTGGTCGGCTAGCCCGAGCTCACACACCATCAGCTCGGCTTTGCGGGTCGGGATTGAGAATTTCGGCATTCCCCAAGCCCTGGTGATCGACAATGGCAAAGACTTCGAGAAAATCGGTCGCATCGACTTCTCTCCGGAATGTAGTGGCGTACTGGTCAGGCTGGGAATCCAGCCGCACTACTGCCTGCCCCGGCATCCCCAGTCAAAGCTGATCGAGAGCTGGTTTGGGACAGTGCGCAAGCGGTTTGATTGTCTCTGGCCCTCCTACTGCGGACCGGGTCCCCAGGATCGGCCTGAACAGTGCACGGATGCCCTCAAGGAGCACCAGGGGTTTCTCAAGGGCAAACGGAAAAGCTCTCCCTTACCCTTGGCCAGCGAGTTCGTGGCCACGGCGCGGCAGTGGATCACCGAATACAATTCGCAGCATCCCCATAGTGGACGAGGCATGAGCGGCCGGACTCCGGATGAGGTCTTTAACGAACTACTCCCGACCGGGCAGCGCAGACTGATTGAGAGTCCGGAAGTTCTCTATGCCTTGTTCTGGGACCGACAGCGGCGCAAAGTCTCGGAAGGCGGATGTGTGCAATTGTACGGCGAGCGCTATGAACCAGCCGATGGGGAGAGCCTGGCCAAGCTGTTTCTGGAGATCGAACGGAATGTACTGGTAGCTTGCGACCCAGCCAATCTCGGGGAAGGCATCGCCTTGGACCTGGACGGCCGGTTCCTGGGACGGCTGCGGGCCCAGAGGCTTATCACCCGGGGGCCAGTGAGCCACGAAGACATACGAGCTTCGATGAAGATCAGGCACACGGCTCGGAAGGCGATTGCAGATTACGTTACTGGCTTGTCCAGAATCCGGGCTCGGGCCGGGGACCGCACCGAGATCGCTCACCTGCGGGATCGAGCCGAAATGCCCAGCGAGAAGTATTCGCCGCCGCCAGCTTTCATAAAGCAGATAAGGCCGCAAGATCTCGAAACCGCCGCCCGTCCCGACTTCATCGACGACATTGTTCGGGAACTGACGGAAGGGGAGTAGCCATGGCTATTTCCTACGCGGTACGCAAGCAACTGCTAGCGGCCAGCTTGCCGGAAGCCAACGAAGTTCGCCTCGAGTTGCAGGACTACCTGGCCCGGACCGGCATCGCACCCCCGGACTTCGCCCGCCGCATCAACTACGCCCGGGAGACGCTCTACTTCTTTCTGAATGGCCGTTACAGCCGGATCTCCTCTAACGACTGCTCAATCCGGGCAGCGATTCGCGACTTTATCGCGGCCCATCCGATTGCCACTCCCGTCATCAGCACAGGCAAGCTCTACGAAACGGAGAATGCCCGTTTGCTGCGCCGGTACTTCTATGAGGCGCTGGATCATCGCCGGGCCTATTACCTCTACGGCGCCCCCGGCACCCAGAAGACTTATGTCCGGCAGCACCTGATCGCGGAGTTGAATCGCTCGGAGATCGCCAAGAACGGAGAAGGCCGGAGAGCTTACTACATCTACGTTCGTCAGGGAATCCGCTCACAGGACTTGATGAAGCGGGTGGCGGAGAGCTGTGGGGCCATCGGGATGGGCACTGTCGACCGGATTCTGCGCAATCTGCGTTTCGATCTCAGCCAGCGCAAGGTGCTGTTGGTCTTTGACGAAGCCCAGCATCTGTCGATTGAGTGCCTGGAGACCCTAAGGGAACTGTTGGATCAACCGCCACACTGCGGGTTACTGTTCGCCGGCACCCACGAGCTGGAGGCAATCTTCACCCGCCAGGCCTTGGAGCTGGAGCAATGGCGTTCCCGCTTTCATGCCGGCCAGGCCCTGCCTGGCATTTCCGAAGAGGAAGCAGCCGACATCGTGCACTCTGAGCTAGGGTTGGGACTGTCGCAACGGAAAATCCACAAGCTGATCTCGAAATCTCGTATTACCGACCTCCGAAATGGTGGCCAGCACACCTATGTATCGGCCCGGCGGCTGTTCTGGGTGATTCGGGAGTTGCAAGCCGTCGCCAACGAGGAATCAACACACGCTCGTCATCAATGAGGATGTCGTCAATCTGCGGTGTCGGCATTGATTGAGGGGCCCTGTTCAAACGAAAAAGACAAAAGAGAACAGGGCGCCAAAGTCCAAGGACCTATCTTCGTGTTTCTAAAGTCAGTTCTGGGTCTGCCGGAGCTTACGCAGCACAGCATTTTTTCCGTACTGACCCACTTCCGAGCTTTGAACATGACAACCGCGTGTTCTGTAACTCGGTTGCTCGCGCTGACGGCGGGGCCGTTGCCCTGACCAGTGGCCGCGGTGATCTTCTAGGATTACCTTCACAGCACATTCAACAGCTCACCTAAACAACGATAGATCGAATACATCGAGATCCAGACGACCGGCATCCTGACACTGCGTGCTGCCTATCCCGGGTGGCGGGCATGGGCAGCTAGGGTTGACTTTGGGGTTGCACCCGGGCACGAGTGTTACTCCATTGCAACGCCAGTTGCCTCTTGTATCCTTAAAGCAGCCAAGGTTGTACTGCTTGCCTGACCTCCCAGACCATCCCCCAAAGGAAGGCCAGGGGACGATGCCCGTTGCAGGCTGGCACGGGCCGCTAATTGCAGTATTCTCATCGTCGAAAAGATCCGGGAAAGTGTCGCTTCGGGTGCTCCATATCGGTATTCCGGAACGCGCAATCGTAGTGTCATTTCCGGTGGCGCTCCTCCAATCGGCACAGCTCGCATAAATGACAACATTAAGGTGGTAGGTGTTCTGCAGCGTGTTGATTGCAGTAACTATCGCCTGGACATTCTGGGATTGTTTAGAAGAGTCGTAGTAGCCGGGCTCCAAGTCAATTGCCATAAACTTTAGGCTCGGTTCCAAATTGCCAACCGCCATTACAGCATTAGTCATCTGCTGAGCTGGCGGTGGAGGCGAATTTCCTTGGCATGAAAGTGGCTCTAGGTTCAGCACGGCATAACTGGCCACATTCAACTCCTGATTTGCTAGGAGAGCACCAGATAATATGCTGTGCGCAGGAAATGATGAGCAGCCGCCCCATGCGTCTGCCACGACAAACCGGGGCGCGTACTGGGTGAGTATTTCATTCCAGCTAATTTGCGGTACCCCCGAAAGATCAACACCGTTTGTGTTCCCCGCAAACCAAATTGGAGAGACATCAGAATCCTGAATCTGGTACACAATTGCGCCTGAATTGTTCACACTCGCCCACACACCATTGTCGACCGGGACCTGTTGACCAATGGCATTCAAGAGGAGGTTTGATTCAATGCTGGCGCTGTTTGTCGGTTGTTCGGTAAAGACGGAACACAGGGCGTCTGAGCTTTGCACATAGGTAATCTGCGGATTCGGGTCTCCCATGCTGTTGTCCAGACCGTCCGCCAAGTGCGGACACTGCCCCGACCCATACTGCGTCCCAGGCACTTGTGGATCTGTAGTTGTCGTGTAAAAGATGTTACTGGCCGAATCCATAAAGGCAATCTGTCCGTTGGAGTTGATCGTGGGGTAATCGTAGCCGTAAAAGTTGCAGGAGCCTTCGGAACATTGAAGCGTCCCAATCCCGCTCGCGTCGAACCTGCGCACGCAAGAGGGAGGCTGGCCTTGGGTACAGAAATCGTAGTAGGTAATGGTCGTCCCGTCTCTTGCAATTCCAAAGTTCTGACCTGCAGTGTGCCAAGCGACACAGTTGGGATCATCAGGAGGGTGGCAGCTGGGGGGGTTGGCGCTGCTGAATTCGAGTACCGAGTCGTTGCCAACTGATGGGTGCAGCACGACTTCCCACCCGGCGCCCTGGCCCGTGTTGTCTTGGAAGAAGACAATGTCACCGCTATCGTCAATTGCGGGGCGCTCGTGATTTGCAGCGCCAGTTGTTATCTGCATAGCCGGAGTGCTGAACGGGCTATCCTGAGTTAGCCAGACCTGCCAATAGCCTTGATTGTCACGCTCACTCCAGACCATGGCTCCCTTGCTATTGACTGAGGGCCATTTACCAGTGTAGGGCGTTGCCGCTTTTGTATACGGGGCTACTTGCCCATAGCTCATATTCAAAGTCATCAACAGCGCGATCAGCAGAACTCGAATTAGGCTTGTCACTTTGCACCTCCAGAAATCGTTGAGACTCCCGGCTATCTTGAATCGCCAGGACAGTCAGTTACGGAAAGCCGGCTACGCTTTGCATTCATTCACATAGCCGGCCGCACAAACTGTGAAACTCGGCTGAAGTGTCACTCGAGAATCCTGGGACCAGAACCAAGCCCACCTCAGTACTCGTCCTCCGAGCCCATCGACCGATAAACTGAACCTGGGTCGGCTATTGGTTACTGTTCCATACGGCTGCCGCAAAATCATCCCAGTAGGAGTAGGTATCAGGTCGCCAGTACGGACCTGATTGACTCAGCGTGATGCTGTCGTAGCTGTAAGCACCATTCGTCATGAAAACGGCATTCCCATCGATCGAAAGCGTGATTGAATTCCCGACGACACTGATGCTGAAGTTGTGCCAGCCGATCGTGCGGTGAACATTGGTGGTCGAAACTTGGGGATACATTCCACAGTTTTGATTTGGACCTTGCCGAAGTCCGCTCTTGGAGTCGTAGAGAAACGCGGCATAGCAATTCGCGTCGAAGTCCATCGTTCCGATGGTCGCCTGATCTGTCGTTGCCGAATTGTAGAGGGTAAGAAACTCGTACTGCGTCTCTTGCCCGGGCGCGACATCGTACCACCAGATGGAGAAGACACCTTTTTGTGGTGTGGGGAACTGGTGCGAAACGCTGATGTTACGCTGACCACCGCCGGTCGACGTAAATTTCAACGACTGTCTCCCACCGGGCGTATGGTTCTGTTCGGTTGACAAGGTGTCGCTTCCAAATTGCTGGGTGACAGTCCAAAATGGGCTGAGTGTCGGAGCTTCGAAATTGTCCGCATAGCTGATCTGGCCAAGAACGAAAGTTGGCGCCAGGAGCACAAGGCAGACGAAAGCAAGTATCTTCAGGACTTGTAGGCAGAACATAGCATCTCCTTCTCCGGTGCATCGACCAACGCCGACCACCAGGATGTTGAGCGGCCCAACCGTACGGGACCGCTGATTAACACAGGAGCGCGGCCGAACACTGCACCGTCCAGACGCACACAGGATGCAGAGGTCTTACTGAGATGTGGTGCGCCTCGATCCGAGCTTCACGCCCCGCGCACTTGCCGGAGTAACGCCCGAGACGGCGCCGCACCATCGTCGCCTTTACGACACGACTGTTTGCACGATCGCACAAGCGGAGACCGCGCCTTAAGCGACCCGCCCTTCCCATGGATGGAGCGCAGAGGGAACTTCTGGCATGAAACCGGATTCCCATTGTTTCTCAATCCAGGGATAGCCAAAGGTGTGATGACCACCCAAAGCGTCCGCGGATCCTTGGCAGACAAGCCACACCGAGTGCTCTCCCGGGTTCTCCCCCTCAACCACCGGAGCCACGAGCGCGCCGCACAGCGGACAAACCCATTGCTGATTCATATCCGACACTCACCTTCCCTGGGCGCCAAAGATGTTTACCCTCATATGCAGATTGTGGACCCGAACATCGACAACTGACGTACCTCGGAGTACCACGTCGCCCACTTGATCACTTTGGGAGGCCCGCTGACCAAAGAACACCTCGGCCCGGCGATAAGATATGCCAACCCATATACGCCTGGGCGGTCCAAGCGCAGCAACCCACCACTTATCTGTCGTTATTGTTGCTCTTAACCCTTAGAGAGACAGTACGGCGCCGTACTAGTATCGAGTCGAAAGTTGAGGCCTTGCTTTCTGGAATGGTCGTGATAGACTCGTGCCCGCCGCCCGAGAAGATCGGATATGTCCTACACAGTAAAGAGTGATACCCTCTCGACGATTCAAAAGACGCTTCACGATTCGTTTCTCGCATGCACAAAACAATGTGAGGGTCTCCCGAAGGCTCTGCAACGTATTCGACGGGATCAGTTACCGACGGCAGCACTGGATGCATCACGGATCCGTTCGGAGTTGGAGAAGAATCTCCGACCGATCTATGAGTTGATGGCCACGGCAATGTTTCGCGTGGGTCATCTATTATTTCCCGAGCTGAAGGCCATCAATCTGTATTTCTGGCCTGGCTATCACAGCCTAATCAGCCATGACCGAATCAACTACGTTCACAGCGGCGAGGCATGCGGCTTCGGGGTTAGTGATCAATACCTAACGAGGGATACTGATCCGATAACTTACCTCTCGTGTTGCAATGCACAGTGGCATAAGGCGCTGTTTCAGCCCGTTAAGCTGCGCCGACGATCCCAGCCGCTGCCGCCGCCCAGCTTGCATGAGTGGCTTGTAAATCAACGGCCCAAAATCTCTAGCGATCCCAACGATATTGTCCATGCGTTGATCATTAGCACACAGGCCGTGGCAGAGACAACCAGATTTCCCGAATACAAGGCTTTGCACCTCGCGTCCGACTCAGCATCTGCTTCCAGTGAAGGTTGGGGTATGCAACTCTGTAACAAGTTGGAGGAGTGGCATGCGGATGTGACAACTCCAGGCTGGCATTTCCCAGATCAATTCGCCGGCAAACGAAACAGTGATCCGTTACTTCGTGAGGCGAGACTGCTTATTTATAGTATTTGGCTTCATTCAGCACTCGTCGGCGAGGCGCCGGAATGGCTGGACCGTGCCTGCGGTGTCTTTGCTCGATCAGGTTGTGGCGCGATCGTGCGGCAGCTTGAAAGACTGAAGGCGGACCAAGTCGCCTGTGATTGGGGGGACCACAGTGCGGACCGCGAGCCGTTCCGTGCGATGACGATCATCTCCCTACATCGGCTTTTGGCGCATCCGGTACTGACGAAACCGTTCCATGAGATGGACGAAGGTGAAGGGGTATCCGATGATCGGTCCCTTGGCAGCGTGTGCCTGTTCACATCTTTCATTCCAGACGACTGTTTTATTGGTTTAGTTCGACCCTGGATGCGTTCCATCTTCGCAATGATCCGTAATTCCGAGATCACCTTGTACTCAGACAAACTAGTGCAAACATTGTCGGCCCGAGAGCGCTTAAGAGGGGCGGGGTTTATCGTCCATGAGATCAATGCGCTTTTCAAGCAATTTTCCGACATTCGCAGTCAGATGGAAATGAGTGATTCAAACAGCACGGCCAATCGTTGCTTCGTTTGGGACATGGTCAGCTCTCTGGTGGATCTGGCCTGGAAGGCCAGCAAGATGTCCGTGCTGGCTACCCCTGAAGTGCGCGACAAAGTGGCGCATGACTTCTTACGACCTTTGCAAGAACTAGCATCCCGCGGTCTGCTGTTGAGAGCCCTGGAATCGGTGGCTTCTAAGGTATACCATGTTTCGAAGCCTGGACCCGATTCGCGCCATGGCGCATCGATTCCGGCTCTTAGAAATAGGGTAGACCTTGACATTACTTATCCTCAATATGCAAGATGTTATCTTCTTGTGGCAGAACTCGTCCGAAATTGCTGCGCACACGCTGAGGTAAATACGATCGCGGATTGGCGCGTCAACTATGCAAGCGGTTTGTTGACAATCAGTCTCAGGCAGGTCGAAAGGCATTTCAAGCCTACTTCGCCGACTCTGGACACGCTCAAACAGTTGCTAGAGGAACTCGGAATCGGTGAAGTCATAGCCGACTGGGAAGAGCCTGACCAGCTTTTTCACTGGGTACTCAAGCTGCGCGTCTCAACTCACGCTCAAGGGTGATCTCATGCGACCCTCTTACTTGCGGCTTCTCCGTATAGACGATGACTGCGCCAAGCGCGATAGCGATGTTTTGTCCCGTGCGCCTGTTACCCTTGTATATGATGTAGAAAAGTGGCTGGATTTTTGCAATGACCTCGCCTTGCAACGGTTGCCCGAATTTGAACTGTTAACAATAGACTTTCAATTCAATAGCGATCAGACGACCCCCGAGTTTGTTCGACGCAGTGACCCCGAATATAGCGAATCTACCAGCGATGACCCTTTACAGCGCCTCCGCTGGTCTAACGGCTTAGTCGGGAAGAATACCGGCTTGGTGATTGGCGCATCCATACTTAGTACTGTTATGTGGCGCGACTTGCCAGTTGGAGTGGCGACATACACAGGGTTTCCTGAAATGACCGCAAGGGATGTCACATCTGCGCTGCTGCTGGCGCAGATCTTTGTCGCAAGCGGCGAACCTGTACCTCTCGATAAGAGCCCAGCCCTGCTCACCCATACTGTCAAATCGGTACTCAACGGCCCTAGCACCTGTAAGAGCGCCTTGCCAACCGCCGTAAGCCGCTTCCGACGCGCTTTTCTTTCAAAAGCTTGTGCAGGGTCAGATGCGCTTAACCGGTCGTCAATTTGGATCAAATTAGATTCCGTGCTTGCCCTTCAGTCGGCCATATCGGTGAATTGCGCCGACGAACTCGATGAAAAGCTGGCAAATCAAGGCCTCGAGTTCTATGATCGAAACGGTCGCTGTGTCTCATTGAGTTTGCATTCATTATTCTTGGATTACCTAGTAGAACGCAATGCTGACCAGCAGGTTGACTATTTCAGACCAAAATTGACACTGGGCGATTTGAGACCCGAAAGCGAGCCCGGGAATGCAATTCGTCGGTTTCTATTTGACATCAGCGAGTTAGCAACGACCAATGTCAAACCTGTTCTGCGGTTTCTTGAAAAGCCGACCCAAACCGTGCTTGAAGCGCTTAAGAACAGAGCACAGAGATTAGTTGCGCTGCTATTTGCGTGTTGCGATCAATTTGGGGAGAAATATACAGCATATGGTCAGAAATGGGATACTCTTGAGTGGCAACCTGATCCGACCAGCGACTTTGCCTCGCTCTTTACGCAGCTCAGCGCATTGCTCAAGCTGTTATATTCAGAAAGCAAGGAGCTGCCACTTGCTGCTGAAACAGGCTATTCTGTGCTCAAGATGGTGAGTGACTGCTGCGAATTTGATATAGAGCATCCTCTAAGTTCTCCTCTTCGATATGATTTGGACGACGCCGACCCCCAGCGCTCGGCTCAAAGAAATGTGGCTTTGGGTAAGATGTTGCGCGAACTCGTTCAATGGGGGGTGGTCGCTGAAATACATGACACATACCGCGCCAAGACTCGGAAGCTTCCCACAGAGATGAGTTTGACGTTCGATCGGCAGGATCTTTGCTGCAGATTGGGTTTCAATCCCAAAACTTCATGGCACCTTCTTCGAGCTATCATCAAAGACGCACTCGACCAGGATGCCTCCGAGTTTTTTGGAGCTTTGGAATCCCGCCCACTTCCAGAACATCTCAGGAGGCTATGCGCAAGCTATGTACGTACTAAATGGCCGCTAGTTCCCGCGTCCGATTGGCCGGTTTTCTTGAAGCATCCCGAAAAGCTGAAATATTGGTTGTCGAAGTCTAAGCCTTCTGGCAGGCAGTAACGTACGTACGCGATCGTCGAAGCGGCGACTTGTGCGGATGCAATTCTGTCTGACACGGGGGTGCAACTGAGTGCTGAGATTAATCAAAACTAGATGCCGCCGAGTTTTCGATGCAAAGCATGGCTGTGGTCTTCGAGCACTGGCGTTCGGAAACCAGCTGGAAAGTCTCGACTCTCGACTGCCAAGGTGCAGGCGTGAATCTCCCTCCCATCGGACGAGGATTCCAGTGTTAAGGCGTATTTACGCCGAGATAACCCGGCTTCGATGATCTTATTTCGCGGACGGCTTGCCGCTTCGATTGCCTGAGCAGGGAGACCGGCAAGTCGCCGCGCGGACTTGACAACAGGCGCCAAAGTCCAACGATGGCAAGAATCTTAGAGAAACATCGCCAATTGAGCTTATTGCTAAGTTACTGCTATCGCGGATACACGATGTTTAATGACCCGTAGCCTACAAGCTAACAACTACGTTTCCATCCTTCCTCATGTGAGGGTAATGTGTGTGGTAGCCGTATTTTCTCTTCCACTTCGGATTGTCCCACAGGGCTGTCTCGTCGGTTCGGTAATTAAATATGATTTCTTTTTCTGCTCCGCCGAGACAAATCAGTCGTGCCATAGCAACCTGGTCAGGATGATGATAGATCGAGCCGTTGGTCGAGACCAAAAACCTTGGACATGAAATGAGACTCAAGAGCTTGGGAGAAGTGTTGTGGGAGCTCGCATGATGAGAAATCTTCATGGCATCAAGACGCAGCTTTCCG
>JBEKTC010000054.1:0-16615 GCA_049516475.1 Candidatus Korobacteraceae bacterium | reverse complement strand
TCCGTAACGGCTTTGCCCAATATTCGCCTCTTGCCCAAATATTAGGGTTTCTGCCCAAGAATTGGGGGGCGTGTTTTGAATTCGAACGTGACCGTGAATTTCTTTTGCGGCACCTGCTTGGCTAGCTCGCGGCGCAGATCGTCGGCCCACACCTTGGGAGATTCGTAGGTCAAGTTGAGGTTAACAATTTCGGATGCAAACAGGCAAAGATTCGCGCTCGGAATCTCCCTCCAGAATGCTTTTGTGCTTCGCACCGTCCCCCACGCTTCTCGCTCCCTCAAGTGCGCCACCCTATCAAACCGGAGCGGCTTCCCCAAAATAAGACCCGATAAGTTTCCGCCTTTATCTAGAAAGTAATCTACGACCTCGCCACGATAAAGGACCTGATCTGTCATCAGAACGTCGGCTATAACCAAAGTGTCTTTGTCGGGAGACAAAAGCGGAGTCAGCAGCGCATACCACTGGGAGACGTGATGAAGAACGGTGAGCTTGACCAGCCCAGCAGCAATCTTATGCTTTTGCCAAAATCTCCCGTAGTAGTGCATCAATATCACGGAGGAGATTCCGCAGATGGCTACGCTTGTGTAATACCAAGTCAGGAACCTTCCTTGGCGCTCGGCCGTTCTCCACATCGCAGACCAAAATGCATCGTTGTTATGAAATTCCTTGTCACTCCAAATTGCAGCTACAACCTGCTTATAGTCCGCAGACCTTAATTGCTCGTCGTTTGAGCACAGAAAGGGATGGTTTTTAAGATATGGGATGTGGTGAACTATCAGTACCGAGCAGATGAAGATGGCGATAAGGGTAATGCTGGCGTTTGTGAATTCTTCGGCCTTGTTTTCCTGAAAGGCCCTGACGGGCACCCATCGCGATAAGACAACGCGAAACAGGGCATACGGGATTAAGAGGTAAACTGCGATTGCAGCGGACGCAGCAAGGGCTACCATCTGCTACGCCGTTACGCGCTCCGGTCTGATGGTAACAACTTCACCACCAGGTCCGTTGATCTTGTATTCCTCCCCACGCTCAATTGCGCCGACAATCGCCGCCCGCTGCGCTTCGAAAGCAACTTGCAGCCACTTTGGGGCCGGGGCGGTGTCGGTATTAACGACGTCGGCTAGGCGGTCAATTTGGGTAACCATTTTCTTGCTCCAAGTGATTCGATGCAACTATCGAGACCATGACACCAAATCTTCTTGCTGTCAATAACTTCCGGGGGGCGCTTCAACTTGACGGCGGCCTTGGATGTCGATGGGAGGCTAACGGCTACGGAACCCATCCGTAACAGGAAAAGCTACTTAATCGGCATGCCCCCACCACGCAAGGGTTGACAGATCTTTGACAAAGCTGTGACACCATACGAGCGCGGCTGGCCTTAGCATTTAACCCGTCAGGTCCGCACTACGCGGGTAATTTCCTGAAAGCCATCCGACGGAGAGAACTTAAGAAAATGCGCTACACGAAGAACGTTTCAACCATCTCGCAAATTCATGGCGTTTCCAGGCGCGTATCGTTCTGCCTGGCTCTGTTGATTCTTTGCAGCCTCGGAGCGTTGGCGCAGACCAACGGACTCCCAACCGATTCCCCCTCCGGACCAACCGGAATCCTCGTTCACAGCCAGTTTGGTGGACAAATCTTCGGTTTTGACATCGATCAGAATGGTACCGAGGGCATACTCGCGGAAGCCAAGTCGCTTTCCAACGGGAATGTGTTGGCCGCAGTTGAAACCTTTGATCAGGCGAGCGGCCATATTCTCCATGTCGTGGAGCTAACGCTACCAACGCACGCGCAGGATGATTTCATCACCCTGGGCGTCGTCGGCAACAGCGTCGGGCTCGTCGAGCACGAAAATGTATCAGGCGGCTTTGTCACCACGCGTACGTTCAACGTGTTGAACCCGCTTAGTTCGAACCGCATTACCGGCAACTGGACACCGCCTATCGGAGCGCAGCACATCATCATGCCCACCGGCGTGAGCCGCAGCCAGGGAGTTCCGAACGTCGCGGTATTCGCCTACGACAACAGCGATAATTTTATTCCGTATGTCTTCAGCTCCAATGTCGCCAACAATACGTTCGGCCCAGTCGTCCATATCACGGACTCTACTAATTTTGGCAGCGTACCTCCGCCTATTGCGTACGATAGCGTGACCAATCAGGCGGTACTCGGCGGAGGGACCGGAGCGTTTGACACCCGCCCCGTCATCGGCGTAGTCGGTCTTACTGCGGGCACGTTTACGGAGTTTGAGGGGATTGGGTTCGGGTTTGTCAACGGCATCGCCATGGATTCCGCGGACGGCATTTTCTGTACCGACACCGAAGATGACGCAAGCGTGGAGTTCTACAACCTCAGCACCGAGACCGGTTTCACGGTTGTGCTGCCGGGATCAGGTGGGCAACAGTTTTACAGCGGCGCCGATGTGGAGTTTGATTCCGTCCACAAGCTGTTCCTGATCGCTCAGCCCGATTCAAGTTCGTCGCCCAGCGGCAGCACCATCTATGTTTACGACATACACGGGAACCTTCAGGAAACGATTAACGGATTCAGCTTCTCAAATACCTTCAATGTGGTTCCCATGCACATTGCGCTGAACCCCAGCCTCCGGTCCGGGTACGTAGACGGTCCTGATTCCGGAGTGACTGAGATTCAGAATTTTACGTACTGACTAGCCATCGTTAAGGGGCACGTCAGACGGTTCCTCTTCGATACGGATCTCGCAAGAGACTGGGTCGGCGGTAAGGATGTCACCGCCGATCCGGCACATTACGGGAGACACGATTGTTAGTTGAGTACTGTAGCGGCGATCTTCACCTCGCGTAGCATGAGGCCAAGAGTCTCTGCTGCAACCTACCAGTTGACGCAAAATCGCCATATCGCAAATGATCCCGACCGGATTGCCAAGTACCTTCGTCACACTGCTCCGTGAGCCTCGCATTGACGATAGTCCGATCACTACGGTCCAGCGCTGTTTATAATCCCTCCCATGAATCTGGAACAGAAATTGGCTGAACTGAAACGCCGCGACTCGCTCGCCGAAGCCGGCGGAGGCGAAGAGCGCCGCGCGCGCGAGCATAAGCAGGGCAAGATGTCGGCGCGCGAGCGCATCGAGTTTCTGCTCGACGAAGGCACCTTCGAGGAGACCGACAAGCTGGTGGTCCATCGCTGCACCGACTTCGGCATGGAAGAGCAGAAGTATTTCGGCGACGGCTTCCTCACCGGCTACGGCCGCATCGAAGGCCGGCTGGTCTTCGTTTTCGCCCAGGACTTCACTGTCTTCGGCGGTTCGCTGTCGGAGACCAACGCGGCCAAGATCGTCAAGATGATGGATATGGCGATGCGGGTGGGCGCGCCCGTGATCGGGCTCAACGACTCCGGCGGCGCGCGCATTCAGGAGGGCGTGATGTCGCTCGCGGGCTACGCCGACATCTTCCTGCGCAATGTGCTGGCGTCGGGCGTGGTGCCGCAGATCTCGGCCATCATGGGCCCCTGCGCCGGCGGCGCAGTCTATTCTCCGGCGATGACCGACTTCATCCTGATGGTGCAGAACACCTCGTACATGTTCATCACCGGGCCGGAGGTCATCAGGTCGGTGACGCACGAGGAGGTCACCAAGGAAGAACTTGGCGGCGCGATGACGCACAATGAGAAATCCGGCGTGGCGCACTTCATGGCGCACGACGACGCCGAGTGCCTCAGCATGGTCCGCGAGCTGCTCAGCTTCCTGCCGTCCAACAATCTTGACGATCCTCCGCGCAAGCCCTGCACCGATCCCATCGACCGCGCCGACGAGAAGCTGGACACGATCGTCCCCACCGAGTCGAACCAGCCTTACGACATCAAGGACGTGATCAATACCGTGGTCGACGACGGCTACTTCTTCGAGGTACAGGAGCATTACGCGAAGAACATCGTCATCGGCTTTGCGCGGCTGAACGGCAAGCCGGTCGGCATTGTCGCTAACCAGCCGGCCTTTCTGGCGGGAGTGCTCGATATCAGCGCCAGCATCAAGGGCGCGCGCTTCGTCCGCTTCTGCGACTGCTTCAACATTCCGCTGATCACCTTCGAAGACGTTCCCGGATTTCTGCCCGGCACGCAGCAGGAGTACGGCGGCATCATCACCCACGGCGCCAAGCTGCTGTATGCGTTCTCGGAGGCGACGGTGCCGAAGATCACCGTCATCACGCGCAAGGCCTATGGCGGAGCGTATTGCGTCATGGCGTCGAAGCACATTCGGACCGACGTGAACTACGCGTGGCCGACGGCGGAGATCGCCGTCATGGGGCCGGAGGGCGCGGTGAACATTGTCTACCGTCGGGAACTGGAGAAGTCGGAGAATCCCGAGGCCGACCGCGCGGCCAAGATCGAGGAATTTCGCGAACGCTTTGCGAATCCCTATGTCGCCGCCGAGCGAGGATATCTGGACGCAGTGATTCGCCCGCGTGACACGCGGCGCAAACTGATTCAAGCGCTCGACATGCTGGAGAACAAGCGCGACAAGAACCCGCCCAAGAAGCACGGAAATATTCCGTTGTAGGGCTGTGGATCGTAACAAGACAAATTGTTTTAGAATCAGGATTCCATGTCAGACAGTCCTCTGCGCTTATTGATCGATCGACTCGACATTCAGGTACCGCACATACTGCAGTGCATCGAGGAAAGCGCAGGAGTAGAGCGTGAAGTCGAAGGGCTGCTCTCGAGAACGCGTTCGCAATGGGTGTCATTAGACACTAGCCTAGTCGTATTCGGATCTCTGGCCAGGGGCGAATGGACGCCGCATAGCGACCTTGACTGGACGTACCTGATTGATGGCCAAGCGAATTCGGATCACCTCACAATCGCGCAGGAAATCAAGGAAGTTCTGGAACACAAATATGTTCCTCCAAATCCGCAGGGGGCTTTTGCAAGTTTGGTGTTCAGTCACGAGCTAATCCATAAAATAGGAGGACAAGACGACACGAATCGGAATACGACACAGCGGATGCTGCTCTTGCTCGAGTCCGTTGCCATAGGCAACCGTGCCCAGGAAGCTTACGAGAGGGTTGTACGAGGTGTGATCAATCGGTATCTCGAAGAGGATCCACGTCTGCTGACAAAGGATCGCACGAGATATAAAGTTCCTCGTTTCCTCCTTAACGACATTGTTCGTTTCTGGAGGACGATGGCAGTGGACTTTGCCAGCAAGCAAAGGGATCGCGGCGGAAAGGGATGGGGGCTTCGCAACTTCAAGCTGCGGATGTCACGAAAGCTGCTGTTTGCCTCGGGTCTGTTAACCTGCTTTGGATGCACTCTAGATCCCGACGCTCACCCCCCGGAAGACGCCGATATCGATGAGAGGCGAGCGTACCTGGTTCGATACCTACGAAATCAATTTTGCTACACGCCCCTTGAGGTTCTAGCAAGAGCTGCTATTCTCTACAGAATTCCGGAAGATGCCAGCGTAAGGCTTTTGAGCGCCTACGACGGTTTTCTTGAAATGTTAAGAAACGAGGGAATCCGTGAAGGGCTCGATGTCCTGCGAGCTGAAGATGCTGCGAAAGACAAACATTTTGAGCAGGTCCGCAGGATCAGCCGCGATTTTCAATCAGCTCTCGACGTTTACTTTTTTGAGAATAAGGAACTTTCGGCGTTGACGAAAAGATATGGGGTTTTTTGATGAGGTCAGTAGGATTTTCCACCGGAGCGCTCGCGCTCGGGGACTTCCGGCGAGCACTTGCCATGTTAAACGAGAAGCACGCCGATGCGGTAGAACTCTCCGCGCTGCGGGAATACGAATTGCCTGAGCTCGTATCCGCCTTACCCTCCCTCGATCTTAGCAGTTTCAAATACGTGTCGTTTCACGCGCCGAGCACGATGAATGCTGCCTTTGAGCCGACCGCCGTGGAGCTTCTAGAGGCAGTGGTGGGACGCGGCTGGCAAGTAATCGTTCATCCCGACGTGATCGTGGATTGGGAACTCTGGAAAAAACTCGGGCAATATCTATGTCTTGAGAACATGGATAAGCGAAAAGCAGTGGGGCAAACAGTAGATCAGCTGGAACCTCTATTCAAGGCTCTTCCGGAAGCGTCATTTTGCTTCGATTTGGGACATGTTCGTCAAGTAGATCCCACGCTGACAGAGGCTTTTCTGATACTGCGGCACTTCAAGAATCGCTTAAGACAAATTCACATCAGCGATGTAAATTCCGACAGCCGCCATGCCGAGCTGACTATCGAGGCTATGCTTGCTTTCAAACGGCTAGCGCCCGCCATCCCCCCCACCATTCCTGTGATAATTGAGAGCAGGGTATCTGAATCACAAATCGAATCCGAGATCCAGTTGGTTCGTGAAATATTAGACGATGACAACCGAGGCGGCAGGAGAACTCCAAATCTCACCCAGGCTATCTCAGCCTAGCAGCACCAAAAAGGAATCCCGAGTGCGTTTCTGATCGCTCGCTTTCGGCTAGCGGGTCACGTTCAAACCTTTGCCGGGCTGCCTTGCGGGATACTTGCGTATCTGGCACGACTGTCGGCTTGGATGCCGGACTCGCAACTAACCGGAATGACCGATCAACGCCTCGGGATTCCCGTCTTGCCCTTGACTCGTTTCCTGCTTCCGGCTGTCATGCAGCTCGCGACGACTGTTGCGGGCGCTCTGCCTTGTGCCGTGAGCACTCGGCAGAGACCGCGCTACAGGTCACCGGACTTGCCGGTCATCCTCCTCGCTTGCGCGTTGAGGAAGCTTGCTGCCTGACTGCGAAAACTTTGGAAACTCATCAAGGAACGAGTGTGTTTCTACTCCTCCTGTTTCTAAAGTCAACAAAATTATCGCGACCATATCTTCTTTGTTTTCAATCGAGTGCAGCTCGTCCACAGGCCCATGCCAGAATTTTGTGCAATGTGAAAATCAGGTCTTTAACCGGCTCCAATTTCATACACTATTTTCGCGCCTTTGACGCCCAACAGCGATCAGGCAGACGCGAATTTCACTCGTGCTTCAATTGTGGGAATCTGGCGAAAATATTATCCAGCGCGGCATTCAGGCCAACATCAATTTTCGCGCGTGACAACTTGACAGGCTATGCGGCTAACGCGGCCATCGCTTCCAACGTGCCAATGGGGCTTAAGGCAGGCATCGGGGGATAGCGTCTCAGCCTCGAGCTAAATAGAATTGTGCAATGCTGCTCCTGTTCTCGCTTGTACTCGCCTTCGCGCTGCAAACTCCTGCCACCACCAGCACCACTGACCAGATCACCGCTCAGTTGCGCGCCAAAGATCAGGCGCTGCTGGATGCCATCGCGCCCGGCAATCGCAAAGTGTGGGAAGACGCGATGGCCATCGACGCGGTTTACGTCGACGAGAACGGCGTCGTCATGGATCGTGCCGCGTTTCTGAAGCAACTGGAGCCTCTGCCTGCGGGCGCCTCCGGCAGCCTTCGCATTACCTATTACGCCGCCCACATTTCGGGAGACTTGGCCACCGTAATTCACAACGATGACGAGCAGGAGAATTATCACGGCCAGGCGCTCAAGGCGCGCTACCTGACGACCGAGACCTGGCGCCGCGACGATGGCGAGTGGAAGCTCTATCTGGTCCACGCCTACGCGGTGCCCAAGGACCCTCCGGCGATCACGCTGCCGCCGAAAGAACTGGAGCAATACGTGGGCCGATACTCAGCCGGGCAGGATCTCGTCTATGTAATTCGATCGGATGGGGCGCAACTTATGGGTGGCCGGCCCGGCAGCACCATGAGACCGCTGAAAGCCGAAGTGCGCGACGTGCTCTTCGTTCCCGAACAGCCGCGCATCCGCAAGATCTTCCAGCGCGACGCCAAAGGCAAGATCACAGGATTTGTGGACCGCCGCGAAAGCTGGGACCTGGTATGGAAGAAGGAGAAATAATGAGAGTGACAGCTAAAGAGTCTGCGTGAGAATTAAAATTTGATCTTCGGCGGTGGAGTATGACTCACGAAAAAAGAACCCCGCAGGGGTGGAAGTGCAGTTAGCCCAGGACGGAGCGAAACCGGGGCCCCCGATTCGCGCCTCTTTTGCGCGAATTGGGGTGGGAAGCGGAGTCCTGGGTAAGGTGGGAAAAAGGTCAGAGTCCCCTGGGGACGGCACGGTTCTCATGTACTCACCAAAGTTCCCGCTGGCATTCCAGCACGAGTTGGAGCGCGTCGCGCAGGTTTGCCTTCGCTTCCTCCAGGGTTTCTCCCTGCGATATTGCCCCAGGAATCTCCTCCACGAAGCAGGTGTAACCGCCTTCTCTGGCTGGCTCAAATACTGCCGTAAGCTTCATGCGCTCAGCGTATCACAAGAGGCAGTCTACGCAGTTGGGGTGAGGACGGTCCAGCAGCTTCACGGCTGGTAGAAGCGGCGTAAGGGGCGTAACGAAAGATTGTCGGCGGCGAGAGGGGTCTCTCGACTGCGCTCGGGATGACACGGGACTTTAGTGATCCTGAAAGCTGATGCCTAAGGCTTCTGCAGCCTTTGCACGTCCCGGACGCCGGGAATTTTGCGCACGCCGGTGACGATTCGTTCCAGGTGCTTCAGGTCGGCGATGTCGGCCACCAGCTCGACCGTGGCGTGATCTTCGGCAGTCTTAGCTTCGATGGTCTGGATGTTGGTGTTGGCGTCGCTGATGACGGTGGCGATCTGCTTCAACATGCCGGGACGGTTGTCGCAGGAGACGGCCAGCTTGACCGGGTAGCCGGCCTGCCAGACGGGAGAAGCGGCATCGCGGCCCCACTCGACGGCAATGCGGCGCTCGGGCTCGAACATCAGGTTCTCGACGTTGGCGCATGAAGCCGAATGCACCGCGACGCCCTTGCCGCGGGTCACGTAGCCCACGATCTCCTCGCCGCGAATCGGGTTACAACATCGCGCGCGATAGACCATCAGGTCGTCGTGTCCCTTGACTTTGATGGCCGAGTTGTCGCCGCCAAAGACGCGGCGCACGACGTTGGTAAAGCCGCTGTTTGAGCCTTCGTCGGTCGTAGGAGCAGGAGCGTGGCCGGAGAAAGACTGCGCTTCGTCGGCGGGAACCAGGCGCGCCAGAATGCTGCGCGCGGAGAACTTACCGTAGCCGATGGCGGCGAGCAAGTCGTCAGGCTTGGCCAATCCGTTCTCGCTGGAGACGCGCATCAGCTCCGCATCGTTCAGCGACTTCATGGAGATGCGATACTTGCGCGCTTCTTTCTCCATCAGTTTGCGGCCGATTTCAACGGCGCGCTCCCGCTGATGCAGGTTGAGCCAGTGCTTGATTTTCTGGCGGGCGCGCGAGGACTGCGTGTATTGCAGCCAGTCGCGGCTGGGATTATGTCCCGGCTGGGTGAGGATTTCGACAATGTCGCCGGAGCGCAATTTATAACGCAATGCGACGATACGCCCGTTGACCTTGGCGCCGACGCAGGTGTGGCCCACTTCGGTGTGCACGGTGTAAGCGAAGTCGATGGGCGTGGCGTCGCGCGGCAGAATCACGATGCGGCCCTTGGGGGTGAAGGTGTAGACCTCCTCGGGATAGAGATCGATCTTCAGGGTAGCGAGAAATTCCTTCGAGTTCTTGATGTCGCGCTGCCATTCGACAACCTGGCGCAACCATGCCAGACGCTGTTCGTCGCGCGCTGAGACCGGGCCGTCCTTGTACTTCCAGTGCGCAGCAATGCCTTCTTCGGCCATCTTGTGCATGTCCTCGGTGCGGATCTGCACCTCGAAGGCATGGCCTTTTTCGGAGATGACGGTGGTGTGCAGCGACTTGTAGAAATTGTTGCGGGGGATGGCGATAAAGTCCTTGATGCGTCCCGGCACCGGCCGCCACTGGTTGTGAATGATGCCGAGCACGGCGTAGCAATCGCTTTCCGATTGCGTAATGATCCGCATCGCCAGCATGTCGTAGATCTGCTCGATGGAAATGCGCTGGCGCTGTATCTTCTGCCAGATGCTGTAAAGGCGCTTGATGCGCGCCTCCACGCGCGCCTGAATTTTGTTCTCCTTCAGCTTCTGCTCGATGACGCCTTGCACCTCCGACAGAAACGCCTCGCCTTCCTTGCGGCGCGACTCGATGGCGTCTTTGACCTGGTCGTAGGAGATGGGATCGACATATTGGAAGGCGAGATCTTCAAGTTCGCCGCGAATTTTGCCCATGCCGAGGCGATGGGCGATGGGAGCGTAAATGTCGAGCGTCTCGCGCGCGATTTTCTGTTGCCGCTCCGGCGAGAGGAAGTTCAGGGTGCGCATGTTGTGCAGGCGGTCGGCCAGCTTGATGAGCACCACACGGATGTCGTCCATCATGGCCAGGACCATCTTGCGGACGTTCTCCGCCTGGGCCTCTTCGGAGGACGCAAATTCGATTTTGTTGATCTTGGTGACGCCTTCGACGATGTGGGCGACCTGCTCGCCGAATTCGGTGTTAATGTCCTCGACGGTTACCGAAGTGTCTTCCACCACGTCATGCAGCAAGCCGGCGACGATGGCGGTGGTATCCAGGCGCATCTCCGCCAGGATGGTGGCTACCTGCAAAGGATGCGCGAGGTATGGTTCGCCCGACGCGCGCGCGGTTCCTTTGTGATGTTGGAGGGAAAACTCGTAAGCTTTCTTGATGAGGGAGAGATCTTCGCTCTCGCGGTAGGAGCGGACCTTGCGCAGGAGATCGCGGAAGCGGGTGACCGTCAGAACATTGGTCGCGATCTGTTGGCGCAAAGTCGCCATGTCCGATTATACGACTATGTTTGGCTGGCTGCGGCGAGGGTTGGATTTCAGAAAGTCGAGCAACCACAATAAACTCCAAAAGGGGAAACGCAGTTTCTCCAAAGAGAGAGACGGGTGCAATCCGGGCAAGATGTTTATGGCTTAGATGGCCGAACCCAAATAGGGTACAGTCGTACCCAATACGGGTATGGAAAGATGCGCATACTGATCAGTGGAGCGGCGGGATTGCTTGGGTCAGCGTTGACGCGCGCCTTGCGGGCCGAGGGTGATGAGCCGGTCGCGCTGGTGCGTCGCCCGGCGCGATCTGGAGAGGTGCAGTGGGACCCGAAGCAGCCGCTCGATCCCGCTAAGCTCGCCGACTGCGATGCCGTAGTGCATCTGGCGGGAAAGAACATTGCCGGCCTGTGGACGCAGAAGTTCAAGCAGGAGGTGCTGGAGAGCCGCGTAGGCGGCACGCGAACGTTGGCGACAGCGGCTGCGGAGAGCTATCGCCAGAGCGGCAAGCCGCAGGTATTCGTGTCGGCGTCGGGCATGAGCTACTACGGCGATCGCGGCGACGAGTTGCTGACCGAGGAGTCTTCCGCGGGACGAGGATTTCTTGCCGACGTGGTGAAGGAATGGGAGGCCGCGACTGCGGCAGCCAGCGAGGCTGGCGTGCGCGTGGTTAATCTGCGCATCGGAGTGGTGCTGGCCCGCGATGGAGGCGCTCTGAAGCCGATGCTGACGCCGTTCCGGCTGGGGCTGGGCGGGAGAGTGGGCAGCGGCAAACAATATTGGAGCTGGATTGCGCTCGACGACGTTATCGGCGCGATGATGTTCGCGTTGAAGAATGAAAGCTTGCGCGGCCCGGTGAACATTGTTGGACCGGCGCCGGTCCGCAATGCGGAGTTCGTGCGCGCGCTGGCGCGGGAGTTGCATCGTCCTGCGATATTTCCTTTGCCGGAGTTCGCGGTGCGGGGATTGCTGGGCGAGATGGGGCAGGAGTTGCTGTTGACCTCGGCACGAGTGCTGCCGGCAAAGCTGAACGCGGCGGGATACCGGTTTCGTTACACGCAGCTGCCCGATGCGCTGCGCGCCGCGCTGGGCTGAGCCGTTATCAGTTGTCAGGACCAAGTTTTCCACAACCGATTTTTCTTCAGGCTCTCGACAGCGCGCCTATAATAGGGCGACTCGGCGCGCCTCCCAAACTTTCCCCGTTAACGAAAAGCTGCAGGTCGCGCTGTGCTGGTTGGTTGCTAACTGCTGACAATGACCACCACCGACAAACGCAAAGTTCTTGGCCGCGGACTGGAGACCTTGCTGCCTTCGCGGCAGGTTCCTCACGCCCCGGTCGCTGTCGCTGCCGCTCCCAAGCCCAACGCCGACGAGCTCCACCACATTCCGCTGGAGCAGCTCGATCGCAATCCTTATCAGACCCGCACCGGCTCGCTCGATCTGGACGCGCTTAAGGAGCTGGCGGCTTCTATCAAGACAGTGGGCGTGTTGCAGCCCATCGTCGTGCGCCCGGTGGCGGGCGGCCGATATCAAGTGATTGCAGGAGAGCGGCGCTGCGAAGCTTCGCGTAGCATCGGCTTACCCACGATTCCCGCCCTGCTGCGGCATGTCTCCAACGTGCAGGCGATGGAGATGACCATCATCGAGAACCTGCAGCGCGAGGACCTGAACGCCATTGAGCAGGCGCGCGCCTTCGAGCGGCTGTCGCGCGAGTTCGGCCTCACCCAGGACCAGATGTCGCTGCGCACCGGCAAGGAGCGCTCCACCATCTCCAACTTCCTGCGCCTGCTAAAGCTGCCGCTCTACGTGCAGGGTCTGATGGAGCGCAACGATGTCAGCTTCGGCCATGCTAAGGCGATGATGCCGTTGGAGTCGCCCGAGCAGATCGAGCGGGTGGCGCGCCGCATAGTCGATCACGGACTCTCAGTGCGGCAAACCGAAGAGGCGGTTGCGCACCTGGTGCAGCCGTTGGTTCGCAAGACCGAAAAACAGCGCATCGTCGATCCCAACGTCCGCGAGGCCGAAAACACGTTACAAGAGGCGTTAGGTGTTCGCGTCACCATCGACGATCGCAAGGGCAAAGGCAAAATCCTCATCGAGTATTCTTCCCTGGAAGACTTCGACCGCATCATTGAGGCCCTCGGCGGCAAGAAGATGGATTGAACCAACCAGCATCTCAGCAGGCTCCCGCCTGACACATTACCGCGACGCGCTGGAGCGTCAATTTACTTCGTCAGAGTCTTCAGGGTTCCACCGGCTCGAATTGGGCTTTCAGGAATGAAAGGCCAAGCACACGCGGGTCGTTCTGGGGATTGCCCATCACCTTGAGGGGATCGTCGACCTGAATGACCAGTTGATTTTCGCCAGGCAGGAATGCAGTTCTGTCCACAACAAATTCAGTGCTGTCCTGCCCGGCGACAATGGTTCCCAGCACATGTCCATTCAGCAGGATGCGGGCGGGCCGTCCCGGATTCGCGGTGCCAAAGATGCGCACTCGCACTCGGGAAGAGTCGGTGAAGTCGGACGCCACCCGGAAGTAGATGGTCGCCAGCCCCATGGTCCACACGGGATCCGGACCTGGCAACCCTTCATTAAACCCTTTGTTCAGGCTGGAAAGATCATCTAGCTGGATGGTGAAAGGAAGCTTGAGCGCAGGGTAAGGAGCTAATTGGAACTCCCAATGGTCGTCTTTTGTCAGGACTCGACAAGGTGGCTCACAGGCTGTCGGTACGTCGGTCAGGATGAGGTTGGTGAGCCCCGCAAACTGTTGACAGCGGTTGTCCCGTCCGAAGGTGAATGCCCACAAATCGTCCACGCAGAAGGCCCGATGTTCGTGTTTCAATCTGCTGGCCACTCCGGCCATGGTCATCCAGTCGCCGGAGTCGAAGGTGAGATGGACCACCTTGCCATCGTCTGGCGGCAGATGGGCAACGAGCCGATCGGTTTCACGCTCTCCCTTCTCCGCATGGAGGAAGCCTTTCTTAGCGCCGAACATAGAAAGCGGTAGCAGGGCACAAAGGACCACGGCCGCTACAGGCCGAATGGTCAGCTGAAGACCGTCCAGGATTAATACCGCCATCAAGAACAGCGCCAACAGCTGCAGACTAAAGAAGAAGTAGCCATTGAAGTTGAATAGGGGACCGGTCATCTTCAAGGTCCAGTAGTAGAAGAGCAGGGCAACCAGCACAATCTCGAGCGCAGCATACTGAATGAATGGGGAAATCTTCTGCCTGCCCCGGGCATAGACTCCTATGACCAGCGCTATCATCAAGCAACCAAGACACCAATAAGCGGCAACATAAGGCTTTGAGGCGCCTTTCGAAATAAGGCCGGCCGATGAGGGTTCCAGCACGACTTCCGGGTCCGGTATAAAAGCGAGGAAGCTGAATTCGTACTTAAGCGATTGGAAGGGATTCTGCTGCAAGCCCTTGTGCAGGGCAGCGTGGTGCAAGATCGCCCGGACATTGTTGTCGCGGTGCATCGCCACATCCAGCAGAACGGGAATCGAGAAAAGGATGACCAGCGCCGCACTGATGGCAACCGGCTTTCGGTTTCGGCGCAGGAACTCCCGTAATCCAACCGCTCTGCCGAATCGCCACCATAATGTGACTAGCGCCGCCACTGAGAGGAACCCAACAAACAGGGGCTGGGCCACGTGCCCATGCATTAGCATGAGGCCGCTGAAGGCGAGCCACGGCAACTGCGACGATTCGCCGTTCGCGACCGATGCGCACACGGTGACGAAGAACAGGAAACAGAACATGAACACGTGCGGCATCCAGATGGAAAAAACAGCGGAGCCGGGAATTGTGCGATTAACAATGTAGATAAAAAAGAGGGACAGCAATAATGCTGCCGGCGGAAACAGCCGCGAGCGGCAATGCCTGGCAATAGTGCCGATGGCGCCGAACAGGAAGGCCGTGTTCAGCACAACCATGCATAGGATATGCGCATTCATTTCTGCGGGGACCAGGTGCAGCCAGTCGTGCAATACTCTCTCGCCAAAAGCGAAGATATAAAAAAAAGCCGGTCCCGGATGATGGAAACCCCAGCGCGAGTAGTTGCCCAGCAATTCCCGGAAGTGCTTGGCTCTCTCCACTTGAAGGGCGTTGGCGGCAAAGTCCGTGTACTCCCAAATAGGGACCTTGAAAAGGTCGCGGTTCAGGACCAGCAGAATCGCCAGGAAGACGATGGCAGACACGACCACCGCAAAAGATGAAGAGCGCGAGCTATCCGCCTCCGTGTTATCGCGAAGCACCACCAGAACCTTGTCTCCGAAATGATTTTCTTAACCTAACTGATGGCCGCCATTCATCAGGTGTCCCTCAGCGCGCCAAGATGATAAGGCAGAAAGGCAAATAGACAGCATGTGACGACAGCCACTCAGGGGACGACCGGGCCGAGGAACCATCTGGTGCGAGCCTGGGGAGGCGCGGCGACGCTGATCGTTTCTCCGGAGGATTCGGCAACATAGTCGGCCATACAGTTCATTCTAGCGTGCGCTTTCCCTGGGTGTCACCGACGGTGCGGACAAAGCGACAGGGCGCGGCGTTCAAGATTACGTCGTACCCCCGGCTGGAGTCCTACGTTGTGGGATGGTGAATCTCATGGTCCTATCTGCCGTCCCCGAGCTGACCTCACTTTCCACTTGACGGGCGCGTGGCGGCTGACGTATATCTCAGCCCTTGCCGCAAATAGCGACGCGGTGTTACATCTCTGTTGTCCGCGTCGATCAGAGGTAACGTGACCTTCAAACTAGCGCCGCAAGGGTGCACATCCGCAAAGACCGAAACATCGAAAGGAAAGCTATGAAGAAAGATGCAATCAGATTCACCGTCGTCGTATTCGCGGTTGTGGCCGCGCTTGCGCTGTGTAAGCCCACCGTCGCTGCTGCTCAGGACAACACGGGTGGCAATCCCGAAGCCATGCAAAAGCTGGAGAAAATGTCGGCTGCGTTGCAACTGACGCCGCAGCAGAAGCGGCAGGTCGCGCCTGTCATCATGGACGAGGCGCCTAAAGTGAAGGCGCTGAAGAGCGACACCACGATGCCGCCGCTGCAAAAGGCGATGAAGATGCGGCAGATCAGCGAGGCCACCGACGCCAAGCTGAAGCCCATCCTGACGCCCGCGCAGTATCAAACCCTGATGCAGATGCAGGCCCAGGAACGGCAGCAGATGATGCAGAAGATGGAGAACCGGTAAGGAGAATCATCTGGCTCGGTTGACATCCTGAGGCCGCCGAGCCGACGGGTCCGAAAGCAATGGCCCGAGACCGACTGTGGTCGAGGCCGTATTACGGGCTGCTACTCACCCCAGTAGCCGTGGTCCCTTAAGAAATAGGATTCGTTCCACGAATTCAGGGCGGTACGCAAGAACATGGTTGCCATCCTGGCGTGACCCATCTTGCGGAAGCGCCGGTTGGTGGTATGGAGTTTCCCGCTCACGATTCCGAAGCGGCGCGGCGAGACTCGTTTGCTCAGAAGATAATCCTCGGCAAAAAGCGCATTTTCGTTGAAGCCCCCTAGCTCGTCGAATCTGGCTTTGTCGAACAGCATGAACATGCCGGTAGCAAATGGCTTGATCCACGCGCCGGCGTACTGAAAAAGGTTGTTTCCGGCGTAGAGGAGGTGGTCGCGCCAGTTTCCGTCCGGGCACCAGATGTTGGTGGTCAGACAATGCAGTTGGCGGAGGCGCATCTTTTCGAGGGCCCGGCGTAACAGCGTTCTGTCGTGCAGCACAACATCCGCATCGACAAACAAGACATACGGCGTATCCGCCAGGCGGGCTCCTGCGTTGCGGCCGACTGACGGCAAGCCGCCGGGGACCACGGTGAGGTTGAGCCGATCGCGCATGGCGAGTGCGGCTTGAACGGTGCCGTCAGTTGAGCCCGCATCAGCAACGAATACTTTGGTATGCGGCAAAAGCGGGTAGTCCT
>JBEKTC010000053.1:0-16656 GCA_049516475.1 Candidatus Korobacteraceae bacterium | reverse complement strand
GAACAGCCGGCTGGATGCCGTGCAGGCGGCGGTGCTGCGCATCAAGCTGAAGCACATTGACGATTGGAACCAGCGGCGGCGAATCGTCGCGTGCCGCTATCACGGGCTGTTTGCCACTGCTGGATTGGTGCGGGCGGAGGCGAGTGGTGTCACTCAGCAGGCCCCGATCGCACTGCTGTTGTCGCTGCCGGAGGCGCACCACATCTATCACCAGTTCGTAGTTCGCGCCTGGCGACGGAATGATTTGCGCAGTTTCTTGAGCGAGAGAGGGATCGGCAGCGAGATCTACTACCCCGTTCCGCTACATCTGCAAGAGTGCTTCGCCTATCTGGGGTATCGCGCCGGCGATCTCCCGGAGTCGGAGCGCGCGGCGAAAGAAGTGCTGGCGTTGCCCATCTTCCCGGAGCTGCGAGAGGACGAGCAGCAGCGGGTGGTTGGCGCGATCGCGGAGTTCTACAGCAAGTAGAACACGAGCATCAGGGCATGATCTTTAGTCGTGCCAAAGGGAGCGCGAATCGGGGTGTACAATTCAAGGCCACTGACCAAGAAAGCAGTAGGAGGAGCTTTATGAGCAACCCCCACAGAGACTTTTTTTTGTTCAACATCTTCGAGGGGCTGGAGGAAAGGGAGGATATTCCCGACCCCTTTGACATAGAGGCTTTCGGTGAAAAGGTCGAATTGGCAAAGAGCGCCAACATTGATCCCGAGGCCTTCTTTGAGGGATGCCATAAGAAAGGCCTCTCGATGAAGGACTCCCTCGCCGCCTTTGACGAGGAGATAGCCAAGATTCCACCTAAACCTTGATCTGCCCAAGTTGTCCGGCAAGTGGCGGGATGCGGTTAAGAAGTCGCTGACGAAGAAAACCAGCGGAGGGTTGGCCGAAGTAAAGTCGCGCTGTCAACCTTTGCCGCTCGGCCTTGCCTGGAGTACTTGCTTCCAAGACGATTTATCAGGAACGGGGCAGGCGCGCTTGCGTCATAAGCGCCTCGAAGCAGGCAAACGCGAATGACACTTCGCGTTAGCGAAATTGTTCCACGTGGAACAATTCTTGCGGGGAAGGGCCGAAGGCTAAACCGCGGTCGCCCCTACTTGATCCTCAGGGTGATGATCTGGGAGCCGGAGACGACGTAGTCCACCGGAGTGGCGGCCTCGTCGACTGCGGACTCCCCGACCACGATCATGTCCTGGGAGCCGCGAAGGCCGTCCATCACGTTCATCACGGAGAGCGGGAGCGTGGGCATCACCTTGTCTTCGACCATGGCTTGGGGGTTGGCCTCCAGCAGCGAGACGTAGACCTCGGAGTTGGTGTGCTCCTTGTTGAGCAGCGCGATGGTCGAGCCAAGGTCGAGGTGATGGCTCATCGGACCGGAGACGCGATGCATCTTGTCGAGAGTGTCGCCATCGCTGACCAGAATGTGCAGAGTGCCGCGCGGCGTCGAGGTGGGAATCTTGACGGGAATGTGGCGCAGAATGCTTTCGCCGCGATAGGGCCGCAGCAGCGCTTCGATGGTGATCTCATCGCCGGGACGCGCTTCGGTCACGTCGGTGCGCGCGGTTTCAAGGCGCGCCGAGCGGCGGTCAGGCACGAGATCGAAGTTCAGCTCGACGCCTTCGATCTTCGGCGTCTCGTAAGGGTTCTCGAAGATGCGGCTGAAGTGCTCGCCGATCGAGAGCGCGATCTCGTACGCTGTGGGAGTAGAACCGTCCGCCGGAGCAAACATATTCTTCACGCTTAGATTGGGATAGCCGAGCACCGTGATGTTGCCTTGGAGGCGATAGGTTGTGTCCTCGCCATATTCGTTCATGCCCTGGATCGCATTGAACACGGTGGCCATCATCGCGCCGGGCGTGATCTTGGCGTTGTTCAGCACTTCATAGTGGAACTGCTTGGGATGCGAAACGCCGTGGAAGCTCAGCGTCACGGGGATCATCTGCGGCTGGCGATCGAAGCGTCCCATGATGCCTGCGCGGCGGTCCTGAACGAACGTTCCAACGGGCTCGGTGGTGTTGACGATCTTGAAGGAATTCTGCGGCGACGGCAGGGTCGCCAGCACCGTCGCCTTGGTCATCGGCATATCGACGTTGCCCGACTGCAGGAACGGATGTCCGCAAGCCAGGAGGTGCGTGTCGTCCAGATACGTGACCGTGCAGGTTCCCGCGATGTTCATGTCGCCCCGCACCAGAATCGCACTGACCGCCGATCCCGGCTGCAGCGGTTCAGGCTGCTTGTCATTGCTGACCGAACCCGCGCCCATCACAGGCACAACTCCAGCCGCAGCGAAGTCCTTGGCGAAGAGGCGCAGCGTTTCCTGACTGAAACCGCTGAACACCAGGGGCGTGTCGATCGGCTTCAGCAGATTGGCATATCCCGATGGCGAATCTTCCGCGTTCGGCAGCCCCGGCCCCGAGGTGCGATTGATCACCTGTTCCGCATGTCCCACATTGTGGGACACGTCGGTAAGCGGCGTTTTGTCCATGGCATCGATCTCCAGCATGGAAGCCGCAGGCGTGATTCCGCAGATCGGCTCCTTGGAGAATTCCCCGATGCGATAAGCGATTGCGCCCACCAGCTTGCCGTCGATATAGACGGGGCTGCCGCTCATACCGGCAACAATGCCGGTGTACTCGACCTTCTTGCCATGCAGGCGCGCCAGGATCACGTCGGCCTGCGGACCCGCCATATCGCGCAGCACGCCCAGAATTTCCACTTCCATCGGCTCCGGCGTTACCCCTTCGAAGACGGTATAGGCTACGCCGTGCATGCCGGTTTTCACTTGGTCCTCGGGCATGATCTGGACTTTGGGTTGAACGCCGAATGCGGCAAGTGTAGTCAGGCAGACCAGGAGTGACGCGAACGAGCGGCGGAGCATACTTCTTGGTTCCTTCTTTCCTTGCCTTGATCCGGCTCGAAAACCGGAAATCGCGGCACCGCCTGTACCAATGCGGAGACACTGCCGTCTAACTGGAAGCAGCGTCTGCTGTCCCACACCGAAACAGATAGGTTGAAAGTGCATTTATACTAGCAGACAGACAGGCCGATGAGGCACTCCGATGTATTCTGAGATACAACTTAAGGAAGCTCTGATTAATTCGGGTCTCGAAGGGGACGGCTTCACAGTGTGCGCGAGAACTAAGTTTCATCTTTGACGGTGGAGTATGGCCCACGAAAATCAAGCGCCGCAGGCGCGACACATCATAGCCCAGCACGGAGCCGAAGGCGGAGTGCTGGGTAAAGTGGGGAAAAATGTCGAGCCCCTCGGGGGCGGCACGGTTCTCACGCAGACACTTCAGGCCGTCCGCGAATGCCGCAATGCCGAAGGGGACGGCCTTCAGGCCGTCCGCAAATGCCGCAATGCCAATGCGGCTTTAGCCGCTGAGGCACTTCGCCTTCACTTGATCAGGCTTTCCCTCAGAATTTCGCGTGCAGCGCTTTTCGCCGTGTTGGCGATCGTTCTGTTGGGCGCGATTCCCGGTCAAGCTCAGTCCGGCAGCGGCGGCCAAAGCTCCGGGCAAAGCCAATCGCAGCCCAGCCAGAGCCAGCAGGACCAGATGCCGGCTGAAGCCGGCGGTCCCGGAGGCGAATCCGGCTCCATCGCGGTGCCCAAGAAGAGCGCTTCCGAAGAGCCGCCTCCGCAGCCCAAGCCCAAGCCTGCCGACACTCCTGAATTTTCCCTGCACGTGAATGTTCCGGTGGTGACCGTCGACGCGCACCTTTTGTCGAAGGATGGCCGTCCCCTGGCCCTCCCGCTCGACGTTGCCGAGCAGCACTTCAAAGTTTACGAAGACGGCGTGGAGCAGAAGATCATCTCCGTCACCAAGAGCAAGGCGCCCATCACTGCGGTGCTGCTGGTGGAGTTCGCCTCCACCAACTACAACTTCATGATGGACGCGCTCAACGACTCCTATGTCTTCGCTTCCACCTTGCAGCCGCAGGATTGGGTAGCAGTGGTCGAGTTCGACATGAAGACCCACGTTCTGGTGGACTTCACCCAGGACAAGCAGGCCATCTTCGGCGCGCTGAACCTGCTGCGTATCCCGGGATGGTCCGAGACCAACATCTTCGACGCGATGTATGACACCCTCGACCGGCTGGATCGCGTGCCCGGACACAAGGAACTGGTGGTGGTCGCCAGCGGCCGCGACACCTTCAGCAAAATCAACCTGGACCAGATCCTGAAGAAGGTCAAGAGCACGCCCAACGTCACCATTTACACCATCTGCACCGGCGAAGCCTTCCTGGAGCGCGTACAGGCCATGGGTCCCGCTCCCCAGTCGAACGGCGCCATGATGGACTATCTCCAGGCCAAGAACCAGATGGCGACCTTTGCCCGCATGACCGGTGGTCGCAGCTACTCTCCGCGCCTCATGGGCGAACTGCCCGACATCTTTCGCGAAGTCGCGCAAGCTATTCGCGATCAGTACACCATCACCTATAAGCCGACGAATACCAAGCAGGATGGCACCTATCGCAAGCTGAAGGTGGAACTGGTCGGTCCCGACAACAAGCCCTTCATCCTCAGAGACGAGAAGAACAAGGACATCAAGTACACCATCATCGCGCGCGACGGCTATACCGCCAAGCACGAGGTGGAGTGAGCTCGCCGGCGTTCAAAGTTACGCTAATGGGTCAGCCTGAAATTGTGGTCAAGTGATCTCGGTTGGAGCACGCCTCCACAGGCCGCTGAAAAATCGTTTTTGGAGTGCTTTGTATCAGGGCACGACTTCAGAGTCTGCGTGAGAACTAAGTCTGATCTTTGGCGGTGGAGTATGACTCACGAAAAAAGAACCCCGAAGGGGTGGAAGCGGAGTCGTGGGTAGAGTGGAAAAAGTAGCCGAGTCCCGTAGGGGACGATAGGGTTCTTACGCACACACTGAAGGCCAGTCCCTTAACGCGCTCGGACGGCGCGGCTGAAGCCGAGCCCCTTCAAAGCCGGAAACACCAACATCGGCGCTGCTCTAAAACATCACGTACACCGACTCGCTGACCTGCTCGTCGATCTCCACTTCTACCTGGTGCTTCAGGCCGATCCTGATCAGCTTCGTCACTGCCGGCTTCAGAACTGCCGCTGCTTCGGAGCTGAGCCAGTTCGCCGTCAGTTCATCGGCAAACTTCACGGGATCGGGCTCCTCGCTCAGCGCTTCCCGGCCAAGTTCAAATAGGGGCTTGCGGTCGGCAGGCTCGTTGGAATCCTCCCACATCGTTTTTGTCTTCCGGAACTCTTCCGTGATCCGCGCCTGTCCGCTGGCCTTCAGCTTCTGGGCCGCCGGCCAGAACTCCTTGTCGAACACCAGGGACAGTTCTTCCAGCAGTTTCTCAGGCGCTTGCTCGGCAGAAGCTTGCACGACATCCTCGTTCTCCAGGCCTTCACCTTTGCCTTCGAACCAGGGCGGTTGCTCCGGCTTCAGAAGGATGTAGTCCTGCAGCGCCAACACATCCATCTCAGTCCGCATGAAGCACCGATAGGCGTCCTGTGGAGTGCAGATGATCGGCTCTCCGCGAACATTGAATGACGTGTTGACCACCACGCCGCAACCGGTCTGCCGCTCGAACTCCGCGATCAGCGCGTGGAATTCCGGATGATGCTCGCGCCGCACGGTTTGGATGCGCGCCGAATAATCGACGTGCGTGACCGCGGGAATATCGCTGCGCAGACGGCGAACCACCGGCAGCAAATCATCATCCTGCCCCAAGTCGGCATCCAACGGCAGCCGCCGCTCTTTCTTTACCGGCGCAACCAGCAGCATGTAGGGGCTCTCGCGATCCAGTTCGAAGTAGTCTGACACCCGCTCCGCCAACACCGCCGGCGCAAAAGGCCGGAACGACTCGCGGTACTTGATCCGCAGATTCAGGCTGGCCTGCATATCCGGGTTGCGCGGATCGCCAAGAATCGACCGCGCTCCCAACGCGCGCGGCCCAAACTCCAGCCGGCCCGACAGGTGACCGAGAACTTTCCCCTCAACCAGCTTCTCCGCCAGAAAGCGATTGCGCTCGCTTCCAGAGAGCTTGCGATAGGGATAGCCGTACGTCTCCAGGTACGCCTTGATCTCGTCGCCGGAAAACTCCGGTCCGAAATACGATCCGCCTTGCCCGGAGACGCCGGGCGTGAAGTTGCGATCACGCCCGTAATACGTGTGGTAGGCATCCAGCGCAACACCTACGGCGCAGCCGGAGTCGCCTGCCGCCGGCTGAATCCAGATGTCTTCGAACGGCCCCTCGCGCAGTATGCGGCCGTTGGCCACGCAGTTCAGCGCCACGCCGCCGGCCAGGCAAAGATACTTCTCGCCGGTGAGCCGCTTCGCCTCGCACGCCATGCGCAGCAGCGCCTCCTCGGTGACCTCCTGAATCGATTTGGCGAGATTGATTTCCCGCCGCGTGATGCGGCTCTCCGCCTGCCGCTTCGGCCCACCAAACAGATCGGCGAAGCGGCCATTGGTCATCTGGCTCTCGCGCAGGAATCCGAAGTACTCCAGGTTCAATTCCACCGATCCGTCGCTTTTCAGGTCCACCAGGTGGTCGAGAATCTGCTGTTTGTAGACCGCGTCGCCATAAGGCGCCAGGCCCATCATCTTGTACTCGCCGGAATTCACCTTGAAGCCGGTGAACTGCGTGAACGCCGAATACAGCAGCCCCAAGGAATGAGGAAAGCGCATTTCCTTCAGCAGCTCCACACGATTGCCGTTGCCGCGACCGATGCTGGCAGTCGCCCATTCCCCGACACCGTCGATGGTGAGGATTGCCGCCCGCTCAAACGGCGATGGAAAAAAACAGCTCGCGGCATGGGAGCGGTGATGGACGCCTTGCAGAATCGGCCCGTCATAACTCAGGAAGCTGCGAATCAGCTTCGGCAGGTGCAGCTTCATGCGCAGCCACGACGGCATGATCTGCTGCCACATCGACGCAGCTGGATCGCGATCTACCGCCAGGATGGAATGGCACAATC
This sequence comes from Candidatus Korobacteraceae bacterium, assembly GCA_049516475.1. GTDB lineage: Bacteria > Acidobacteriota > Terriglobia > Terriglobales > Acidobacteriaceae > Bog-257. Next base: position 9,715 of record JBEKTC010000053.1, on the reverse strand, counting down.
GCTCGAAGGTCAGCGCGGAGTTGTCATAGTAGACCACTGCGGTCAGCTGCTTCTGCGAAATCCCCGCCTCCTCCAGGCAATAGTTGATGGCGTTATGCGGGAAGCGGCGGTCATTCTTCACCCGGGTGAAGCGCTCTTCCTCAGCCGCCGCAACAATCTTGCCATCGCGGATCAACGCGGCAGCCGAGTTGTGATAGAAGCAGGAGATTCCCAGGATCGCAATCGAATCGCTGCGCACTTCCGGCATTGCCTGGCGCGACTTCTTCGACGGCTTCAGTCCGCTCACCGCAACGCTGGTCTTCGCGGGGGGCAGCAAACCGCGACTGCGGATCTCTGCCGCCATGGTGTCGGCAACCAGACCGTTGGCCATCGGCGTAAAGTGCCCGCCAATCTCGCACCCTAGCGTGCGCCGCACCTTGAACGGCAGATTCACCAGCCGCGTGCTCACATCAAACACGTGGACACCTGCCGCGCGATCCTCCAGCGTCTCAAACAGCGGCTGGTACACAGGCTTGACGCCGTGGTAATAGAACTCCGAGGTCGGAATGGGCACAATCGCAACTGGCCGCGGCTTCAACTCGGCAATGAACTGCCGAAGGATCGCCGACATCAGCTTCCAGCCCGGCGTATCCTCTGAAAGAATGTCCGGATACGGATGCTTGCCAGTGGCGCGGTTCAGCTCGGAAACAGCGCGATATCCCAGTTCCTTGAATAGCGGCGAATGCCGCACAGCGCTCAAACCGGGGACCTTCAGATACGCGTCGTGCAGAGAGTCGTACCAGCGCGGCGTTTCCTTGCCGGCCTCCAGGTCCACCTGCCCCGTGTCGATTGGCCGTTCTCTCGGCACCGGAACCTGGTGCAGCACCAGCTCGCCGTTCTGCAAGTCAAAATACGGCTTAGGGACCATGATCTGCTTGCCGGTAACGCGGTCGATGTTGGGCCGGTGCGAAACTTGGATGCGATGGAAGCTGTCGATCTGCACGCAAATCATCACCAGGTCGGCTTCCACATCGCGAGCGAACTTGCGGTAGATCAGCAGGTGCTGATCGGTGCCGCTGCCCGGTATGCCGTAGTTCTGCACCTCGGCGCCCAGCATCCCCGCCAACTGGTCAGAGTACCGGTCGGCATTGGAGACGTCATCGCCCGCCGTGTAGGAGTCGCCGAACATCAGAATGCGCGGATGGCGGCTGGGAGCGCGCTCAAATTCGTGATCGGAGCGGAAGCCCAACGAATTGGTCACCACAAAGTAGCCGCCGTCTTCTCCGGGAATCCTTGCCCGGAGATTCGGCGTGAAACGATGCCCCACGTCGGCATCGTATTGAATGGTCATCCGGTGAGTCGTCTGCGTGAGTAGGAACATAAGAGGAACGTGAAATTCTGAAATGAGCCGGGCTGGACGGCATACCCCGGGCCGCTCGAAGAATTATTGTACTAATCTCCGCAGTGGAGACTGCATGGCGGAGGGAGAGGGATTCGAACCCCCGATACGGTTTCCCGTATAGCGGTTTTCAAGACCGCCTGTTTCAACCGCTCACACATCCCTCCGGGACTGGTTGATAAGCCATTTAGTTACATCATTATATGATATCGGGGGTTCGATGCCGCTGCTGAAGCTGGAGGCGAACCCTGCCCAGTGATCGCTGGTCGCCAGCGGATACACCGGCTAGACGACCGAGGTGCTCTCTTACCCGGCCAATGTTGCCCCGGTGGAGCAAGTCGTTGGCGTCCCCTTGAAGTCCTATATCAGCGCAAGCTGGACCTATTACTTCAAGAACAAGTAATCTCGTCGCCAAAACAATTGCTCATCACCACGCCCGCGACCATCGCGGGCCGCTTTTGCGATTGGCGTCTCGCAGCGAGCCGCTGACGCCGGCATCGAGTTCCAGCTTGCGTCCGAAGAGCCAAAGCAGATCGGAAAGCCGATTGAGATAGGGCAGAACATTGTCGTCCACAACTTCACCCGAGTCGATCAATCTCACGACACAGCGCTCAGCCCTGCGGCAAACTGTCCGAGCGACATCGTAAGCCGCGGCTGCCGCGTGCTCGCCGGGAATCGACCAGTCGGAGAGCATTCCTTCGATGGCTTCCAGCTCGTGAACCTGATCGGTGAGAGCGTCGATCATCGCCGCATTCAGCGGAGGCTTTCCCTTGCGGTTCTCCGGAGGTGTCGCCAACGCGGAGCCGACCTGAAACAGCTCCAGCTGAATCGCCCGGGTGCGGTCGCGCAGGTTCGCGTCTTCGCAGATGGAACGCGCGAATCCCATGGCGGAGTTCAACTCATCGACCGTGCCATAGGCTTCCACACGGATCGAGGACTTGGAAACCCGCTGGCCGCCGGTCAGACTCGTCTGTCCGCCGTCGCCCTTCTTGGTGGCAATGCTGGTCATTGTGTCAGTCCCTTCTTCTAAGACAAATGCCGCGTGAAAACATACCAGATCGGCAGTCGAATTTCTGGCTAGTGTATGGCGCTGTCAACCCAACTCTTTCACCGAACTTGCGTCAACCCGTCGGAAGATGGCGACACACAGTACCGGCCCAAGGCCGACTGGCTGACGGAGAAGGCACGTTGCAGCAGTTCGGGACGCAAGACCTCCGCGGCTGAGCCGGCGATCCATCCAGGGGCCGGCGTCAGCAAGATGACGGACAGGAAGTTCTCTGCCACAAGATTCAAGTCATGTACCGCGGCAATAATCGTGATGCCGCGCTGATTGAGCCGGCGCAGCAGGGCAACGAGTTCAATCTGGCGGCCGACGTCCAGGTGTTGGGTCGGCTCGTCCAGCAGCATGAGCTTGGGCTGCTGCGCCAGGCCGATTGCGATCTTCACTCTCTGGCGCTCGCCGCCTGACAACTCGGAGTAAGGGCGGTGACGCAGCCCCACGATATCGACTGCTTCCATAGCGCTCTCCACCGCCCGGTGATCGGCTGGCGTGGCACCGCCGAACAGCGTCTGATGGGGCACGCGGCCCTGCGCGACGATCTCCTCCACGCGAAAGTTGAAGGGAATCTCAAGCTCCTGAGGAACCAGGGCGACCGTGCGCGGCAGATGCCGGCGCGACCAGCCGGCCAGCGGCCTGCCTTGCAGCAGAATTTCACCCGAAGCGGGCGGCAGCAGCCCAGAGATAAGCTTCAGCATCGTGGTCTTACCAACCCCGTTCGGGCCGACCAGCGCGACCATTTCCTGCGTATCGATGCCGAGAGACATGCGGTCCAGCAAGAGACGCGGGCCATACGAGAAGGAGACATTGCGGAATTCCAGAATGGGGGCGGTCATTGGCGAGACTCCCGCGACCGATGATTCAAGAGATAGAGAAATGCAGGCCCGCCCAGGAACGCCGTGAACACACCCACCGGAATTTCGGTGGGAGCGAAGGCGGTGCGGGCAAAGGTGTCAGCCAGAATGAGGAACGTGGCGCCACCCAAGGCAGCGGGAAGCAGAAGCCGAACGTGGTTGGGGCCAATCAGGATGCGAAGAAAGTGCGGCACCAGCAGTCCCACGAATCCGATGAGGCCGCCCAGCGATACCGCGGCCGCAGTAAGCAGCGATCCCAGGATCACCGTTGCCACGCGAACTCGGGCAACGCTGACCCCGAGCTGTGCCGCGTATTCCTCGCCCAACGCCAGGGTGTTCAACCGCCCTGCCAACGGCAAGCCGAGCACAATGGCGATGCCGACCAGAGGCGCGATCAGTGCAAGCTGGCTCCATGTCGGAATGCTGAGCTGTCCGTGCAGCCATGCGGCCAGAACCCGCAGGCCGGAGTTGGACGCTTCCTCGCGCATCTCGAAGACGACGGTGCCGGCATTCAGCATCGTGCCGATGACGAAGCCGGCCAGCAGCAAAGTTTCCATGGCGAAGCGACCGCCCGCACGCGCCAGATACCACACCAGGATCATGGTCAGCACCGAGCCGCAGAATGCCAACACAGCAGTGGCGCCAAAGCCGGCGAAGGAAAGCGAAGGGATGAGGAAGATGCCGACTGCGCCGCCCAGCGCAGCGCCGCCGGACGTGCCCAGAACGAACGGATCGGCCAGTGGGTTGCGAAACAAGCCTTGAAACAGCACGCCGGTGGCTGACAACGCTGCTCCCACCAGCGCCGCAGCGAGTACCCGGGGAAGACGCAGTTGGAAAATGATTTCTCCCGCGTCGCCGGCCCGCGACGGATGCAGGAAGGTACGGAGCACTTCGGAGATGGGCAGGCGAACCGCTCCCAATCCGGTGGCGGCAACAATCGCGAGCGCCAGCGCAACCAGCAGCACCAGATTGAGCGTGCGTGTGGAAATTCTGTTGTCCAGTTTGGATTGACCTCCGGCCGCGGCGAGTCCGGTTCGTGGTGCGACCGCCGGCTGCAACGGGCGCTCAACCGTCGCGTTCGGCTTTACCGGCACTCTCAGTTCAGCTTCCATGACTCGCCCCCAAAAGTAAGCTTGATGCCAGCCCGAACCGTAAATGGAAGCGCCGGATATCCATACACCTCCTGGTAGTGCTGGTTCAAGATATTAGACAACGAAGTATAGAGGCCGAGGTACTTTTTGACTTGATAGCTGCCGTACAGCTGGATGTTCTGATAGCTGGAATCGAGATTGCGATTGGGCAGCAGCAGCGTGTTTCCGAAGTTAGTGTCGGTCAGAAACGTGCTGTCGTCGCGGCGCGAGACGAATGTCCCCATCGCCGAGAGAAACAGCTTGCGATAGGTCCAATCGACGCCAGCGTAGCCAGTATTGGGCGCGATGCGGAAGGGACGAGCGCCGATCAGCGGCGAGTAGGCTCCAATCGGAATGCCGGGAAACAGCGGATTGATGGCCGGCTGCAACGCGCTGCTGGCGAACGATTGCTGTACCACGGCGTCGGTGTAGGTCCAGCCGCCGCGTACTGTGAGGCCGCGTTTCACCTGATATTGGAAGGCCACTTCCGCGCCTTGCGCGCGATAGTCCAGCGTGTTGACCGCCGCTCCGAAGATTCCTTCCGCCTCAGCTACTTCCACGGGTACTCCCAGTTGCACCAGGTATTGCGAATCGACGAACTCGGCTTGATTGGTGAATTCGTTGTGGAAGTAGGTTAGCGAGAGTTGCGCCTTGCCGTCGAACAACTGCTGCTGCACTCCCCCATCATAGGTGCGCGACTGCTCGGCGAGGAAGGGATGAATGTGATACTGCTCGATCAATTGCGGACCGTTGGGAACTATCGAAGTGTTTTCCAACAGCCCATAGAGCGAGTTGTTCTGGTAGTAGATGCTCGGCTCTTTAATGCCCTTCGCGAAGTTGAAGGTCAGCCGCGTTCCGCTGAAGGTGCCGCTGCCGCCGGGCCGCACCAGATAGTAAGCCAGCGACGCGCTCGGCGTTCCGGCCACGCCGAATACCGCGTTGTCCTCGATGCCTCCGCCCAAGGCGTAGAACAGCCGGCTCCATAGCCCACCCTGAATCTCCATCAGGTAGCTGAAATTGTTGCGGTCGGTGGATTCGATTCCGACGCCGGGGTTGTAGGTGAAACCGGTTTCGTTGGTATAGCGAAAGCCAAACAGCGCCGTGAGCTTTTCGTTCACCCGGTAGTCGGTTTGCGCATAGACCGTGTTGGTGTTGGTCAAGTACGACGACAGTTGCGGGTAGACTCCGGCGTATTGAAAGACGGCCTGCCCAGGCGCTGCCAGGAGAGGCTCAACTTGCGCTACTGCCGCCGGCGTGACGACGTATCCGTTGGCGCCTTGCTGGGTGACGGGAGCTCCCAGGTAGTAGGACGGATATCCCAGGCCGTACGGGTCAAAAGGAATTCCGGTCGGTGCCCAGTCGTTGAATTGGGAGCGCAAACGCAGGCCGCCATAGCTCAAGAGGTTGTGCCAGCGCGACGTGGCGTGATTATCCAGGGTGACGCCGAAAAGCAGGTTTTGCTGGTCGCTGGATGCATCGTCAGGAATACCATACGCGGCAATCGCGTTAGCCGAGTTGTATCCGGCTACGACCCGTTCAGCAGTCGCCCGCAAGCTGGTGTTTGGCGTTATTTGAAAGCCAAGGTTGGCCATATAAGCGTCACGGTGAAACTGGCTGTCTGGGGTGCTGTTCTGCGTGCCGTATCCCGAATAATCGGCGAAATAGTCCAAGCGTTTCCAATAGCCGCCAACGCTGCCATTCTCGTGATAGGTGCCGAAGGTCCCGCCATCGGAAGCGAAGGTGAACAGCGGCAAGGGAGTCTCGCCGTGTTGCATGGTCATGCTAACCACGCTGGCCATTGCATCGGAGCCGTACAACGCGCTGTTCGGGCCGCGCTGAAATTCCACACGGTCAAAACCGTCGGCCTGCAAGTAGGAAAAATCCACGCCGCCGCCGACATCATTGACGGGAATACCGTCGACCAGGACCTTGTTGGCGTCGCTGGGGCCGCCTCGCACGAAGAGCGATGTCACTCCGCCCATCTGCCCTGTCTGAACCACCTGTGCGCCCAGCTGATCCTGAAGAGATTGATCAACATTGATCCTGGTCTTCAGGTCGGTGCTGTCGATCACGCTGATGGAGGTCCCCATCTGGGCTTCCGGCGTGGGTATCCCCGTGGCGGCCACGACGATGTTCTGCGCCACTACTGACGGCGAAAGTGTGAGGGTGATATCGACGTTGTGTACGGGCCCGGCAAAAAGCTCCGCGCTGCTGGAAGCGGCAAAGGTCTTAGCTTCCGCTCGTACCGAATAGCGGCCCGCATGATCAATGCTGAACTGGAATTTTCCCGTGCCATCGGTGGTGGTGGTTGCGATGTCCTTACCGTTCGCGACCATGACTACAGTAGCTCCGGGAACGACGGCGCCCAATGAATCGGCAACCGTGCCAGAGATTGTTGGCTCAGCAGACCATGCCAGAGCCGAAGTCAGGAGCAAGAAAAGTAGAGCGCAAATCCGTTGCATAAACTCCCCCTCGGAGTGTGTGCGTGTCTCGCCGGATCGGTCTCCTGACTTAGGACCCAACTGTCACCTTCCCGCTTGCGCAGTGGTCTACTCGACAGTTGGTTGTTTGTCCCTAACAGTTGCGGGGCAGTGGCGGATTTTCACCGCGCTTCTCGTACATCCGGTGATTGGGTTGTGGTTTTCCATGCGATCTCAGTGAGACTGCACGGCCTGTATCTGCCGGGCCAAATCCTCCAGTCCATCGAACGCGACCGGGCCCGGAACCTGAATGCGATCGTCGATGACAAGCACTCGTCCGCGTTGTACCGCTTCCAGAGAATCCCATCCAGCGTGTTGTTGCAGGTCCTTCAAACTGACCGGCCCCCCCTTCACCAGCAGGATGTAAGCCGGTTTGCGAGGGAGAATCGCCTCCACATTCATTTGCAGCCAGTCCTGCTTGACGTCGTCGGTCACCGAACGCGCGCCGGCCGCCGCGATCATCTCAGTGATGAAAGCGTTTCGCCCGGCGGTGATCAGCGGGTCAATCGAGAGGACCAGCAGCACCGATGGCTTGTCCTTGCCTGCCGACTGCGCCCGTACTTTGGCCTCGCGCGAACGCAGCTCCGCGACCAGCGCGGCAGCTTCACGCTCTCGTCCCATGACACGGCCAACGGCTTCGACGCTGCGGTAGATATTGGCGATGTTGCCCGTGTTGAACAGAAACACCGGAATGCCCAGCCGCTGAAGTCCTTGAATGCTGTCAGCGCCATTGAACTCCGGTAAGGCCAGCACCAGGTCAGGATGCAGCGCCACGATTCTCTCCAGCGACGGATTGACCACCGCGCCAACGCTCGGCTTCTGGCGGGCAGCTTCCGGGGGATAGTCGGTGTAATCGGTAATCCCAACCAGATCGCCGGCAGCTCCGAGCGCATACACGGTGTTGGTGAGACTGGGCGCCAGAGACACCACGCGATGCGCGTGATCGGGAACGGCGACCTCGCGCCCGGTCTCGTCGCGCTCCCAGCGCGCGGCCCACGCGTAGGACGTCAAAATGAACAGCAGCGGCAGAGAGCGCCAGAGTTTCTTCATAGCGCCGCCGCCGATCGCTCAAACATACTTCATCCCGCGCACAAGTACGTATCGGACGGGAACCTCGTGCTACAAATCTTCCAGATGACCCGCGAGCAGGTCTTCAAGACGCCGACTGGCCCTCCCATCGAGGCCAACTCGGACAATAGGTAAGCGCCTGGCCGGAATCCTGACTTGCGCCTCACTGGTCCTGAACCGCCTTCCCAGAGCATCGCTCCAGTGGCTTGCTGGTCGGACCTCCGCGCTCACAGTTGCGGGGCAGTGGCGGATTCTAACCGCCTTCCCAATTGCCAGACAGTTCGCTTATAGCTTCCGGGGCGAGACCGTGTCAATAGCGGGGAATCCGCGCACCTACACTGGTATCGGCGCGGGGAGCGTGATCCGTGCATCTGCCTGCTATAGTGTTGCGCTGAGGCGAGAAGATTCGCGCAGGCCGCTACGTGCGGGAGGCAATGTATGTCGTCCTCAACCACATCTCCGTCATCGACAACGAGGCAGCTCACCGTGCTATGCCTGGCCAGCTACTACAAGGGCATTGAGTTCATCCGCGAGTGCCGGCGGCAAGGTTGCCGCACGCTGCTGCTGACCTCACACAGCCTGCAGGATGCAGCCTGGCCGCGCGAGAGCATCGACGAAATCTTCTACATGCCCGACGTGCAGAAGCAGTGGAAGCTGGAAGACGCGGTGCTGGGCGTCAGCTATATGGCGCGCAACGAGACCATCGACCGCATCGTGGCGTTGGACGACTTCGATGTGGAGACGGCTGCGAGTTTGCGCGAGCACCTGCGCGTGCCCGGCATGGGCGACACCACCGCGCGCTATTTCCGCGACAAGCTGGCGATGCGGGCAAAGGCGCGCGACGGAGGACTGCTGGTGCCCGACTTCCTGCATGTGTTGAACCACACGCGGTTGCGCGAGTTTCTGGATCGCGTGCCTCCGCCCTGGGTCCTGAAGCCGAGGTCGATGGCCGGCTCGATTGGCATTAAGAAAATTCACAGTGGCGATGAATTCTGGGCGGCGCTGGAGCACTTGGGCGACCGGCAGTCGTTCTATCTGGTGGAGCGGTACGTGCCGGGCGATATCTATCACGTGGACACGATCTTCTACGAAAGCAAGGTGCTGTTCTCCATCGCCAGCCGCTATGGACGGCCGCCGATGGACGTGTCCCAACAGGGCGACATCTTTTCCACCAGTACATTGGGACTGGATTCGCCGGAAGCGCAACCGCTGATCGAGATGAATCGCAAGGTCATGAAGGCCTTCGGGATGGTGCGCGGGGTTTCGCACAGCGAATTCATCCGCGGCCGCGACGACGGCCAATTGTACTTTCTGGAGACCTCGGCACGCGTGGGCGGAGCGCACATCGTCGACCTGATTGAAGCCGCGACCGGCATCAACATGTGGGCGGAATGGGCGAAGGTGGAAATTGCCGGAGGCAAAGCGCCGCACGAGCCGCCTATGCCAAAGAAAGATTTCGCCGGGCTGCTGGTTTCGCTGGCGCGGCAGGAGCATCCCGATACCTCGTCCTACAACGATCCGGAGATCGTGTGGCGAATGGACGAGAAGAAACACCACGTGGGACTGATTGTGAAATCGCCCGATGCGAAGCGGGTGCAGGAACTGCTCCAGAGCTACGTCCAGCGGATGCGGCAGGATTTCCTAGCATCGCAGCCGCCGCTGGAGAAGCCGAACTTCTAAGAGCGCTTCAGTACGCTGCCGGTGATGGAGAAGGCCGGCGAGCACGAAGCCCGCCGGCCATAGTTGAA
>JBEKTC010000052.1:0-17617 GCA_049516475.1 Candidatus Korobacteraceae bacterium | reverse complement strand
AAGATGCTTACGCCCAGCGGCGGCATCGAGTTCATCGCTGCCGGCGACGCGCCCGGAGTCGATGCGATGGTCGAAGTCTCCGACGCCGACGCGGCCTGGGAGATCGTTAGGAAGCTGTCTCCCACCCTGTCTGCAACTGCAGCGGACAAGGATGGGGCGCCCGCCGTCAAGATCCAGCGTGAGATTGGCGACACACCTTACGGCTCGCGGCTCTTCGAAGTCGAAGTCAGTGGATTGCGAATCGGATTCCTGACGTATGCGAAGAAGCCCGGCGAAACTCGCGGCCTGGAAGGCAAGCTTGATGCGCGGGGTAAGAGGTTTGCTCTGGTCGTGAGCCGCTTCAATTCCTTCATCACCGAACGCCTGCTCGACGGCGCGGTGCAGGCACTCCGACAATGTGGTACCAAAGCGTCAGACATAACGATCGCGCATGTGCCGGGAGCGTTCGAGATTCCTTCCGCCGCGCGGCAGCTTTCCGAGACCAAGCGGCATGACGCGGTCATTTGCATCGGCTGCCTCCTGCGGGGGGACACTTTGCATTACGAAGTTATCGCCAACGAAGTGACCCGTGGCGTCGGCCAGTCGGCGCAAGAGACAGGAGTGCCACACGCGTTTGCCGTCCTTACTTGCGATACCCTGCAACAGGCCATCGATCGCGCCGGATTGAAGGCCGGCAACAAAGGCTTTGACGCTGGCTTGGCGGCAGTGGAGATGGCATCGCTGCGCGAGGCAGTCGCAAAACGGTCGCGCCGCAGTCCAAAAAAGAAAACCGCAGATCCCCTTCAGCAAGCTCAGGGCAAGCTCTCGGCTCCGCTTCGCTCCGCTCGAAATGACAAGGCGGAGCAATCGTCTAAAGTACCCCAGCCCTCCGCAGCGGATGGCAAACGATGACGGTCAAGTCGGGCACTCGTCGCAAGTCGCGCGAACTGACGCTGCAGATGTTGTTTCAGCTGGATATGGGCCATCAGGACCCGGAGCTGGTGCGGCAAACTTTCTGGAGCGAGCGCACCGATCTGGACGAAAAGGTGCGAAAGTTTTCCGACGAACTGTTTCGTATCGCCTGCGAGCGGCGCGAAGAGATTGACCCCATCATCGAGCGCAACGCGGAACATTGGCGCATGGACCGCATGGCCGCTGTCGACCGAAACCTGCTGCGCGCGGCCGTGGCCGAGTTTCTAGGCTTTCCCAAGACCCCGAAGCCGGTGGTCATCAACGAGGCGCTGGAGATTGCGCGGCGATTCTCCACGCCGGAGTCAGTGCAATTTATCAACGGAGTGCTGGACAGCGTCGCCCGCGAACTGGGCGAAAAGAAAAAGTAACGGCGCGAACGCCGTCGGTTTTACGGTTGTGGAGCGCGCAGTTTCTTCAAGTGCAGCTCTGAGCCGCCGTGCCGATAGCTGACTTCATCCATCAGGCTGCGCATGAGATGGATGCCGCGGCCATGCTGGGTGAGATTGGTGCCATCGTCGGCGGAGTCGGTAGCGGCCGCCGTGTCAAAGCCCTGGCCGGAGTCCCTGATGACGATGGTGATCGCCTCAGGGGTGACGTCAACCAGGCAGCGAATGATCTTGCTGGGATCGTTACCAGAGCCGTGTAGCACGGCGTTGGCCAAGCCTTCCTGCAACGCAATCATGATGTCGATTTCCTGGTGCTCGTCATCGCAGTGCTCGTGCAGGAGATCCATGATCCGGTCGCGTACCGCGATCATGGCCGCCGGGTCGCCGGTGAAAACGAACTCACTGGCAAGGGTCTCGTGCTCCACGGATTGACCGCTTCCTGACAACAGCTTTCTCCGCTAGGCGGTCATGGCCCGCCGCTCGTTCTCGTCATCAGCACTCTCGGCGACATTGGTAGCACCGAAATCGGCGACTTGCAAAACCGACTCCAGGTGGGTGAGCGCCATAAGCCGGCGAACGCACGGCGATGGATTCGCGACCGTCAACATACCGGCCCGCTGCTGCGCACGGCAGTGAAGTTCGACCAGCAGTCCCAGCCCGGCCGCATCCATGGCGTGAATCTGCTGCAGATCGACCACCACGCGACGCTCCGGTCGCGACGTTGCCATACACCGCAGAGTTTCGGCTTCCACACCGAGCACGATCCGGCCCGAGCAGAGAAGTTTCACCATCGGCGGCGTACTCTGAATATCAATTCTCAACATATCGAGCCCCGCAAAGATTCCTTATTCCCGAGTACGTCCAGGGAGTGCAATTTGTTTCGCCGTATAAGTTGTTGTTATCCATTATGCTCAAATTCGATTGCAGAATGATGAATACGAGGTTGAATACTTAGGTGCTGGATGTCTCGGCGTCAGGTTCCGGTGCAGACGCAATTAGAGGAGCTTATCCGACCAGCGCACTAACGCCCCTGCATGTTCTGCTGTGCCCGCTGGAAGGCGTAGTCGCTGACGTGGACCGTTCCCTGGAAAGGACGATTGATGTTGACGATGGCCACCAGCACAAGCGAGATGAGCAGGGAAAAGGCGAAGACCTGGAATATGTGCAGTCTGCTGTTGGCCGAGCCAAACATGCAGCTGGAAATGATGGTCACGGTACCTCCGATAATCAGGACGCACCAGAGCACGGTGGGAAGCCGGGACGTGCTCTGCAGTATGCGGGTGCGGCGATGCTCAGTGAGAGAGCTCAGTTCGTACAGTGCATGATCTTCAGCCGTGATCTCATTGGGCGAAGCCACCTTCACCGACATCAACGTCTTCCACATATTGGCATCGATGTCGACCGTTCCATCAGGGACTTTATCGTTCGCCATTTGCGGCCAGTCACCGTTGATGGCCGCATCGGCGTAGGCGCGGGCCAACTGCTGGAGCTTCAGGCCTTGCTCAGCGGGCAGGCCGTTAGCCAGAAGATAAACATTCACCAGCGCGTTTGCCTCCAGATCGACATTAAGGTCAGCCGTGCCGAGCTCGGTCCACACCGTGTACAGCATGAAGCCCAGAATGACCGCGTAGGTCGTGCCTAGAACGCTCAGCTGCCAGCCGATCAGGTCATTGTGGTTGCGGCGGCTTTCCCACGGCCAAAGCCAGTTCAGTCCCACCCTGAACAGCAGGGCGACGGCGGCCGTAAGAATTATGACCAGGAAGTCTTGAGTAACAGTCAACATGGGTTTGAAGGTGCCTGGATAGAAGGTAGAGTCTACAGGAGTACTAGGAGCCAATCCACAGCGCTTTTAGGGGAACCGATGACACGTTCGACACCTGAAGGAAAAAAGCCTCGCGCGCCAGAACGCGACTACTCGCACCGTCTGCTGATCGACAAGCTCGGAGTGAAACCGGGGCAACGGGTCGTGGTGCTCAGCGTCGAAGGGGCGGAGTTTCTGATGGGACTCGCCTCACGCGTGCCGGAATATTCGCGCGGCGAGCGCATCAAGAATGCCGACCTGATTTTCTTTTCGGCGGAAGCGCAGGACGATCTCTCGCGGCTGAAATCGCTTGTGAAATGGATCAGCAAGAGCGGAGCGATCTGGGTGGTCTATCCGAAAGGTCAAAATCACATTCGCGAGATCGATGTTATCAACGCAGGGAAATCCGCCGGCCTGACCGACAACAAGGTTTGTCGCTTCTCTGAGACGCACACCGCATTGCGCTTCGTCATCCCGGTTTCCCAGCGCTGACTGGGCCCGGAACCTCAGCGGCAAGAAATGGCGCAAAAAGTCATACCTTACTCTTCCGGGCACTGCTAGTTTGGAGGCCGTATGAAAAGCCCTGCGGCACAGACCCACGCTGAGGCCTGCCGATGAACAATCCATCGGAAGTTCTTAGTCCGGCACACGTCGGCGGCTCCAACATCTTTGTTGGGCCCAATGGCATCCGTGCGGGATGGCGCTTGCTGATTTTTGCTGCGATCTTCTCGCCTTTGTACTATGCAGCTGGCCGGATTGTCGATTCCCTGACGCACAGGTTCAACGTAGACCCTTACAGTCCGTTGGGGATCACTATCGGAATGGGAGTTTTCGCTGTCGCAGTCTTTCTGGTGAGCTGGATCATGGCGAAGATTGAAGGCCGCAGCATCGCCGATTACGGATTGCCCTGGCGCCGGGCCTTCTGCCGCCAGTACTGGCAGGGGGCGGCCATCAGCATCGCATCGCTGACGATTCTGCTGCTGGTGTTACGTCTTGCCGGAGCGTTTTCTTTCGGCTCTCCAACCCTGCATGGTGCGGACATCTGGAAATACGGTGTGATCTGGACTGTGCCGCTGTTCCTCGCCGCGCTGCTGGAGGACTTTTTTTACCGCGGTTACATGCTGTTCACGCTGACGACCGGCATCGGTTTCTGGCCGGCAGCGATCGCGACTTCGCTGTTTATGGGCGGGATGCATTACTTCAATCCCGGTGGACACGGGTTGGGACCAGTTGCAGCCACAGAGTATTGCCTGGTCACCTGCCTTGTCCTGAGAAGGACCGGCGATCTGTGGATGCCACTGGGAATTCATTCCGCGTGGAATTGGGGTGAAGTGTTTTTCTACGGTGTACCGTCCAGCGGCTTCATGGGGCATCCGCATTTCCTGAATGCCAGCTTGCACGGGCCAGTGTGGCTTACGGGCGGGGTCTTCGGGCAAGAAGCGAGTGTGCCTAGCCTCGTGTTGCTTGCGATTTGGGGTCTTGGCTTCGCGCTTTGGCTGCGTGGAGCGAAGTATCCGAATCCTGCGGCGATCCCGGATCCCCGGCGAAGAAATGTAGCCCATTAGGGAAGATGCTGTTGCTGGAAATGTGCCGCCCCTAAAGGGGCTAAGGTTTCGACTGGACGTTTTTCCCAGCGCTTCCGCGCTGGGCTAATTACTTGGAGTCCAGGTCGCCAAGTGCTAGTGCCACGTGCTAGCTGCTAATTGCTAATTGCTAATTGCTAATTGCTAATTGCTAATTGCTAATTGCTCCCGTTCTCTCTGCCCTTTTTCTTGATCTCAATGTTCAGACGCTTGATTTTCTGGTTGAGAGTGGAGAGCGGAATGTGAAAGCGGTCGGCGGCTTCGGTCTGGTTCCAGCCGCATTTTTCCAGCATGTCGGTGATAACGCGTCGTTCGCTCTCTTCGATGATCTCGAACAGGGACGCGTCGGGACGGTGGTCCATAATGGAAAAACGGGTGCCGCGGCCGGTGAGGTTTTCGGGAAGCAGATCGGGGGTCAAGGCCGAGCCAGTGGCCAGCACCACCGCGCGCTCGATTACGTTTTCCAATTCGCGCACATTGCCCTGCCAGTCGTAATCCATCAGCGGACGCAGCGCCTCCGGCGTCAGGTGCAGCGGATGCCTGCCATTCTCTTGCGCGAACTTCACGATGAAGTGTTCGGCCAGCAGGGGAATGTCGTTCTTGCGCTGCCGCAGCGGAGGCAGGTCGATGGTAATGACGTTCAGCCGGTAGAAGAGGTCTTCGCGGAACTTGCCTTCCTTCACATGCTGCCTGAGATCGACGTTGGTGGCCGCGATGATGCGCACATCGACTTGAATTTCGTTCACCCCGCCCAAGTGCATGAACTTGCGGTCCTGCAGCACACGCAGGATCTTGGCCTGCGTCTCCATGCTCATAGTGCCGATCTCGTCGAGGAAAAGCGTGCCGCGATCGGCGACCTCGAAGAGGCCTTTCTTGCTGGCAATCGCACTGGTAAAGGCGCCCTTGACGTGGCCGAAGAGGGTTGACTCCAACAGGTCGGCAGGGGTTGAGCCGGTATTGACGGGCACGAACGCGCGATCTTTGCGAGGCGAGTTCATGTGGAGTGCCTTGGCGATCAGTTCCTTGCCGGTCCCACTCTCACCTTGCAGCAATACCGTCGAGCGGCTGGGGGCAACCTGCGCCACCAGGTCGAAGATGCGCAGCATGGGCTCGCTCTTGCCGATGATGTGCTCGAAGTTGTAGCGCTGCTTCAGGGCGCGCTTGAGCTGGATGACTTCTTCTTCAGCGCGGCGGCGGCCCACGGCGGTGCGGACATCGGCCAGCAGTTTCTCGTTGTCCCAGGGCTTCTGGATGAAGTTGGTGGCGCCGGCCTGCATCGCATTCACGGCGTTTTCCACCGTGCCGTAGGCGGTGATCATGATGACCGGCAGTTCGGCATCGCGCTCGCGTATGTCGTGGAGCACCTCAATGCCATTGCGCTCCGGCAAAGCAAAATCCAGAAGTATCAGATCGTAGGGACGTTCGGCGATGCGCGTCAGGCCCTCTTCTCCGTCATTGGCGGTTTCCACCGAGTAGCCTTCAAACTCCAGCAGAGTTTGCAGCGACTCGCGAATGGCAGCTTCGTCGTCGACGATGAGCACGGAGCCGGGCGAGGAGAAGTTCTCGCGGCCGGCGTCAACACGACTGAAGGCGGCTTCAGGCACTGACAGCCTTTCTGATCAGGGGGAATTCCATGGTGAAGGTGGTGCCGCGCCCAGGCGCGCTGTCGACCCGAATCTTGCCGGCGTGTTCCTGAATAATGCCGTAGGTCACCGAGAGTCCCAGTCCGGTGCCGCCGCTGTGGCCGGTCGTGGGCTTGTTCTTGGTGGTGAAGAAGGGATCGTAAATGCGGTGAATGTGTTCCTGCGCGATGCCACTGCCGGTGTCGGAGACCGTGACCTGTACGCGATGACCGTTGTTGGTGCTGATGCTCAGCGTGCCGCCGCCGGCCATGGCGTCCTTGGCGTTCAGGAACAGGTTGAGGAACACCTGTTGCAGCTTGCCGGTATTACCGTGGATCGGAGGCAGCTCGGGATGCAGGTCCTGCTGCACGGTCACACGGGCAGTCTTGAACTGGTGCTCCAGCAGCGTCAAGGTGTCTTTGATGACGCGATTCAGGTCGACATCGGTAAATTCCGTGCTCGAGGTGCGCGAAAAATTAAGCAGGCTGTTGACGATCTCCGAGGCGCGGAAGGTTTGCCGTGTGATCTTGTCGAGCAAGACCGACTGCTTGTCGTCGCCGTGCACCTGCTTGGCCAGCATCTGCGCGTATGACGAGATGACTGCCAGCGGCGTGTTCACCTCGTGGGCAACGCCGGCAGCCAGCAAGCCGATGGAGGAAAGCTTCTCCGCCTGCGAAAGCTGCGATTCCAGTTCGATGCGCTCCGTGATGTCGTCGACGATGATCAAACGGCCAATCACGCTGAAGTCCTTGCTCACCAGGGGCGCAATGGCGATGTTGGCCACGCGCGTCTCGCCGCCGGCAGTGCGCAGCCGGAATTTGTAGAGATTGTGGATGCCCTGGGTGAGACGCACACGGTAATACTCTTCCAGAAACGGCACCGGCAAGACTGCGTTCAAGGAGCGGCTGAGCGCCTCGCGGCGAGGCAAGGCGAACATCACTTCCATCTGCGAGTTCCAGGACTCGATGCGGTCTTCCAGGTCCACCGCCATCACGCCTACGCTGATGGACTCGACAATGTTCTCGCTGAACTCCTTCAAGCGCTCGTACTGGCCGGCTTTCTCTTCCAGCGACTGGTAGAGACGCGCGTTCTGCACGGCAATGCCGATGTAGCCGGCAAGCGCTTCCAGCAGTTGCACATCCTCGCTGGAGAGGAAGTCGCCTTCCACCGTCTTGCCCAATCCGAGCACTGCAATCATGCGGCCCATGACGGTGCAGGGAATGTAGTAATTCAGCTCCAGGCGACGGATTGTCTCGCGCGCCGATGGACTTTCGCGGACCGCCTGATTGGTGTTGTCGAAGAACAGGTGACCGGCCTGCCACTCCGGACGCTCCACATGCAGGAAGTCGAAGCTGAGACCGCTGGTGTTGGCAATTCCGTATGACTTTGCCAGATTGAATTGGTCTGGCTGATCGGCGTCGGCCAGGAAGATGGCGAGGCGGTCGACCAGCAGCGTATGCGACAAACGATCGACAATCGAGCTCAACATCTTGTCGAGATCGGTTTCCGAGTTCAGATCGCGGCCAAACTCAATCAGGGTCCGGCGGTAGTCGTAGCGCTTGTGATAGAAAAATTTGTCGAGGCTCTCCTGCACCCAGTTCTTGAAGGGATCGAAGAGCAACGCTGTCACCGCGATGGCTACCACCAGACCGATTGGCCCGACGTTGGGGAAGTTCTGGTGGAACATCACCGAAGCCACACCGACAGCCGCGAAATACGCAGCGGTGATGGCGCCGGCAGCGATGGTGTATGCCATGCCGCGCTTGAAGATGAGGTCGACATCCATCAGGCGGTAGCGGAAGATGGCATAGCCGAAGGTCAGCGGCAAGAACACTAGCGACAGGACGGAGATCTTCATCCCGAGGCCGGGCATGACGCCGAACAGATAGGGGATGATGTAGAAAATCGTGAAGGGCGCAACCGACAGGATGGTGCCGCGGGTGACCCACTTCATCTGCTGGCGCAGGATTGCCGACTGTGCATCGCGATAGCTGTGCCACAGCGTGACCGTGGCTGCGATAAAGTAGGCTGCCAGATACACCCACTCCAACCGATCCAGGTTCCAGCGCAACAGTTCGCTGGGCTGCAACAGCGAGAAGACGCAGATGTGGAGGGCCAGCAGGAACGCTCCCGGCGCATACACCGCGGGGATAAGCCAGCGGCGGCGATTGACCACCGCTTTGCGCTCTGGGAAGGTCAGCGAGAAGTGCAGGAACAGCGCCGGCTGCAGCAGCCAGGCCACAACATTCGACCAATAGATGATCCAGTCGAAATCATTCAGTTTGCCAGTGTAGTGGAAGGAGTAAAAAATGAACGAGACCAGACAAAAGATATAGAAGTGCGCGCTTTTGGGAGCTGTCCAGCGGCGGAGCAGGACATACATCCCGATGCAAAGATAGACCAGCGCGATCAGCCGCAGTCCGGTATAGAGCGATCGATCCGCGGGAGCGAGAATCAGGGGCGCTTCCAGCGGAACACCTTGACGGACCAGCGAGTAGGTTGCCTTCGACCACACACCCACGCCGTAAATCTGGTGTTCCAAAGCGCCGACGTTGGTTACGTTGTGGTCCTGTACCGCAACCAGCAGGTCACCGGGTTTGATACCTGCCTTCTGGCCGGGACCGTCAGTATCTACGCGCTGGGCACGCAGATGGCCGCCTTCTTCTACCCACCAAACGCCATCGTACGGGGAAGAATATTCGCGGTCCTTCTGAAAATTAATGCAGGCGAGGACGATCGCAGCTACGCTAAGCAGCGCCAGGAAAACCGCGAAAAAGCGTGTTTGCAGGTCTCGGTTCATCGAAGCCGTGGGCTCGTGATTAAGACGGACGGGTGGGACTGCTTCCACCGGCCTCTCTTCTATGAGCAACTTCGATGCCACGTTTTCCACCACGGCAGCCAGCTAAACCTCGCTATTTGAATAGCTTCCATTATTGTAAATCTGCAATAGAGGAAGAAATACTATATTTGGAATTGGCGTGTGAAATTCTGAAGGCATCGATGGTTACTAAAGTACATGTACTTCGGTATATGGTAACCCGCAGTCAAACAAGTAGTTCTGGGTACTGTTTCATGGATACGATTCACCTGTGACCGCGTCCGGTCAATACGGCCTGCGAAACACACTCATCATTTTGCCGAACCGTGTAACTTAGGAAGACATGAATTCTGGGACCTGGACCGGAGCGGCGCTCAGCTTGAGTGCCGCCGCCATTTGGGGCGGAGGCGACTTCGCTGGCGGGATCGCGGTGCGGCGGGCCAATGTCTTTCGCGTGGTGGCGGGAGCGCATGCCTGCGGTCTCGTCCTAATGCTGGCGCTGGCCTGGATGACCGGTGAGGCGATGCCGCCCCGCTCATCGCTGGGTTGGGGAGTTGTAGCGGGCATCACTGGCGCCTTCGGCATTGCCGCCCTGTACAAGGGCCTGGCCATTGGCCGCATGGGAGTGGTTGCTCCGGTGGCCTCGGTGATCACGGCAGTGTTACCGGTGCTGTTCGGATTTCGCACCGAGGGATTGCCCGATCGATTGCAACTGGCCGGATTTGCTCTGGCTCTGGTCAGCATCTGGTTCGTTGCCCGGCCCGATGGGGAGATCGATTCGCATCGCGGGCTTGGCCTGGCGATTCTCGCCGGCGTGATGTTCGGGCTATTTCTGGTTTCCGGCAAGCAAGCGGGGCATTATGGAGTTTTCTGGCCGCTGGTGGCGGCGCGCGCCGCTTCCACGCTGCTGATGCTGCTGGTTGTGGGTTTCTTGCCGCGCGATCCGCGCTCGTTGCGTCCGGCCCTGCTCCCCATTCTCTTGTCGGGTTTGTTCGATTCCGGCGCCAATGCGATGTTCATCGCGGCCACGCGTCACGGACGACTGGATGTGGCAGCCGTCCTGTCGTCGCTGTATCCCGCGAGCACGGTCATCCTGGCGCGAGTCTTGCTGAAGGAGCGCATCTCGCGAATGCAAGGGGTGGGCATCGTGGGAGCCCTGGCTGCGGTGGCGCTGATTTCGGCGCGCTAGGATCTCCCCGGCTTCAAAGCAGCTAGGGGAGCAGGACGGCGGGGATTGGTTGGGATAATGTCTGTTCACGCCAGCTATCGGTGGACAAGCCAACTTCCTGATTGCTCCCGACTCGGGAGTTAGGCTGTGCACTCGGTTGTGGACTCCGGTTGACTAACACTCGCCAAATTCGGTGGAAGATCGGAACAGCAGAATGCCGAAGGTATAATCGCCATCACCAATGACATTAAGTTCTGGCACCAGGCTTGGTCCTTACGAGATCGAGGAGCTTCTCGGCACGGGCGGGATGGGCGAAGTGTATCGCGCCCGCGATACGCGACTGCAACGGACGGTAGCCATTAAGATCCTGCCAACCCACCTGTCGTCCAACCCGGATTTGCACGCCCGCTTCGAGCAGGAAGCGAAATCCGTCTCCAGCCTGCAACATCCCAACATCTGCGTTGTTCATGACGTCGGTTCTCAAGGTGGCGTGGACTTCATGGTCATGGAGTATATCGGCGGAAGAACTCTTGACCAAGTCATCCTTAGAGGCGGTTTGCCGGCGAATCTGGCGATTAAGTATGCAGTCCAGATTGCCGATGCGCTGTCGCGGGCCCACGTCGCAGGTATCGTACACCGCGATTTGAAACCGGCGAACATCATGGTGGACGACAGTGGCCTGGTCAAAGTACTCGACTTTGGATTGGCGAGACTCATCGCCCCGCAGCCCGGGATGTGTAACGACGGCGCAACGGTAGCGGCGTCTTCGTCAACACCGGGGATGATCGTCGGAACTCTGGCGTATATGTCGCCGGAACAGGCGGAAGGAAAACCCATCGACGCCCGCAGCGATGTCTTCTCGTTCGGATCGGTGCTCTACGAGATGCTGACGGGCAACAAGGCTTTTGAGGGCGAGTCCAGTGCTGCGCTGCTGGCGGCGATCATGCGCGACGATCCGAGGCCGCTAGGCGAGTTGAAGCGGGAAGTTCCCCCCGAAGTGCGGCGCATCGTCAGCTGCTGCCTGAAGAAGGACCCAACAGCGCGTTATCCGTCGGGCACCGAACTGGCTCAGGATCTGAAGAGATGTCGCGACCTGCTGTTCCCTGAGTCGGGCGCTGTCCTCAGTCCGGCGCGCATCATCCGAGAAGCTCGACGCCCGCGAGTGCTCGTGCCTCTGTTGATGCTCGCCATCCTAATATGCTCGGGAATCGGCTGGTTGGTGAAGCGCTCCCGCGATGCGCGGTGGGCGCGTGACGTAGCACTGCCTGAGATCAGGCAACTGTACGATCAGGGCAAGTATGGCGCTGCGGCTGCTCAAGGGGCGTTTGACACGGAGTTCAAACTAGCCACCAGAGCCGAGCAGGCGATCCCTGGCGACCCTGAACTTGCCAAGCTCTGGCCGCTCATCTCCTATGACATGACACTGGAGTCGTACCCGCCCGGCGCCAAGGTTTATCGACGCGAATACGAAGGCCGCGACGACTCTTGGGAATATGTCGGAACAACTCCCATGAAGAACGTGCGCCAGCCGCGCGGTGTCTTTGTCTGGAAATTTGAGAAGCCGGGTTACGGCACGGTTCTGCGCTTAACCCCCGCCCTGATACCGCGGTATTACCCTCCGCCCGGCGAACCTGTTCAAGCGAAGGTCACACTGGACGAGACGGCGAAAATTCCCGCGAGCATGGTTCGCGTCGCTCCGCAGAATTATTTCAAGTCGTTATTTATTCCCGGATACGAAGGCATGCCGGAGTTACCGCTGAACGACTATTGGATCGATCAGTATGAGGTCACCAACAGGCAGTTCAAGACATTTGTCGATCAGGGCGGCTACCAGAAACGCGAGTACTGGAAGAATGACTTCGTGAAGGACGGTAGGCATCTCAGCTGGGAAGAGGCGATGGCGCTCTTCCGTGATGCGACCGGACGGCCCGGGCCGAAGGATTGGCTTGCAGGTGAATATGCCAAAGCCCACGATGACTATCCCGTAACCGGCATCAGTTGGTACGAAGCCGCCGCCTATGCGGAATTTGCGGGCAAGAGCCTTCCTACGGTCTATCACTGGAACCGAGCCGCCGGCCCGTTCCTGGCTTCGCTGATTGTGCCAGCGAGCAATTTTGGCACAACGGGGATCCTCCCCGTCGGGAGCAAACCGGACGTTGGTCCCTGGGGCACTTACGACATGGCGGGCAATGTGAAGGAGTGGATCTGGACGGAGGCGGAAGACGGCAAGCGCTACGTCCTGGGGGGTGCATGGGACGAGCCTAACTATATGTTCATCGATCCTGATGCGCAGTCGCCATTTCTGCGCGCCGCAGACATTGGTTTTCGCTGCGTCAAGTACGTCGATCCAAATTCAATTAACAAGCAAGTGTTCGCGGCAATGGCAACACCGCGACGCGACCTGACGAAAGAGAAGCCGGTTTCGGACCAGATCTTCGAAGCCTACAAGGGACTCTATTCGTACGATAAAACGCCGCTTGTTGCGAACGTTGAGCCGGTGGACAGCAAGAATGAGGACTGGACGATTCAGAAGATTACCTACTCGGCAGCCTATGGTCACGAGCAGGCCATCTCGTACCTGTTTCTGCCGAAGAGAGGCAAGCCGCCCTACCAGGTCGTACTGTTCTTCCCCGGGTCGGGCGCTCTGAGCCTACGCCACTTTGCTGTGCAAACGTCGGCTTCTCTCGATGCCGTTGTTCGCAGCGGACGTGCTGTTCTCTACCCGATCTACAAGAGCACCTACGAGCGTGGCGACGGTATGGAGTCGGATTCGGCCGACACGAGCAGTAACTGGCGAGACCATGTCATCATGTGGGTTAAGGATGCCTCTCGCGCAATCGACTATGCTCAATCACGGCCCGACCTGGATCACGACAAGATTGCGTATTACGGTTATAGCTGGGGCGCGGTCATGGGAGCGATTGTTCCCGCCGTCGACCCGCGGATTAAGGCCGTCATCATCGCCCTCGGTGGCTTGAATTTCGAGAAGTCCCTTCCTGAAGTCGAGATCATCAATTTTCTTCCGCATGTGAAACAGCCAGTGCTGATGCTCAACGGGCACTACGATTTCTTCTTCCCCGAGCAGGCGACGCAAGTGCCGTTCTATAACCTGCTGGGATCGCCGAAAGAGCAGAAGAAACGCATGGTTTACGACACGGGTCATGCGGTCCCGCGTAATGAGCTAATTAAGGAAACGCTGGACTGGCTGGATCTTTATCTGGGGCCGGTGAACTGAGCCCGACGGCCTGTTACTTCGCCAGCACCGGCATCGCCCAGGCAAATTGGAAGATAGACAGCGGGTTCTCCGCATGCCTGACGTCCAGATCGAGGTGGCTCTCGGTGACGATCCAGTAGTACGTCTTCACGGTAGCGATTATGCGATCGATGGCTGCGTCCAACTCGCGGTGGGTTGAGGCGAGCGCCGACAGAGTTCGCTCGTGATGCCCCACGTGAGGTGCGACGGCGCGCTGCAGGTCCGCAGCCGCCTGGATCAGCGCTGCGCGATCATCTGCCAGCTCGCGCTCGGTTATCTGATCGTGTAGCAACTGGGGATATTCCGACAGTTGTGCCAGCACCCGCGGCAGAGACACCCCACCGTCTTCGCCCTGGAGCAGACGGAGCACGCGTGCGGCCATCGCATCGGCATAGCAACCGCGCAGCATGTCGAGGAAGGCGCTGCGCCCATCGCAAAGCTGCGGGTTAGGCTGGATGATCTCGCGCTCCAGCTTCCAATAAATGTCCCGGTCGGTCGCCAAACTCAGCGCCTGACTGCCGATTTGGCGAAGCTCAATCTTGGCGCGATCGCGGAATTGTTTTTCGCTCAACATATACTGAAATTGTAATGAATCGCGCGAACAGGCTTCTGTGATCTCGGTCACTGGCGAGGAGGCTTTGCCAACGTCCGTTGCCATGGCAGATTGCCGGTGCGACCCGCCGCAAGCGCTCTCATCTCATCCCAAAAGGCCTTATGATTACAGTTATTCATGTAGGATGATCGACTGGCAGGAGGAGTGGTGGTCTGTAGCGCTTGTGGATTCGAAAACCTTGCGGGCATGCATTTTTGCGGTATGTGCGGAACGCCTCTGCCTCACCGGCCGCTTACTACGCCCGGCGCGCAAAGCACCCTGAGCCTTACGCGGGTGCCGCTGGAGGGCGGCGTCAGTTCGCCTGGACGGAGCACGTCCTCTGCCGGGTCCCGCACAGTTGTGTCGCCGGGGATGCCGGGAACCGATGGAGGCACAGCCGCGACAGACGTGACGGCGCCATGGGGCGCAGGTGATCCGGCGGCAGATGCGGAGGATATCGTTCCGGCTTCCGACCAGCAGCCGACCGAGTTAGTTCCCGATGTTCCTCTGGACGAATATTTACGAAGCTTCCAATACCGGCCGCCGGACGACCCCGATGAGATCTCGATGCGCGGCGATGCTTCCCTTGCCGAGCAGCCGGCTGCAAGTGCTGAAAAGACAACCGTCGCGCGATCTGCTCCAGTCGACACGACCACGCCGGCCGATGCTAACGCTTCCACTACTGCTGCCGAAATTGAGACACCGACCGTCATTGCAGACGTTCCTGCCGACACGGTTGAAAGCCGCTTGGGATTGGAGCCGGAAGCGCCGGAGGACATCCCCCTCCAGCGCCCAAAATTTCTTGACCTCGGCGAAGCACCTGCGGAGACCGAGCCTACTACGTCCGGGACATCGTTCATCACTGGACCATCATTCCTGGGGTTGAACGACCCGCCGGAAACGCGGGCTGGTTTCGGACTCCCGAAGCCTCGGAAGGTGCGCAGGAGCCATTGGGGGGCGTGGTCGGCGGCCGCTGTTGTCCTGATATTCGCAGGACTGGGCTGGATGCAGTATCGTTCGCAGGTTGACCACACTAACAACGGCCCGGTCGAGATCGTCAAGGCGAAGATCAGCGAGTGGAGGCAACGCATTCTGTCGCGGGTAGGCAGCGAACCAGCTCCGGCAAATTCTGTCGCCACGAACCGCAAACCCCACATGCAGGTGCAGCCGCAGCCCAGGAATCAGGGCGACAATACGAATGAACCGGTAGGCGAGGCGGCGAGCAGTGCTGCGCAAACGAGCGCTACCGCGGGGGCAACTCCTAGTTTCAAGCCGCCACTTGTCTCCACAACTTTGCAACCGACAACGGCGGCAGGCGGTGCGGCCGCGAAACCGGCGGCGGCCGCCGGCATCAGCAACCAGGAAGCGGCTCCCAAGCCGAGTCTTGCGGGCGCGGAAGAAATGGCAAAGGCCAAGAACGCCAGCGATGCGGCGGCCACAGCCGCCTGGCTGTGGAAGGCCACGGCGAAAGGCAATCCCGATGCGCCGGTGCAGTTGGCGGACATGTATATCGGCGGTCAAGGCGTGCCTCGCAGTTGCGAGCAGGCTGAAGTGCTGCTGAAGACTGCGGCGGAGAAGGAAAACGCCCGCGCTCGCAACCGGCTGGCGTCGATGTACGCGACGGGAACCTGCGTAACGCGCGATCGCGTGCAAGCCTATCGCTGGCTGAGCTCCGCGCTAAGCGCCAATCCCAACAGCGATTGGGCAAAGCAGAACCGCGACCTCATCTGGCAGCAGATGACGCTGGAAGAGCGCGCCCAGGCGGAAAAGTACCGGTAGGACTGCTGGTAATCATTTCACGCGCCCGCTTCCGACACACCCTCCTGGGTTATGTCTCACATTCTCGGCCCGGCCCGCGCGCTACAATGTGACTCGTGAAGTGAGGCCTGTCCGGACTACTTCGCTGGGGGATTTATGAGATCGTCGCATTGCCTTGCACTCCGTTGCTTCTCGTCCCTGTTGCTGTTTTTTGTCCTTGGCGCAAGCCACGCAGTCATTGCCCAATCGCAAGACTCCCGGTCACAGGCAGAGATACTTCGCCGGGCTGACTTGATGAGTGCGGCCGCCCATGGAGCCGTCGCCGAAATCAGGCGGTTGGTTCAGGCGGGCGCTGGGGTTAATGGTGTGACGTATGGGACCTCGACCGCTCTGGATTCAGCTGTTCAGGGCCATCAGCTTGCCGCCGTCAAAGTACTGCTGGAATTAGGAGCCGACCCCAACGGGAAGCCGAATGAGGTGACGCCTCTCATGCGGGCGTCGCTGAAGGGGGACACCGACATCGTTCTGGCTCTGATACAAGGGGGCGCAAAGGTCGACCTGGCAGCTCCGGGAGGCCGCACAGCTTTGATGTGGGCTGCGGGACACCCTGAGACAATGGAGGCGCTGATCAAAGCCGGTGCCCAAGTAAACCAGCAAACCGACAATGGCCCCTCCCCGCTGATGGCGGCAGTTTGGGGATGCAACGGGGATGCTGTCCGCGAACTGATGAAGGCCGGCGCGACGCTGGGGCCAAACGACTGGAAGAAAGACAGGCCGCCGCAATTCGATGACTTTCCAGTGACTGGAAGAAAGACAGGCCGCCGCAATTCGATGACTTTCCAGTGAAGGATATTTATCATGGCGCTTCGGCGGCGGTTGATTTGAATAGCAATCCGTACGCGCGGGAATATCGCACGCGCTTGAGGCAGGCCGCAAAGTGCCCACCAGATTTCGCCGGGCACTACACGGTTGCCTCATGGGGATGTGGCAGCAGTTGTCAGTCCTTTATGCTGATCGATTCGCGCACCGGCAAGGTGATTGATGGGCCGGGCCGAGAGGGCGCTACTCGAGGTGCGGACTTCAGGCCAGGCAGCAGGTTGTTCATTAAGGATCCACGGTCTGAAGAACTCGCCTACAAGGACGACCCGACAGGACGACCCGACCGTTGAGGTTGCTATCAGCTACTATGAACTGCGCGATGGCAAGTTCAACCTGATTTATGAGCAAGCCTGCCGGGTGGAGGGTGATCGTCAGAAGTGCGGGTGCGAAGACCTGCAGCGATTGGCACTGGGGAAATAAGAATTGTTAGGTTATCGAGTCGTATTGAGAGGACGGAATCATGAATGCGAATCCCTTGGAGCGTTCGTTGGCGGAAGCTGATCCGCAGATCGCGGAAGCCGTCGAGAACGAAGAGCGCCGTCAGCACGAAGGCCTGGAGCTGATCGCCTCGGAGAACTTTGTGAGCGAAGCCGTGCTGGAAGCCGCAGGCTCGGTCTTTACCAATAAGTACGCTGAAGGCTATCCCGGCAGGCGTTATTACGGCGGATGCGAGTTCACCGACGTTGTGGAGAACCTGGCGCGCGACCGCGCCAAGCAGCTCTTCGGCGCAGAGCACGCCAACGTGCAGCCGCACTCAGGTTCCACTGCCAACATGGCCGCGTATGCTGCGGTCATTCAGCCTGGCG
>JBEKTC010000051.1:0-16954 GCA_049516475.1 Candidatus Korobacteraceae bacterium | reverse complement strand
GCATCAGTTTGGCAACACAGGCAGCGTTCAGGCGCAGTACGTAGGGACTCGCGCCGTGGATCAACCCTATCTCACCCAGGTCAATGGATACCAGACGGTGTGCCAGGGATGCTTTGCTCCGTTCCCCTACATGCAGCCAATCGATCCGCGATTCGGTGCGGTAACCCAGCTTTCGACTGGCGCCAACAGCAACTACAACGGCCTTCAACTCACGGCCAAGAAGCGGATGGGACACGGCTTTCAAGGGCAGGTCAATTACACCTGGAGCCATTGCCTGGACGAGGTTTCCAACGGAGGGTTTCTGCAGTTCTCCTCAGCTGGGATTCTCTCTCCTCTGCCGGGAGAGCTCAGTCGTAATTACGCTTCCTGCGACTACGACGTCCGCCACAACCTGACTGGGCAATACGTGTACGAACTGCCGATCAAAGTGAAAAACGAGTCCCTTGGCTATGCGCTGAATGGTTGGCAGGTTTCGGGCACCGTATTCTGGCACAGCGGACTCCCGTTCTCGGTGCTGAGCACGCCCTACTCGGCGAACGGAAACGGCATCGTGCAGGGCAGCGGGCCAGAATATGCAAGCCTTGTGCCCGGGGCAGATCCCTACTGTCGCAATTGCAACATTCCAGGCGTGACTCAACCTGGAACGATTCAATGGCTGAATCCAAATGCATTTGTGTCCGCGGTTGATCCGGCGACCGGAGCTTGCTACGGCGGGAACACCCCTCAGAACTGTCAGTTCGGAAATCTCGGCCGCAACGCGTTACGCGGCCCCGACTTCTTCTGGAGCGACCTCTACCTCACCAAGTGGTTTCCGCTTGGCGAACGGGTGAAGCTGCGATTCGACGCGCAATTCTTCAACGTCTTCAACCATCCCAACTTCGCGCTCCCGAGTATGGTGCTGGCCGGTATTCCCGGAAAGCCTTCTACACAAACGGGCTTCGGAGCCCTGACCTACACCACTTCTCCTCCCACCGGATTGCTGGGAGTCGGATTGGGTGGCGACAGCAGTCCCCGAATGATCGCCTTTCAGGCACGCCTCGAGTTCTGACTTTGCGGCTGACTACCGTGTTGAGAATTTGAGTTGGCCCGCACTCATGCTCGAGGCTGCGAGCACTGGCACACATGTGCGGGCTCTGTGGAATCGTACAAACTTGTTGCGCAGCTCCGCATTGGTGCTTTATTCCGGCTTTCCTGTGTAGTGCTGTCTCGTATGCACGGCGGCATGGTCCTCCACCGACTCCAGATGCGTGAACACATCCGCGGGAGCACTGAGCTCCTGCGGCAGCCTTTCTTCCAGCAGCGTCGCCAGTCGATGCGCCTCGCCAACCGACATCGCGTGGGGGAACAGCAGGTGCACCTCGATGATCTGCCGATATCCCGTTGTACGGTAGCGCACCCCGTGATACTGCAAACCAAGCTCGCCGCAGATGGCGTCCAGCTTGCCTCGGATTTCTTTCCCGATCTTCGGGTCCGAATGGTCAAGCAGCCCTACAGCCGAACGCCATACCAGATGCCCACCTGCCCACAGAATGTTGATCGCTACTGCAATCGCTAAGAGTGGATCGAACGGCTGCCACTTGGTCAGCATCACCAGACCCAGCCCCGCCACTACGCCGAAACTGGTCCAACTATCTGTAAGAACATGCTTGCCATTTGCCTCGAGAATAATCGACTGGCTGCGGCGTCCTGTTCGTATCAAGTACCAGCCCAATCCGGCATTGAGGACTCCCGCGCCCAGCACGACCAGCGTACCTACTCCCAGGTTTTCAAGTTGCAGGCCCGCAATCCATTTCTCCACGGCGGCATACAGAATGAAGATCGCTGCCAGCACGATCATCGCACCTTCAAATCCGGCGGAGAAGAACGTGATGCGTTCGTAGCCGTACAGAAATTCCGGCGCAGCTGGTTTAAGGCTGAGCCGGAGGCTGAAGGCCGCGAAGGCCACCGCGATTACGTGAATGACGGACTCCGCCGCATCGGACAGGATGGCCGCTGAGCCGGTCATGAAATATGCCGCCATCTTGCCCACCAGCATCAACACGCCAAAGGCGAGCGAGAGCCGCATGGCAAAGCGCATAGCGCGCAGTTCGTTTTCGTTGCGTGGCGAGGTGCCTCGCCGAGACCTGATCGCCGTAATCTCTGTTGCGTCCGGGCGGTCCGTCGTCAGATCATCCACGGCGGCGTTCTCCTGAGTTTAGACCCGACTATATTTCCACGAAGTGCAGCGGTGGAATGTGATGGCACTCACAGGGGACTGCCCGTAGAGTCGCTGATCGCTTACTCCATCATCGTCGGCACCACCGAACCAGCTGACGGCCGCAATTCCAGGATCAAACGATGATCGGGTCACGATCTGTTCGACCGTGTCGTGCTTGGGGCCGGAGGTGATGACCTCGGCCCGAACTTGCTGCAACGTAAGTCAAACATTATTGCAATTGAATTCCAACCTATCACAGCAGCTAAGACGGTTTGTGTACTTTAGCGCCGCGTAGAATCGCAGTCGGATGCCCTGTTTGGCTGTATACAGCAGAGTGGAGCCGTTCGCCGATCTATCGCCGGCGAGTTATTTGACAGGCACGAGAAGACTCGAACTCCTGACCTCTGCCGTGTCAAGGTAGCGCCCTAACGGCCGGCCATTGATTCTAAAGAGCTTAACAGCCGGAGGAGCCGGAAAACCCGGCATAAACTGCTCCGTTTGCTACCAAGTTGCTACCAAGTTGACTGCTACCTAACTGATAAGTGGGTCATAGGGGCTGAACGTGGGGGATCAGCCTCTTTCCATTTAACTGGGTCTCCTCACTTCTCGGAGCGACAAACAAGAAAGGAGGCGATGGAAGGTTTCAACCAAGTTGCGCGGACAGGGAAGCGCTTCGCAGTACTGTAAATCACTGCGTGTCATCGCTGATCCTCCCTTAATGCACCCTCGCCTTTTGGGTCAGATTCCCAAAGTCCAAAACATCACGCGACCTTTGGGTGGGATGCTGCTGCGATCAAGCTCTCCCTGTTTATGCAGTTGGTACTGGTTCAGCGATTAACACACAATTCACACCCCCTAGGATGCGAAGGGCAGCATACTGAAACGTGGCAGCTCTGGCGCAATTCCTGTTTCGCAAGGATCGTCTGCCGTCGCCGTACGCCGGCGCCTCGCGATTCCGCCGTTCGAGTTCTCGCTCACCATCTAAGTTTCAGCGCGTTCACGTGGCTGCGGTGTGCTATCGGATACACGACGGTGAACCGGAGTTCCTTTTGGTGCGCACACGGAACGGCCATTGGACTTTTCCAAAAGGCAGAGTGGAGCAAGATGCAACGAACGCCGATGCCGCTGCACGGGAGGCATACGAAGAAGCAGGGGTAAGAGGTTCAGTCGACCCCGTCCCTTTTGCCTGCTACCGGCATTGCAAACCGAGACGACTGGGCTCCCGTAGACAAGTCACCTTGGTCGATGCTCATTTGTGCAAGGTTAAGCGCTTAGCTCCAGCACTCGAGGAGTACCGGGACCCAACCTGGTTCAGTGTGCCGGAAGCGAAGCGAAGGCTGAAGAAGTCTCGGACGTCAGAGTTCGCGGACGAAGTCATCAGCGTGATTGACCAGGCAACAGATCGCATACTGACATCGAAGAGTTCCCGGTGCAAAGCTGGTGCTAGCCAACGGTAGTGAGCAGTTGGCGGTGGACTCCGTCACCCCGCACTAGCTCGTTCTTCGGGGCGGCGGACCAGCCAAACCTTCGACATCAGCCAGCTCACCAGCATGCCTACCACGGAGCCAAAGAGCACCTCCGCAACCCTGTGCAACCCACGTTCGAGCCTAACCTTGGAGGAAGCGCTGGCGAGACTGGCGGCAATGACAATCGCCGCGGTGATAGGTGCCTGCCGCCACATCGTCTTAACGCGCACCAGATAAGAGGAGATGAGGACCGTGATTCCAAGTGCAACAGGGACCATCCGAGGCTTGCCGCTGCCGAGCAGAAGGAAAGCGAATCCAACGACGCAGCCGACCAGCACGTTGATGATGCGGCTGCGAAAAAGCTGGCGGGCCTGCTTAGGCTCGGGGTCGGAGGCGGCAACCAAGGAGGCAATCGCCCAGATCGGGGTGGTGTCTTGAAGGGCACCCAGAGCGAACCAGACAATGCTGCTGGCGATTGAGACGTTGATGGCGAACCGGACCCCGAGGAGATGCTCGTAAGAAAGGCCGAGCCGCTCCGCGAGCGTCTCGGCCTTTGCCGACAGTCTTGGCGAGACCGTCATTCGTGTGACTTAGGTGGATTGCCTAGCAGGCGGTATACGGTAGCCGTCTTGGTGGCACCCAGGTTGATGTAGTCTTCGGCGGCGTACTGCAGCGAGACGAAGAACGCTTCGGTACGGCGCAGCGCGTCCTTGCTGAGTTTGTCGCGGTCCTGGAAGCGGAACTGGTAGGCGAACTCGCCAATCAGCGGGCGGTGCTCGCCGCGAGTACGCCAGATGGCCACGTTGGCCTTGCATGTGAGGCCGTCGCCGAAATCGAGCAGCCCAATGTCCTGGAGGACTTCCTCGATGATGGTGTCGCTCACCAACTTGATCTTCTCTCCCGGCTGCTTCCTCACTCGGGCGAGCACCGGAAATATCTGGACAACCGCATCCATGTCAAGCGCGCTTTCCTGGCCAATCCGGCTAATACCGATCGCGGAGCGCGGAAACTGCACGTTATGGGAGAAGAGCAGGCGGATGCCACCGAGCTTCTCCTTGAGCGGCAGGGCCTGGACCTTGAACTTGACGCGGTGATCGCCCAGGATGTTCGGCCGGACGTCGGTCTCCGCGCACATCTGCAAGTCGGGGTGCCGGAACTTGAAGACGATCTCAGGCTCGCCGATGGGGAAGCCGTCCTTGTAGGGGATTCGGCGGCGCAGAATGAAGGCGTTGTTGTACAAGCGGAAGTCATCGGTATCAACGAACAGCACTTCGCGGATCTTAACTGGCTGTTCTATGAAGCCTTCTGTCGTGTACTTTACGCCGTGCTCTTTCGCAGGCTCCTTAAAGACCTTGCCGAAATCGAAAAAGCTCTCGCGCGAGTGGAACTTATTGGGTCGCAGGATGAGCTTGCAACAGATGTATTCGGGTTTATGGATGGGCATGCCGTCGGCATACTGGCTGGGCTTGAGCTGGGGAACCCGTCCCACCCAACTGGGGGTTACCGATTCCTTCTTTGGAAGTGGCTTGCTATCTTTGGGGCGGCTTGGTGCAGTTGCTGTAGCCGTTGGCATAGTCGTTCCTCAATGGCGAATATTTGCTGTTATGACAACTTTGCTTATATGCTTTTTACCCGCTACCTGCAATTCTACAGGTACCAAGGTATTACGAGGACGACGATCTAAAACAAGAGCTGTAGAACCTGAAACGGTGCCACCGCTGAAGGGCAATAATGGGACCCAGTCTAAACCGGACTTGTGAGCTCTGAGCACTAAGTTCGTCACTACAACCTGAAACTGGAGACCCAAAAAGGGGGGTGAACGGAAGGCCGAGTCGAGATGACGCATATAGAAAACAAACAGCGAACCAAACGAGTCGCAAAGCCCCGCCTCTGAACCGCAGCGCAGTCTTACGTAGCTAGGTTCAGAACCACAAGAGTATACTCACGCTGATACGACCGCTGGCCGGAGGGGCAGGTGACGCTTGGCAAATCTCTCACGATCAAGGGTGAACTAAGCGGTTGTTGCACCGTGTGCCGGTAACCTCGGTCAATGCCCTATGTGATTCGGAGAAGCGCGTGATCCCGAATATTGTCACATCCTTGAGACAAGGCTTTGGACGCTGGCGACAATCGCCCATGCTCAAGGTGTGCGTGGCCGCATTGCTTGCCGGTCTTACAGTGCCGGCGCCATCTCGCGCATTTGCGGCGACCAACGCGGCACCTCAGGCTTCCGATCTCACAGTCGCAGATAATTTGTACCGTGCCGGCCGATTTGCAGAGGCGGCAGTGCGTTACGAAGCTATCTTGAAGTCAGATCCCAGCCTGGTAACGACGCAGAACAACCTGATCCATTGCTTACTGTTTACCGAGAGAATCGACGAAGCGAAGGCGGCGGCGATCAAAGCTCTCGACGTACAGCCGAACTCGGGCGAGCTGGTGTCGGCGATGGGAGACGTTCAATTCCGTCTGGCAGAAATGCCCGAAGCGGAGCGCTCGTATCTCAAAGCGGAAGAACTCGATCCTCGCAACCCTTCACCCTACCTGGGACTGGTTCGTATCTATCGTTCTTATTCGATGAATCGCCGGGCGTATGACCAATTGCAACGCGCTCATGAAATCGCTCCGGGCAACCCCATTGTCGAGCGCATATGGATCGGCGCCCAACCGGCGAGCAAACGCGTTGCCGCACTCGAGGCTTATCTGGCGAATTCAAATACTGCGGATTTGCAACTACGTAGCTATCTTGCCTTCCTGAAGAGTACAGCCGGCGAGCCGCCGCACGCCTGCCGATTGGTGAGCAAGGTCGCGGAAACAACCGCCCAACTGGAGCCAGTACAAGTTGGCGCCAAGCGGGTGGGCGCCTTGGACCTAGCAGTGAAATTGAACAATCACAACAACCGCTTGGTATTAGATACGGGCACGAGCGGTATCGTGATCCACCGTAAATCGGCTGAGAGATCCGGACTAACCCTGACTGCGGAACAGCGCATTGCGGGCGTCGGCGACAGCGGCCATCAGGCGGGCTACGTTGCGGTTGCAAGAAGGATTCACATCGGAGAGCTGGAGTTCCAAGACTGCCTCGTCCGCGTGGCTGACAGCGCTGGTCCCCCCAACCGTGACGGTTTGATCGGCAGCGATGTGTTCCACATGTATTTGATAGACGTTGATCTTTCGGGAAAGACGATGAGATTGTCGCCGCTGCCCCAGCGGCCAGATGAAACCCCAGCGTCCCCTGCGCTTGAAAGCGGCGGCGAGACACCAGGAATCTCTGAGGACACTCCAGAGAGTGTCGAGGGGGAAGAGACGCCAACCGAAAGCAGCGCTGCCAAGCGGGCCGTGGATGCGCCTTCCTGGTTGCCAAAGGACGCATACGTCGCACCAGAGATGGCCAACTGGAGCAAAGTTTTCCGCTTCGGACACCTGTTGCTGATACCGACGAATGTGAATGACTCAAAGCCGGTGATGTTCATGATCGACAGCGGTGCATTCGCTAACATCCTGTCCACGCGAG
Organism: Candidatus Korobacteraceae bacterium; assembly: GCA_049516475.1. Taxonomy (GTDB): domain Bacteria; phylum Acidobacteriota; class Terriglobia; order Terriglobales; family Acidobacteriaceae; genus Bog-257. The sequence goes on along the minus strand of JBEKTC010000051.1, from coordinate 9,780 downwards.
CGGCACAGAAGGTAACGCAGGTCAAAGTCGACCCCAGTACGCAGGTGAGCGGAATGAGCGGCTCAGTAGGCAAGGTGTACCGTGCAGAAAAAGCCAACTTGCGGTTTGGGGACTACTCTCAACAGAATGACAACATCGTGGCGTTAGACCTGTCGTCGATCAGCCGCAACGCGCAGACCGAGGTCTCCGGCATACTCGGGTTTGAGTTATTAGGTGGTCTGGAAATGAAAATCGACTACCGAGACGGGCTGATAGATTTCATCCGCAATCCTAAGCAGGCGCCGAAAGGGCTCCGTCAGTAAAGAGGAGTTTTTCAACAGCTACGTCTGTTATCGCCTTGAAGTAGGTCCCAATCATGTGCGGTGTGGTCCACCTCAGCCGCACACTTCCTGGGGGTGAAGGAGTATGCAGATTGGTACGTCGACAGTGTATTTCCTGAAGCAGATCCTCGGCCGAATCGCACGAAAACAATTCTCACTTACATCAGCGGGTTTGGCCTACTACTTCTTGATGTCGCTGTTTCCGGCGTTGGTTTTGTTGACCACCTTGAGCAGTTATCTGCCGCTGCGAAATGCCGTCGATCAGTCTTTGGGTTTTATCCACTACGTCATGCCTGAGCAGAGTGAATCCATGATTCGCGACATGGTAAGGAGAATTGGTACCCGTCGCCCTGAACTTCTATCCGTTGGATTTGCCACAACCGTGTGGCTAGCTTCTACTGCGGTGAAGGGACTTATTTTGAGTCTAGACAGAGCGTACAGAGTCGCACCCTCGCGCTCGCGCTCCGTAACCAGGCTTCTTGCTCTGGGCCTGACGCTCTTCATCGGGACTCTGTTTTTACTAGCTGTGCTCGCAATTGCTCTGGGACCTGCTAACGAAGCCTTCCACTTATACGCCAAATGGATGATTTCAGCGGTCTTCATCTTTGTAACGTTGGAACTGCTCTACGTTGTCGCTCCGAATGCACCCCTGTCAGAGAGATTGACCGTACCCGGCGCTACGGTCGCTACCGCTATCTGGCTGCTGATCTCCTGGGCACTCGGCTTCTACTTCCGGCATTTTGCACAGCTCCAGTTGGGAGCTCTCTTTGGATTGCTGGCAACGCCACTCGCATTTCTGGCTTGGCTGTACTGGAGCGCAGCCGCAGTCCTTATCGGCGGAGAAGTAAACTTTGGCTTAACAGAGGCTCGACGATTTACCAGTGGCAAGGCAATGAGCCAGGGCGCATGACTGCCTGTACAGCGGTGCATGCGTTGTTGCGGGAGATCATCATCTCGCAGAAACCGGCCGGAATTACGGTGAAACTGCCAACGTTTACATCCTGCACCACGGCAAAATCCAGGTTGTCTTCCACGCGGGCGTGAGTTGAAGAAACGTTTTCCGCAAGGTGAAGCTTGATTGGAGTTCCGTCGGGAATCCTCAACGTGGCGTGAACCGCACTCATCTCCTGAGCCGACGCATCGGGCAGGAGAAACATCAGGAGAAGAAGAAGGCGGCATTCTTGTCCAATATTTATCTCCGCAAGATACCGCCCTACCTTACTAGAGGCCTAACATGGAACCTACGTACCGAGAGGCGTCAAGTTGTAGCACCGCGCAAGATCATTGATGTTGGCGCGCAAAGGAGTCCAATATCGTTCTACCTGACTGCCGTAATTCCCCTTGGTCATCACCTGATTGACGCGGCGCGCGCTGTCCATGACCTGCTCCATTTGTACCTTTGTCTCAAGATAATTCGAGGTTCCATCGAACTTGCGCCGGAGACGGTTCGTGGCACGATTCAGATCGTCCATTGCGTTTTCGAGATCATCTTTCGTTTGCTTGGCTTGGTTTCCTTGAGCCTGGTTCCCCTGAGCTTGGGTGTTCCCTGAATTGGCACGCTGGCGGCGGGTTGTCGCTCCGCTGCTCTGTGCGGAGTTGGCTCGGTTCTGCGCGTCTTCTCCGCGGTTCTCGAGGTACTTGTCGAATTGGTCCACGCCGTCTTCCACTTTGCGGATGCGATCGGCAACCTGAGTCTTTGCAATTGGAGTCGTCTGGGCATGGGTCATGGTGGACAAGGTGACAGCGGCGAGGATCGTCGCGTAGCACAATGCGGTTCGCGTCTTGCAGTTCATGTAGACCTCCGAATTCTGCGTGGTCGCAAAGAGCGATTTCCTTGGGGCTGACTTAGGTCAGCGGCCGCCGTCCGAAGCGACTGCTGCGATACTCTTGCCGGTGTCTGCCAGTTGTCTCCTTGCGGCCTCTGACTCGAATACTCCGGCATACAACAATCCGCCTAGCGCACCGCCAATGATCGGCGCCACCCAGAACAACCAAAGTTGTGCAAGCGCCCATCCCCCAACAAAGATCGCCGGACCTGTACTCCGTGCGGGGTTCACCGAAAGATTGGTAACCGGGATTCCGATCAGGTGAATCAACGTCAATCCCAGTCCGATCGCGATGGGCGCAAAGCCCGATGGCGCACGACCGTCGGTTGCTCCCATAATGATCATCAGGAAAAAGAAGGTCAGTACCACTTCCGCAACAAAGCACGAAAGTAGCGAGTATCCGCCAGGAGAGTGTGCGGCGTATCCGTTGGACGCGAAACCGCCGCTCACGTTGAATCCCGCTTTTCCACTCGCGATCACGTACAGTACTCCGGCTCCCAGCATTCCGCCGAGCACCTGCGCGACGACGTAGGGGAACAGCTCCCTAGCCGGGAAGCGCTTGCCCGCCACCAGCCCACAAGTGACTGCGGGATTGAGGTGGCAACCCGAAATGTGCCCGATTGCATAGGCCATGGTCAGCACTGTGAGTCCAAACGCGAGCGCGACCCCGTAGAATCCAATTCCTAGTTGGGGAAATGCCGCAGCCAGCACCGCGCTGCCGCATCCGCCAAACACCAGCCAAAAGGTTCCGATAAATTCGGCGACGCACCGCTTAGATAGATTCATGGTGTCCCCCAGGAAGCATCTCAATATCACGTGGGTCTGCCCGCAAGTCGACGGCCAAGGCAACCAACCTCGCTAAATCACTTTTACATCAATGCAGCCTGGTTACTTCTCCGGTGTCGAGGGAGTAATAGGCCTCAATGACAGCAATCTTGTGTTCTTCAGCGGCTTTCCGCAGCAGCTCGCTCCTCGCCAGTATCTCCTGGGAAACTCTGTGGACGTGGTCACGAATTGCCAGATCGAGGGTTTCAGGCTTCGCGCGATCCATCTTGGCGCACGACGGAGCGATCGGGCGAACAACCGCTTCGAGATTGTCCGATTCCGACTTCGCTCCAGAACAAGCTGCCGTCACCGCACCACAGCCTTGATGTCCCATCACCACGATCACAGTTGAACCGAGATGTTCGACTGCGTATTCGAGACTGCCGATCGATATGGCATCGACATCCTCACCGGCAGAGCGCACGACGAACAGATCACCCAGCCCTTCGTCAAATACCAACTCCGGGGGGACACGGCTGTCCGAGCAACTTAGCACCGCAACCCGCGGATGTTGAGTCTTGGTGAGTGATTTCCTTTCAGCCTGCAAGTCCTGCGGCGCATCCTTTCCGGTGGCGAAGCGGTGGTTGCCGGCAGCCAATTGATTCCATATCTGATCGGCGGAACTGCTTTGCTGTTGTTGCGCCATCCCGGAAAGATTGAGCACCAGGAAAACGATCAGGCAGGAGCACTGACGTAAAGCTCGAAGCATGTACCCCCCATAAACCCTTGAAAGCATCTGAAGCGCGCGAGTGTTTTGGAAGCGTCAGATGCATTCCGTCGAGACCGACTCTAGGTACACTTTGTAAGTCAGGATGCTTCAATCAACAACTAGGGAAATCCCTAGTTACTCGAGGCTCGTGAGTGGAGCTACTTTGGCAGGGTGAAAGCTGAATTGCCGGGCTACGCAGACACAATTAAACTGTAAGGACGATGTTCCGCTGGACCGTGTCCCGAGCCCTGGGCCCGGCCGGAAACATATTTGTGCGCTGGAATCCAAAAGGGATATATAGTGTCGGGTTGTTGGAAGCTAAAACGGAAATTCCGGGTAGAGGAGATGGGAGCAAAGTCGCAGCAGCCTCATCGCTGGCGGAAGCACTTATCTCTTGGTCGTTCGCCGGGCGCCTGCTGTGAACTCTCCATGCCAACAAAACTCTTCTCGAAAATATCCCTGATCGCCAGCGTCCTAGCACTTGTGGGGCTGCAGCCGTTCCCTGCGTTTGCCACGACCGTCGTCGCTCTGGTCGACAAACACCACCATCGGATCGTACTGGCGGTTGACGGGCAGGTTGGCCGTCACTACGCGCAAACTACGGCCGAAGAGTGCAAACTCATCGTCAACCCCGGATGTGCCTTCGCCATGGCCGGATTTCTGGACAAGCCCAAGCCCTACTTCCATCTGGGGGACCTGGGTGAGGCTGCGTGCCAAATTTCCGGAAGCCTGAAAGACCAGGCGGACGGCTTCCTCGAAATCGCGAAGGATCCGGTCATTTCAATCGTGCAATATCTGCGCGTCAACGAGCCTGACTTCTACGCCGACAGGAACAACGGCGAATTTGTGTATGTGGTCTTCGCAGGAACGGAGAACGGAAGTCCTGTGGCCTACGCGCGGGGCTTCAAGATCGCCAGCGATGGGAGCGTGAATGCTGTCTCTAATGACGTTACCATGACTGGCGCGGCCGGCTTCTTCGCGGGGTACAACGATCACATCGCAACCTACCTTAAGGCCCACCCGAACTGGTCGCACAAGGACATTGTTACTACTGCCCGAAAACTCATTGAACTGGAAATTGCCGCCCATCCCGATGGCGTTGGCCCGCCGATTTCAATCCTCACTGTTGATAGCAAAGGAAAACAGAAGTGGGTGGACGCCGGAGCGTGTCCGGCAATTCCGAAGGCCGGCAATAAGTCCCACTGAGAAATCGCAACTGCCGGGAGCTGATGCCTGCGCGGCCGCCAGTTTACAGTATCACCTGTTCCATAAGAGGGGATGTCAAGAACATTTTTCTCCCATTAACTGATTCGACAGCACTCATATCGCGCGGCACACCGTTGATCATTATGTGAGGGTCCTCGGACGCGCCAGCCACGATGCCGAACCGGTGCGCCAATTCACCTGCAAGCATCACACGAAATGGCTTACGAGCCGCACAGTTTAGTCTGATAAGTCCATCTCGTACTTCGCAACGGCAGTTTCAAGATTGAAGTGCATATTTTCGCGTCCCAGCGCCTCACCCAAGTGAGATCTGTAAATCATTTCAAGCACGCGCGGGTTCAACCCAACCAGCCACAGTCCGACGCCGCGCGCCCGCGCTCGTTTCTCAGATTGCGTCAACATCTTGAGCGCCGTAAATTCGAGATCGGGAACGCCACTGAAATCAATGGCGACGATCCTCGGCTGAGTTTCCTCAATCAACAGCCTTGTTCTCTGCGCAATCTGCTCAGCGTTGGCAAAGAAAACCCGGCCCTCTAGTCTCAGCAACAGCAGTCCGGCAAAGGTCTCATCTTCAGGATGTTCGTCAGAGCGAGGCCGAAATACATTCGTACCTGGCTTGCGTCCGAGAACATACACCGGTGGATCAGCCACCTGGTAGGCAAGCGCAAGCAGTGACACGATGATGGCAACGATAATTCCCTTCAGAGTCCCTACAAGCACCACGCCCAGGAATGCAATCAGAGCCCAGGTGAATTCTGTTCTACGAACACTGAGAATTTCGCGAAACTCCGCGGGCTTGATCAGTCCGATTGAATAAACAATGACCACGGCCGCAAGGGTGGCTTGCGGCATTAAGGCGATAAGCGGAGCGAGCAGAAGCATAGTTAGCAGTGTCATGGCCGCTGTCACGATTTCCGCCATCTGGGTACGTGCCCCGGCCTGACGATTCACTGCTGTCTGCGTAGTACCGCCTCCAGCGGGCATTGCGCCGAGAACTGCGCCACCGACGTTTGCGAGTCCGGTAGCCAGTAACTCCCGGTTAGCTTGCGGCGAAGTCTCATCGCCGCGTGCGAAAGCTCGCCCGGCTGCGATGGTCTCAGTAAAGCTCATGAGGGCGATGCCCAAAGCACCCGGCCACAGTTGAACCGCGAGCGACAAGGCGGGCGGGGTAAATGACGGCAGGCCTCGCGGAATGTGGCCGACCAATTCAACTCCGTGTGCATGCAAGTTCAGAAAAAACGCTCCCGCAATCCCTGCCGCCACCGCGAGTAGCGGAGCTGGAGCCAGGGGTATGAGGCGCTCCAAAGCGATCAGCAAGACGATCATCGAGATCCCGACCGCCAGTGTTGCCAGCGATGTCTTGGGAACGCTGTGGACAGTTGCAAGCAGATTCTGGACGAACGTACCCCTTGCGAAGTGAACTCCGAGAATCTTTGGAACCTGATCGAGCACGATCACCACTCCGATGCCGGCCTTAAAGCCAATCAAAACAGGTTCGGAGATGAAATTCGCGACGAAGCCCAGTCGCATGATCGAAGCCAGCACGAGCATGGCTCCTACTAATAGCGCGAGCGTTGCGGAAGCGCTCAGTAGCGCAGCAGGGGCGCCGTCCGGGACCACTTCGCCGAGTTCTGCAGCGGCCAATATGGCCAGCGTAGTCGTGGTGCTTACGCTGAGCACGCGCGAGGTACCTAGAACGGCGTAGATCACCATCGGCAGAAAGGCCGTGTACAGCCCCACCTGCACCGGCAGGCCGGCGATCGTCGCGTACGCCATCGCCTTGGGAATGACAACTGCGGCAGTAGTCAAGCCGGCGATCACATCAGGCCGGAACCATTCCTTCTGGTAACTGAACACCCAGCCGAGGACAAGTTGTCGAGACTTACTGCTCGGCGTCACGAACTTGCTCCTCGAATGAGAGCGACGAGAGGCTGATCATCTGTACTCCGGTTCGAATGCTAGCAAACTGCAGCCAGTCCCGCACCTAGGGATTCCCCTAGTTGTTGTCGTTGTCGCGGGAGACTAGAAAGAGATCGAGCTAGAACCTCGATCCGCATCGCTCGGAATATCCGTCGACGGAAGAAGACAGAATCCGCTCCGTTCTGGCAGGAAGGCTTGGAGGAACTCGCAGTGCCTCAACAATCTAAGACTGCCATGTGGTTCTCCGCTATTGGGCTGCTCGGGGTTGCTGTATTCGCCGGTTGCACTACAAAAAGTGCCGCCCCGCCCCCGCCGCCAGCAGTAACCGTTGCTCCGGTGTTGCAGAGGGATATCAGCATTCACCAGGAGTGGGTTGGAACCATGGCGGGCAATACCGATGCCGACATCCGGCCCAAGGTGGAAGGCTTCCTGCAAACGCGCTTGTACACGGAAGGATCTCTTGTAAACAAAGGTCAAGCGATGTTCCAACTCGATCAACGCCAGGCGGTTGCAGCATTGCAGCAGGCCGAAGGACAGCTCGAACAAGCTCGCGCCTTGCAGGCCCAGGCAGAGATCGACGTGAAGCGCTATACCCCTCTCGTAGCGGAGAGAGCGGTGAGCCAGGCCGACCTCGACAAAGCGCTGAGCATGCAAAGGTCTGGCGCAGCGCAGGTCCAAGCCGCACAAGCCGCCGTTGATAACGCCAAATTGAACCGCGGCTGGACGACGGTCACGTCTCCAATTTCAGGCATCGCCGGAATTGCCAAGGTTGGTATCGGCGATCTCATGACGCCCAATACAGTAATGGCGACGGTATCGACGGTTGATCCCATCTATGTCGATTTCAGCATTTCAGAACAGGACTACTTACGATTCGTTAAAGCCGGGACTGGCGGCAAGGCTGGCGCCGATCTGGAATTGATGCTGGGAGATGGTTCTAAGTTCGAACATCGAGGCCATGCGTTGTTGGTTAACCGGGAGGTAGATTCGCGGACTGGCACAATCCAGGTCCGGGCCGAGTTCCCAAACCCCGGTAACGTGCTCCGGCCAGGCCAGTACGCCCGAATCCGTGCAATCACCGACGAGCGCCGGAATGCTCTTTTGATTCCTCAGAAGGCCATTTCGGAGCTGCAGGGGGTTTACCAGGTCGGAGTGGTCGATGCCGACAACAAAGTGACGATTCGCGCCGTCAAGCCCGGACCGCAATTCGGCGATATGTGGGTGATTGAATCGGGTCTGCAGCCTCAGGACAAGGTCGTGGTTGACGGCCTCCAGCGTATCCGCGACGGGATGACGGTGGCTCCCACACCGTTCAAAGATACACAAGCCAACGCGGTTCCAGGTGGAGACTAAACGATGGCGAAATTCTTTATCGACCGGCCAATCGTCGCCATTGTCATCGCCGTCCTAACAGTCATCGCAGGTCTGCTTGCGATGGCGAAATTACCAGTTGCCCAATTACCCGACATCGTCCCTCCACAGATCAACGTCTTAGCTACCTATACCGGTGCGGATGCTGTAACCATCGAGCAATCCGTGGCAACGCCACTAGAGCAACAGATGAACGGCGTGGACAACATGCTTTACATGATGTCCACAAACGCCAATGACGGCACCATGAATCTGAAGGTGACCTACGACATTGGAACGAACGTTGATATCGACCAAGTCAACACCCAAAACCGCGTCTCGCAAGCCAGTCCAAACCTGCCGACTTCGGTCAATCAGTATGGAGTAACGGTCAAGAAGCTGATGGGCCTTCCCCTTCTGGTGATCTCCGTCTACTCGCCAAACGGCACATTCGACAGCCAGTTCCTGGGAAACTACGCGACCATCAACATCAACGACGCGCTCCTGCGTGTCCCCGGTGTTGGACAGGTTACGAATTTCGGCACGTCCGACTATGCGATGCGTGTGTGGCTCAAGCCAGACCAACTTACGAAACTGGGGTTGACGGTCTCCGACTTGATGGCGGCGGTGCAACAGCAGAGCGCCGTTAACCCGGCGGGACAAGTCGGAGCGGAACCCGCGCCAAAGGGACAGCAATTCACCTACGCGGTTAAAGTTCCCGGACGTCTGGTGCATGCCGAACAATTCGGCAATATCATCGTCCGTCAGAATCCTGACGGCTCCGTGGTTCGGTTGAAAGACGTAGCGCGTATTGAACTCGGCGCCTTGGTCTACCAGCAGATCGGCCGGTATAACGGCAAACCCGCCGTCATTGTCGCCGTGTACCAGGCGCCCGGTTCCAACGCCTTGGCCGTGGCGAAGCAGGTCAAGGCGGAAATGGCTAACCTGCAGTCACGTTTTCCCCAAGGCCTGGACTACACGATCTCCCTCGATACCACATTGCCGGTAACCGAGGGTATGAAAGAAATCCTGACAACCCTTGGAGAAGCGATTGTCCTTGTAATCATTGTCGTCTTTCTCTTTCTGCAAGGCTGGCGGGCCACACTCATTCCCCTGATCGCAGTACCGGTTTCGCTCATCGGCACGTTCGCAGTCTTTCCGATGCTGGGGTTCTCAATCAACACCCTGTCTCTTTTCGGGCTCATCCTCGCGATTGGATTGGTGGTCGATGATGCCATCGTTGTTGTCGAGGCAGTGGAACACCACATTGAACATGGCTTATCACCGAAGGAAGCCACAGCAAAGGCGATGGAGGAAGTTTCCGGGCCTGTAATCGGCATCGCCCTGATTCTCGCCTCGGTGTTCGTCCCCATGGCAGCTATGGGCGGAATCCAGGGATTGCTCAACAAGCAGTTCGCGGTAACCATTGCGGTGTCGGTTCTCATCTCGGCTTTTAATGCGTTGACGCTCTCTCCCGCACTGTCGGCCATGCTGCTGCAGCCACGGAAGAAATCTACCGGCATCATGGGCCGCTTCTTCGCCTGGTTCAATCGCAGCTTCGATAAGGTGACGGGTGGTTACGTGGGTTGGAGCCGCGCACTGATCC
>JBEKTC010000050.1:0-17119 GCA_049516475.1 Candidatus Korobacteraceae bacterium | reverse complement strand
CGAGTCGAGTTGCTGGATCGGAGCGGCCCTGGCGGCGGGTCTGGAGTCCGTCCAAGTCCAGGTTGTCAGCGCCGGAGTTATTACTACGCCGGGAATCGCGTATCTCACGCGCGCTAATCACTTCGCGGCCGGCATCGTGATTTCGGCCTCGCACAATCCCTGGCAGGACAACGGCATCAAGATCTTCGGCGCCGACGGCTATAAGCTCTCCGACGAACTGGAGCACGCGATTGAGGCGGAGATCTTCGCTCACATCGGGCAACTGGCCGCGGATGCCTCCCACAATGTGGTACCTCGTTCCGAGATGCTTCCGGGAGATGGCAGGCTGCGCGAGCAATACGCGCAGTGGCTGGCGGATTTCGTCACGGGAACGGATTTCAGCAACTTGCGAGTACTGGTGGATTGCGCCAACGGCGCCGCCAGCACCATCGCGCCGCTGGTATTTCGCGACTGCGGAATTGCCGCCGACTTCCTCCACATCGAACCCAATGGCCGCAACATCAATGCCGGCTGCGGAGCGCTTCATCCCGACCATGTCGCTCAAGCCGTCGCTGCCGCGAAGGGAAAATATAGCCTGGGCATCACTTTCGACGGCGATGCCGACCGGGCTTTGTTTTCCGATGCCGCCGGGCAGGTCATTAACGGCGATGGCGTGCTGCTGCTGGCCGCCCGCGACATGAAGACGCATGTCCGGCTGCATAACGATATGGTGGTGGCAACGACGATGTCGAACATGGGTTTGGAAGCCGCTCTTAAGCGCAGCGGAATCAGTATGTTACGCGCTCCAGTGGGAGATAAGTACGTGTTGGAGCAGATGCTGAAGACGGGCGCGACGCTCGGCGGCGAGCAGTCAGGCCACATCCTCTTCCGCGACATCGACACTACCACGGGCGACGGCATCCTGACCGCGCTGCGGGTTCTGGAAGTGATGGCGCGCACCGCCAAGCCGTTGGCCGAACTCGTCGCCGACATGAAGGTCTTTCCCCAGGAGATCAAGAACGTCCACGTGCGCGAGAAGCGGCCGTTCGAACAATTGCCAGCGGTGATGGAGTCGATCCGCATAGCGGAAAGCGAACTGGAAGGCAACGGCCGCGTGGTAGTGCGTTACTCCGGTACCGAGAAGTTGGTGCGGGTGATGATTGAAGCCGAGTCAGAACAACAGATGCGCCGGCATACCGATGCCATTGCCGTGGCAATACAGCAGGCGATCGGGTTGTAATGCGTAGGGTCTCAGCTAGGCAAGTTAGTCACTTTAGTTCTACAAAAGCGACACTATAGTGGATTGTATCCTCATAATTGGGAGGGAAATCGCGTAGAACAATGTCGCAAATACCTGCACAGGCAAATCTCAGAAGCGACGGGATTCATTGAACTTAACGTGGCACGAGGATTGCTCCTTGTTAGGACAGCCTCTCTCGCTATGGGGCAAATTGGGTCTGTACGTGAATTGAACCTAAAGGAGGGTTCGATCCTTGAAAATGCGTATCGCTTCGCTGTCACTGCTCGCACTATGTCTGACATTGGCGGCCGTTCCCGCTATGGCACAGACAGTCTATAGCAACGGTCCGACTAACGGTAACACCGACGCGTGGACCGTTAACTTCGGGTTTATCGTTAGCGACACCTTCAACACCAACAGTCCTAACACCCAGATCACTGGCGTCACGTTCGCGGCCTGGATGGCTCCGGGCGACGTACTGGACTCGGCTGAAATATCCATCACCTCTTCCGAGGCCGGCGGCACCAGCTACTTTGACCAGACGGTTAGCTTCACGCAGGGTACCTGCACCGGCAACCAGTATGGTTACAACGTCTGCAACGAGAACGGCACCTTGGGTGGCGGCGGCGTCAACCTTGCCAGCACTGGCAGCTACTGGCTGAACATTCAGAACGCCAGCTCAGCCGCCGGCGACCCAGTTTACTGGGATGAGAACTCCGGTCCGTCTTCGGCTTCGGAGAACACCGTGGGCACGATTCCTTCGGAATCCTTCACGGTTCTGGGCAGCGAAACCTCCACCACCAGCACCAGCACCAGCACGACCGGCACGACTCCTGAGCCCAGCAGCATCATGCTGTTCGGTTCTGGCGTCCTCGGCCTGGCTGGCATGCTGCGCCGCAAGCTGTTCTAATTCACTCGACCCTTCCCCCAGGTCTTTTCGAGCCGGAGCCTAGTGCTCCGGCTTTCTTTTTGCAGCTCGACGTTTCTCCACGGAATGCGTTTGGCGCCTGGCGTCGGCAGTCGGGAAAATCCTGATCAAGTCAGGGCGAAGTCCCTCGGCGGCTAACCGGCATTGATATTGCGGCATTTACGGACGGCCTGGAGGCCGTTCCCTTCGAGGAACTGGCTTGATCAGGGCTTCCTTAGCAGTCAGCAAGTCAAGAATCTACCACTCAGATTGTATGGTCGCGTCTTAGCCAAAGACGCTAAGTGACACGCAATGCCCAACTTGCGGATCGCATCAGCACTCAGGGCTGCTGTTGCCGAGTGGCCATATCGAGGTTCTTTTGCTCCTCGGCATGGTCGCCAAGCTGGTTGTAGGCGAAGCTCATATGGATGAAGGCGTTAGCCCTGAGGGCCGGCATATGGTCGGCAGCGCTCTGGGTTAGCTCAATCACTTTCTGTAACTGCTCGATGGCCTCGCGCGGGTGATGATGCTCTTCCTCGTAGATACCGATGTGGAGGCGGGGAAACGGAAAAAGAGGGTCCATCGCCACCGCGGCTTGGAAATGCGCCAGGGCGGCCTCCCGATCTCCTCTGTGCTGCAAGGTTTCGCCGATCATGTTCTCGGCCATCGCGTTATTGCTTACGGCCTCGGCGGCATGCGTCCACAAAGTCAGATCGTCGGTCCAATAGCTGAGCTGGCGGCGTGTGGCGGACGCCAGTAACAGCAGGATGGCAATGGTACCGGCAGGCAGCCATATCTCCGAAAAACGCCATCGCTCTGCCCAATCGGCCACGCCCCAACAGAAGGCGATGAACAATCCGACGAAGGGCACATAGCCGAAACGATCGGTCATGGCCTCTCCGTTGCCCAGTTGAATCAGCCCAATCATGGGAACCAGCGTGCCCAGGAACCACAGCCACCCTACGGCAAGGTATCGGTGAGTGCGGCTGGCGAGCGCCAACCCCGTAATCAGCAGCAATAACAGCAATGCTGCGGCAAGCTGCCCGGCGGGCGCCGAACTCCGCGCGTGAGGATAGAAGAATGACAGGTCCGCCGGCCAGAAGGCATGCGCGAGGTATCGCACATAGGTGAGGATGACGCTGCTCATGCGAACCGCAAAGGAATACGTGTTCACGCCGCCCAGGGTGCGATTGGCCCACTGCGCTTTCATCGTAAGGAAACCGCTGCCGGCGGAGAGCGCCAGCAGTGGCAGTTTCTCCAGCAACAGCCAGGAAAGGCTCTTGCCCGGAACAACGTGGCCCGGCATCTCCCCGGCCAAAGATGAGCTGCCGCTAGGGAACATTCGCCCCAGCGGCCAGTAGTCCCACAGCAGCAGCACGAACGGCAGGGTGATGATCTGAGGTTTGGACATCAAGCCCAGCGCGAACAACATTGCCACCACAAAGTAGCGGCTTACCGCCGGCTGGCGCGCATACCAACGGTACGTCATCAGCGTCAGCAGGAAGAAAACCATGCTCAGTACGGTCTTGCGTTCGGCAACCCAGGCGACCGCCTCAACATTGCAGGGATGCAGCGCAAACAGCGCCGCCGCCGCAAAGCTGCGCCCAACATAGCCGGTCGCTTGCCACAGCAGCCAGAAGAGCAGCAAGGCATCCAGAGCATGCAGCAGCAGACTGGTTTCGTGATGCCGGCCGGGGTCGAGGCCAAAGAAGTGGATGTCCAAGGCATGCGACAGCCAGGTCAGCGGATCCCAGTTAGCGTAATGGAAGGTGGTGAAGGACCATGTGACTGTGTCCCAGTTCAGCTGCTGGATGTGGAAGTTGTTGACAACATAACCGTAGTCATCGATATGGATGAAGGGATGCTGCTTCACCGGCGCATACACCGCCAGTGTCAAAGCCACAATAACGAAAGCCAGAACGGCGCGCCGCATTGCCGGCGAGAGGAGACGGCCTAGCTGGTGGCGGATTTGCAGGCGCGTCATACGTCGAAGATAACATTGCGACCCCGGATCGAGTCATACAACCTGTGAACAGGTGATACAAATAGGCACCGAATGTATGCGACTCCACGAGTGCATGGAAGGTGAACGAGATTGCGCCTGCTCTGTCGCTGTCGGCGAAACACTAGCTGGTGTCTTGGCAAAATCTTCTTGTAGGCCGTGGACCAACCCGATTGCCGTTAGCGCGATTTTGCGAGATAATCGTGCCCGCCACTCCTTTCATTCAGTCAAAGCCTCACGCCAGGAACCGGAGGTAATATTGTGAAAGGCGGCGTTGTGTTGCAGTTCCCGCTGTCGCTGTCTATGGTGTGCTCAATTGAGAGCGCGCCCCGGTCATGAGCTTGCAGATCAAAGAATTTCCGGGCTGGCTTCCCTTTAGCCAGCGAGGCACGCTTTCCCGCTTACATCTGAATCTACACCGTGCGATCATGCTACGCGTCGGCAACTTCCGGAATAAAGCAACAGAAACCGGTAACGGACAAAACTACTTGACGCGGTTTCGTAGGCGGTTAGTAATTGGGCTACTCCTGTTTGGTGTCAGCTCATCCTATTTGTTCTTCTCCATCGCCCGCGGGCCGCGGGGGATGCGCGGATCTCCGACGGACGAGCTATACGCTCTGCTGGCAACGAACTTCCTGCAGGGCAAGACAGCGTTGCCAATAGAGCCGCGCCCTCAGCTGTTGTCGCTTCCGGATCCGTATGACCCGGAAGCAAATTGGCCCTACCGGCTGCATGAAGCTTCTCTCTATAAGGGCCGCTACTATCTCTATTTTGGAGCCGTCCCGGCAGTCACGTTGTTCCTTCCCTACCGCCTTGTGACAGGCTTGGACTTACCAAACCGCATAGCCGTACCGATCTTTTGCATAGGCGGGTATTTGAGCTCTTGCGCCCTGTTCTTCTTGCTTGCAAGGCATAACCGATGGGCGCTTCCGCTTTGGCTGGAATGTGCGATCATCGTTTCGCTCGGGTCAATGTCGCTCGTGTCCGTGATGCTACGCAGGCCGAGTTTTTATGAGGTTGCTGTCGCCGGTGGCTATTTTTTTGTTATGGCCGGGTTCCTGGCCCTGGCTAGGGCGACGTTAGTGCGTCACGCGCACGGCAAATGGCTTTTGCTCACTGGCCTGTTATTTGGATTATCTGTGGGCTGCCGTCCGCATTTCGTGGTGATCTGCGGAATCGTTCTTGTGGCTTTTGCGCTCAGGGCCGGACGCAGTCCTGGACCTGTTATCGCAATGGCGGCCGGAATGGCAGCCTGTGGGATCCTTTTGGGCTGGTATAACTATGTTCGCTTCGATAATCCTTTAGAATTTGGCCGCACCTATCAGCTAACAGTATTCTCCAGTAATCCTAATTCGACCTATCTTGGCCTGGAACTTAATCCGCATGCAACTCTTCGTTCGGCAAAGAACTTCCTGTTTTTGGCGCCGCAGATCGACACAACCCTGCCATTCTTGCATACGGCGACAATTTATCCGTTGATGGGAAGAGGCGGCCAGCCTCTGTGGACGGAAGGGATGGTAGGCCTGATTCCCGCAGCTCCGTTCGCGTTGCTCGGTCTTTACCTGCCGTTGTTCCTTAGCAGACGCCTGACCGCTCACCGATCGGTGGACGAACTCTCGGTCTGGTTGCTTTACACAATGTACTGGTCCGGCCTGGCGGTACTCCTGGTCCTATGTATTGTGGGGTGGGTTCTCGGCCGATATCTTGTCGATTTTGCAGCCATTTTCACATTTGGAGGCGTTTCGGTAGCAACTATGCTGTGGCAGAACATTTCCGGGCGGCCGGCTAGACTCATCTTTTCGTGTGCGGTCGGCGCTGCAACCGTCTACGGCGCGGTGTTGAATGTGGCATTTGCGACGCCTTCATTGGAGTCGATGCTCAAATTTCTTCGCAACAGCTAGGTAAGATGATCAGTACGCCTCTGCAAATCTCCTTTGAAATGGGGGATACGACGACTCCGTACAAAATGAGCGACCATCAACAGTATTCAACCAGGAAAAAGGTCCTGAATGTATGAATGTGGCCCGCGAGGAAAAGCTGGAAGCTCGAACTCGCTGGCTCTCGTGGCCATACCTTGTCCTGGCTCTGCTTGCCATCGCAATGCTGGCACAAATGTGGCCCAGCGTTTCTCGGCTCTCAATTACTTCCGATGAAGCCGATCATCTTCACTCCGGCTATCGTTACCTGCAGTGCCGGGATTTCGGCTGGAATCCCGAACACCCGCCGCTGGTAAAGATGCTGGCTGCTCTCCCGCTGCTGGCGATGGAGATCATTGATCCCATTCCGTCGCCCTGCGGAATGGCGAGTAACAAGCTGAAGGATTTCCAGGTGGGCCATGACTTTGTATTTGCCAACCCTGAGTCGGTGCTGATGGCGGGCAGGATGGCCGCATCCGCCCTGACAATTTGCCTGCTGCTGGCGATCTGGTCCTTCGCGCGGAGAATGTTCGGCACGGGGGCGGCAATCATTTCCGGAGTGCTGATCGCTTTCGAGCCAAATCTGTTGGCGCACGGCAGTCTGGTTATGACCGACGTTGCGGCGGCGCTCGGTTTTGTGCTCGCGGTTTACGCTTTCTACGCTTATCTGTCGGCTCCCAGTTATAGCCGGCTTGCCTTAGTAGCTCTGGCAGTCGGATTTGCGCTCTGCCTGAAACACTCGACGATTCTGCTCGCCATAATTCTTCCGGCTCTGGCTGTGGCCGACGCTTTCCTCTCCGGCGGCCAGCAACGGACACGGACCGCACTACGAAACCTGGTCGCTTTGATGGCGGTCATGGTCGTGGCCCTCACGCTACTGTGGGGAGTGTACGGCTTCCGCTATGACGCGCGGCCGAACCAGGCGAAACCTTGGACGCCGTTGCGACTTGCGTCTTCTCATGGTCTGGTTGCCACCAAAGTCATCCCGGCCATTGAAAGCGCGCGATTGCTGCCACAGGCCTACCTCATAGGGTTGCAGGATATTTTGGTCGAATCCGAAGAGGGCAAGCGGACCTTCCTGGTTGGCCAGATGTATCCCACCGGACGCTGGTTCTACTTCCCGGTGGCGGCAACCATTAAGTTCACCTTGCCGACATTGCTGCTGCTGGTGGTCTCGGCATTCGCGGTCCCGTTCTGGCGAAAGCGCAAACGGGAAGCGGCGTTTCTCCTGGTCCCGGCTGCAATTTTGCTGGCCAGCGCTATGAACTACACGATAGATATCGGCATTCGACATCTCCTGCCGCTTCTCCCGTTTCTGGTGATCCTTGCGGCAGCGGGCACTTGGAGCCTGGTGCGCAACCGCCGGTGGCCGACGATTGCGCTGGTGACCTTACTTGTTTTCCATGCAGTCTCGTCCTTGCGTGCATTCCCGAATTACCTGAGCTATGGCAACGAGCTTTGGGGCGGCCCGGCAAACACCTATAAGTATCTTTCCGATTCCAACACCGACATGGGTCAAGCCCTCAAAATGACCCAGGACTACACCGCCCGAAACAAGATCACCCATTGCTGGTTGATACAGCCCTACAATGAAACCGCTCGCGACTATGGTATCCCGTGCGATGACATCTACGTTGGTATTCCGCCGCTGCACTTTGACGGCACACTGATCGTCAGCAGCGTCCTTGTGGACGGCATTATGAGTCCTTTTGGAGCAAGAAGCGCCAGTCTGTTCATGGGGATGCAGCCTACGGCAAAGCTGGGCGGCAGCGCACTGTTCGTCTATGATGGCAGCTTCGATATGGTCCCTATCGTGGCGGCGGAACGCTTAAAGCTGGCGACATCGATGGGCCCGCGCGATCCGCAATTTGCCATCAGCCAGGCGAACCAGGTGCTTGCGTTCGACCCAAATAACGGCCTGGCGCACGCCGTGCTGTGCTACGCTCAAGCCACCCTTGGACAGCAAAGTGCGGCTGAGCCGGAGTGCAATCTCGCATTGAAGCTGATGCGGGAGAATCCTTTCGCCCTGGCCCAGGACACCAGAGACGTGACCGCATTCATGCGCCAACATGGATTGCGAAACTACAGCGACCTAAATCCCTAGCAAAACAAGGACTCGCCTACCGGCCTTCACAGCAGTTCAACTATGTCATCAGCGCCCACTCTCGCTAAGAAGTCAAGCAGTCGAGGATACTGCGTGCTCCGGGCCAAATCATCAAGCTATAATCGCGAACCGAGGGTGCCGTGACTTCCATTACTCCGATAACAGCGCCTCACAATCGTTGGCGTTACTGGTCGTCGCCAGAGCGGGGGACGGTTCTAGCTAGTCTGGTTCTTCTAATTGCCACCATAGCTCTCTACTATCCCGTAAGTTATTACCCATTCATAAATTTCGACGATGACGTTTATATTACGCGGAACCCCCAGGTACAGAAGGGCTTGACCTGGAGCACCACTGAGTGGGCGTTGCGATCGACCTACGTGGCGGACAATTGGCATCCGTTGACCTGGCTCTCGCATGCGCTCGACTGCCAGATTTTTGAAGGCAATGCTGGTGGTCATCATGCCATGAATTTGGCGTTCCACACGCTCAATGTCTTACTCCTGTTCTGGGTACTGTACCGTGCCACAGGGTTCACGGCACGCAGCTTCATGGTGGCGGCCCTCTTCGCCATACATCCGATTAACGTCGAATCCGTGGTCTGGATTTCGGAACGCAAGAACGTACTCAGCATGTTGTTTTTTTTGCTCGCGCTGGGGGCTTATCGCTGGTACGCGAGCCGGCCTGGGTTGCGCCGCTACCTTCTTGTCGCATTGCTCTTCTGCCTGGGGTTGATGGCCAAACCCCAGGTGATCACATTGCCCTTCGTCTTGCTTCTGTGGGACTACTGGCCGCTGGGACGGCTCGCTCTTCGCCCTTCGTCCTCCGCTCTTCGCCAGAATAGCTCAGGTGAAATCTCTGGCGAACAGCGAACAGCGAACAGCGAATGGCGACCTTCCAGCGAATGGCGATGGTTGCTCCTGGAGAAGCTTCCGCTCCTGGCCTTGTCTGCGGCGAGCGCCGCGGTGACCATGCGACTCCAGGCTGCCGGCGGCGCAGTAGTGGAGCATGCATTCCCGCTTCGGCTGGGGAACGCCATCTTTGCTTATGTCAGATATTTAGCAAAAGCCGTGTGGCCATCGCGGCTGACTATTCTGTACCCGTACCCTGTGAGCGGCATCGGTATCTGGAAAGTTTCGGCCGCGCTCGTGTTTCTGGTTGCAATTTCGGCGATCGTGATTGAAAAAAGGAATCGCGGATATCTTCCGGTGGGGTGGTTCTGGTTTCTGGGGACCCTGGTGCCGATGATCGGCTTAGTGCAGGTCGGCCCGCAGGCGATCGCCGATCGCTATGCTTATCTTTCATTCGTTGGCTTGTTCATCATGGTCTGTTGGGGGGCGGCCGACTGGTTCCAGCAAGTACGATGGTCTCCCAACATCCTGCGAGCGGGAAGCGTCGCAGTGCTATTGGTGTTCAGCGCCATCACCTATCGGCAAATCGGCTACTGGCGTGACAGCATGACATTGTGGTCTCACGCTCTACAGGTCACCAACGACAATTGGGTTGCTGACGACAAGAAAGGCGAATTGCTGATCGCCCAGGGAAAAGTTGAAGAAGGAATGCCTTACTTCTACCGCGCCGTGGCGCTCGCTCCAGAGGATCCCTTCACCAATCTGACGATTGGCTCTTACGAGCAGAAACAGGGGAAGCTGCGAGAGGCAATCGGGCGCTACAAGAAAGTGATCAATGTGGCGCACACAAGCCGAGTCATCAAGCTCCAGGCGTTTAACAGCATGTGTTATGCCTACCGCGGACTGGGAGATACCGGTCATGCGGACAAATGTTTCGAGGTAGTCGATAGAATGCGGGTCTACAAGTGAGACCGCCGTCGTCCCAGAATTTCGGATATACTTCCCGCCATCCTGCCGCTCTCGGGTCACGCAGGTAGGGAATAGGAAATCTAGTAATGATAAAGCCCTCGCAGTACTCTATTTACTACAAACTACTTGCCCTCCTCATTGTCGCCGCATCCTGCTTTCGAGTGTTCATTTGCTTTGTACACAACCCGATGGAATATCTCTCGTCCGATATGCTGCGGCACTGGAACAATGGGATCCATTTCCCGAGAGGTGGTTATACAGGCGCCGGGGACCC
This sequence comes from Candidatus Korobacteraceae bacterium, assembly GCA_049516475.1. Taxonomy (GTDB): domain Bacteria; phylum Acidobacteriota; class Terriglobia; order Terriglobales; family Acidobacteriaceae; genus Bog-257. The sequence continues at coordinate 6,880 of JBEKTC010000050.1, read as the reverse complement.
AATCGTTTATCAAGTGTATATATGGTTGCTACGCCATCTCACACGGGACAATAAGTTACTAATAGCTTTCGCATCTGCACTTCTTTCCGTGCTTATGCCCTGGACTTACTACCGTGCTGCACGGAATGTCGGACTGCGGAAAACATCGGCTCTGTGGGTTTGGGCCCTGATCGCGTGGACTCCGTCGCTGTTCGTAATCTACCACTTCATTATGATGGAGACACTACTGCTTCTCCTCGAAGGCGCCGCTTTCTGGATGACAGCGCGCTATCTACGGAAGGGGGGAACAGAAGCCTTCCTGACATCAATATTCTTTTGGACACTAGCTGCGCTCACCAAGCCAACTGTTGTTCCCTTGGCAGTAATTTGTGTCCTATGGAGTTGGTGGAAGAAGTCCACCCCGCTGCGAGACATTGCGGCAGGGGCTTTGTTGGCGATCATCATGCTTATACCGCAGGCGATACGCAGCAAGGTAGAACTAGGATTTTTCGCGCCATTTGGCAATCCCTGGCTGACGCGAATAATCCTTCGGTCAGGAACGCGAATGACCTATTTTCATTACTACATCCCTTCCGATCGGCCTGGGCGGTTGGATCCCAAGGTCTACGATATCAATTTGGTATTCGCCTCGCCAAGTTGTTTCATAAGGCCTCTGGAGCCCGTAAGCTCCTGGGCCATGCGGCGGGCAATCGGAGATTCCAAAGCTTACATCACCATCAATGGATCCTATGGAGAACGAGACTGGAAAGCCGCTTATGAGCAGTACAATCATGACCCGGACGAGTGGTTGGCCCAGTGGCGCGAGAATATCATCCTTTTCTTCTTCGCTCCCTCGTGGCCGGAGACCGGCACAAGCGAGTGGGACGGACATCTGGAATATCGTACCCGCTGGATTTGGGCGCCATTAATTCTCTTCCTCTTCGTATGCAATGCACGCGAATTCGCACGCCGCCGGTTCGATCTGATTCCGGTCGCAGTCACGCTGTTTACGCTGGTCATGGCGCTGCAAAACGCGGTGCTCACCGAGGGGCGTTATCGCAAACCAGTTGAGCCTGTGCTGCTGCTCAACCTGGTTTGGGTATTAAGCCGGAAGCCCGTTCGCAGTGGGGAACTCGAAGGTGAACACGAAGCACCGCAAGCTGCGGTGTGAAATTGCCGGGTGAAAAAGGTTCAGATATACTCCTCGCAACCCATGGGGAGGAGTTGTGACTTCCGTCGACGTCAAGCCTCAAGTAGGGATTCCATCGTCCAACAAGTTTTTCCTGGCGGACTCTCGCGCCCGCACGTTTCTGCTCGGTGCCTTGCTGGTGGTTATCACTGTCGCGCTCTATGCGCCGGTGCATAGTCATCCGTTCTTCAATCTCGATGACAACCTTGACGTAGTTGACAATGTCCATGTTCACCACGGACTGGACTGGAAGACCATAAAGTGGTCTTTCACCGCCGTGAACATGGCCAACTGGATTCCCTTGAGCTGGATGTCGCACGCGATCGACTATCAGATGTTTGGGCGAAATCCCGCCGGCCATCACGATATGAACGTGTTCTTCCACGCCCTCGACGTGGTCCTGCTCTTCTGGGTGCTGAAGCGCGCCACTGGCTATACGGGACGAAGCTTCATGGTGGCGGCGCTATTTGCTGTTCATCCCATGAACGTGGAAGCTGTCGCCTGGATAGCCGAACGCAGAAGCGTGCTGAGCATGGTGTTTTTCCTGTTGGCCCTGGGGGCGTACCGCTGGTATGCGCGCGACCCCACCGACCGCCGCTACACCGTAATTGCCGTGCTGTTTGCCTTGGGGCTGCTGGCCAAGCCGCAGGTGATAACCCTGCCATTTGTTTTGCTGCTGTGGGATTACTGGCCGCTACAGCGAATGTTTCCCAATGCTCCAAGCTCTTCGCCTTCGCCCGAGCCGAGTATCTTTCCTCCACAAACTCTTCCCCAGCTAATCAAGGAGAAGATTCCACTCCTGTTTTTGTGCATCGTAGACGCGATGTTCACCGTCATGGCTCAGGCTTCAGTTCGTCCGGGCCTTATGCCGCCTTTGTCGTCGCGCCTGAAGAATGCCGTGTTCTCTTATATTTTGTATATCAAGAAGGCATTTTGGCCATCGGGCATGGCTCCGGAGCTACCCCATCAAGGCGCTTGGCTGACGCCCTGGCAGGTGATCGGATCTGTCGCTGTCTTGCTGGCAATCACAGCGCTGGTGCTGGCGGGCCGGCGGTATCGCTACCTGCCAGTAGGATGGTTTTGGTTCCTGGGAATGCTGGTACCTATGATAGGAATTCTCCAAGCCGGTAGACAAGGTATGGCTGACCGGTTCGGCTACCAGCCGTATATAGGGCTGTTTATCATGGTTTGCTGGGGTGTCGCGGACTGGGCCGAGCGGCGCCATATTTCCGTGGCCTGGGTGGCGGCTACGAGTGCCATTGTCCTGTTGGCGTTGACTACAGTCGCCTACCGCCAGATCGGCTATTGGAAGGACGACCTTACACTATGGGAACATGGCGCGGCCACTGTGCCTAACCATTGGGCGGCGGAAGTCAATATTGGTATTCAACTGATGGCGCGGGGGAAAAAGGCTGAGGCCCTGGAGCATTTATATAAAGGTTCAGCTATTAATCCCGATGAAGGCTACAGCGGCATGATCATCGGCTATCACGAACAGTCGCTTGGGCATTTGCAGGAAGCTATTTCAAGGTATCAGCACGCTCTTCGTGACTACAACGTATCGAACGAAGATAGGGCGCATATTTTGAGAAATATGGCCGCCGCGTATCGCGATCTTGGCGATCTTCAAAAGGCAAATGAATGCTACGCGCAAGCGCTTAGCTTGCAGTCGCAGTCAAAATAGGCGCCCGATTGCCGGCAAACTTGCAAAAGGCGCTATACCGTACGAAATCACAAGGTAAGCGCTCAATCGCAAAAAGTATTTCCTGCCTCGCACTGCGGACTGCTCTCAACGATTGTGCGCAAAATCGGTGACCCAGTGCATACCGCGGTTGAGCAGTAGGAATTTGACTGGATCGGACAGGTTCTCGCGTGTAAGCTTGAGCGTCGCCGGATGTCCGCCGATCTTGCCTACGAGAGTCATATGATTCGCATCCGGCATGTCGTAGGTAAGCGTGGTCCTCCACTGGGTATTATCCACATCCCAGAGATTGAAAGCCTTCCCGTCGGACTTGAACTCCAGATAATATTTTTTGAAAGTGCCGTCCATCCTCTGAACTGTAATTTTTTTCGGCGCATCGAAGATCGCACGCTGCCAGCGATCAGTGTCGGTGAGTAGCGGCAATTTCGGCGCGCCGTCGAGAACGTAGTCTTCCACGGACCAGATGCCGCGAAGGGCGGGCGGTTGAATATATGTAACGTTATTGGCCGCGTCGATGTAGGCCTGGTTCGAGCAAACGATAATGGCAGCCACTCCGATTCCCAACTGTAGGGCCCACACTCCATAGTTCAAGAATTTCTCTCTAAAGAGAGCAACTGTAGGTGTAAGTCGGGTGGTGCGGTTTAGCAGGAAGAAGTCCGCAATTCGCCGCATATCCGGAAATAGCAGGAAAAGACAGAAAAGTATGAGGTGAATCGAATAGATTTTTCTGGGCACGTCATAACATAGGTTGAGCATGAGCACATTGCTCATGACGGCAAGCGTGACCAACGATCCCAGGGCGGCGAACTGAGGAATAAGGAGCAGAACTCCTCCCAGCATCTCGCCCACACCACCAAAAAAGCTGTAAGCCCGCGACATGCCCATGAATGTCCAAAGAAGGCCCATAGGAGTGGTTTGTCCGAAGGTATCGACGTACCTCGAAAGCGCCGGTTCGGCAAACTGCATGCGAAATAGCTTGTTTGCCCCGTAGCTAATCATGGCGACCGCGACAACCATGCGGACGAATATACGAAGCCACTGGTAGAGCACCTCATAGTTTGGACGCTTCCGGTCCAGCCAGGACCAGATAACGGTGGCGATCAGAGCGGTTATCGCAATGCAAAACAGCAGGACATAGTCATAGAGCTGGTCGCCGCTGCCATTGGCCACCTCGGTGAAGTTGCCGCTCAGGTGAAGCACATGGGCTCCCACCCACGGCACAACGGCGTGCCACAAATCCCGCAAGGGATTGTTGTATTTGACCAAGGCCCCGAGTGATCCTACTGACCGCGGATAGACATAGAGGAGGAAATAGCAAAAGCCGAAGCGAAAGGCGATGCGTGCGGCCAGTGACCATTGCGGCGCAGTGTCCGGCGACGAAACCGGAGTGTTCTGCTGCAACTGCGGTATCATAAAGCCCTCTTATGGAAGATGAATTCCCTATCTACCGCGCGAGAACGCTGGAGCAGCGCGGAGGCCAAGCTGAGGCATTTTCGCTCGAATGAGGGATTTGTGCAACCAGAAGCCATCTCACCAGAAGCCATCTCATAAATTCTTGTGTCAGGGCACGGCTTCACAAGCTGCTGAAAAACTCAAAAGCAGATCCCTCGTCGGCCTAAAGGCCTCCTCGGGATGACAAATTCAAAGGACTTGTGGCGGCGCACCTAAAGGTGCGCTCCTTCAAGACTTGCCGAAATCCACTTTTTCAGCAGCCTGTTCAGCCGTGCCGACGCTGGGCCGTGATTGCCTTGGGCTTTTAGCCCCTGAAAACTCTGATGGTCAGGGGCTAAAGCCCTGATCCTCGATGTAGTCGGGTTCGGCACGACTAAAAAGTCGTGCCCTGACACAACCGAGAACGATTTATGAGATGACCTCTTATCCGTGAAGATTGGACGGCTCGCCGCGGTTAGCTGATATCCCCGACCCGCATCAGTGCAGACCGCGCAGCTTTTTCATTTTGCTGAAGGCGTCCGCCGATTGCGGAATCTCGCCGGCGTCGCGATACGCTATCGACAGATTTTGATAAAGTTTGGCCTGCTCCAAGGGGTCGTCCATCTCGATGAGGGCCCGGTTGTACCGTTGAATCGCTGCCTGCAGGTTTCCACGCTGTTGCTCGTAGATGGCAATAGCCAGATTACTCCCGGAGTCAGTTGGGTTGAGAGCGGACGCGACATAGTAGTGAGCGATGGCCTCCTGGCGATGTCCCGAGTTGAACAGGATGCCAGCGACCATGTCTTCGGCCACCCAGTTGTCGGTTGTGACCTGCGCGGCGTGCGACCACAGGGTCAGGTTGTCGCCCCAATAGCCAATCTGACGATGAGAAATGACGGCGAGCACCAGCAGGATTGCGATGCTGGCGGCGGGTAGGACAGCCTTGGGCCACTGCTTTTGCCGGGCCCAATCCGCCGCACCCCAGCAGATGAGAATGAACAGGCCAAGAAATGACTGGTAGGCGTAGCGGTCAGCCATCGCCTGCCTGCCCACCTGCATTAAACCAATGGTCGGCACAAGCGTTCCCAGGAACCAGAACCAGCCAACGGGAAGATAGCGATAGCGCCGGCCCACGATCACCAGCGCGGTGATTGCCAACAACACCAAAGCGGCCGCGGCCACCTGCCAAAACCTCAGCGAGAACCCGGGGTGGAGATACATGATGGCGAGGTGCGAGGGCCACAGGGCCTTGCCGATATATCGGACGTAGGCAACGATGGAGTTGCCGACCCGGATCGAGGTCGAGTAAGGCCAACGCTGCGGCCGGCCAACGCGTTGCGCCAACATGGTAATCAGGGCGCTGGCCGCGCAAATTATGAAGAGCGGAATCTTTTCCTTGATCAGCCAGAAAAGGCTTTTACGGGGAAACTCCGACGGCGGACCGGGGGCAGCGGGTTCGCGCCAGGGGGTGTCCATGCGTTGCAGCGGCCAGTAATCCCATAACAGCAGCACGCACGGCAGCGTAATGATCTGTGGCTTTGACATCAGGCCCAGAACGAACAACAGGGCGACGACCGCGTATCGGACAAGGCCAGGCTGGCGCGCATACCAACGGTAAGCACCCAGCGCGAGCAGAAAGAAAAAAGTGCTCAACAGGGTTTTGCGCTCCGCCATCCAGGCCACGGATTCGACGTTGATGGGATGCAGAGCGAACAATGCAGCCACCATGAAGCTGCGGCCCAGATACCCTGTCGCCAGCAGCAACACCCAAAACAACACCACCACGTCAACTGAATGCCAAAGGGCGTTCATTAAGTGATGGCCCGGGGGGTCGATGCCGAACATCTGGCAATCGAGCGCATGCGAGAACCAGGTGACGGGGTGCCAGTTGTTGTCGTCAAAGGTCAGCAACGCCCATTTGATGGTGGGCCAGCTCAAGCCATCCTGCACATGCAGGTTCTCGTAGACATATCCCATGTCGTCCATGTTGACGAAGGGATGATGAATCACCGGGAAGTACAGGGCGATGGTGGCAGCGAGGAGAACCAGACTGAGACCCAATGCCTGTTTGTGGGTCACCGAAAGTCGACGCGGTTTGTGCTGCGACTGCGCCACCGGCGCAGGATCCAAAGCAACCGAATTCATCACGCCCCCTGCGAGCGCGATTATAAGCGAGCACTGGCTGGAAATTTTGTGACGCGCTTCACAATCCGGACGGATACAGCCCAGATCGGAGTTAGTGAGCCAGGAGTTTGTCCGCGTAGTGCTGTGCGGTAAGGAGATCGTCCGAAAGCAGGGCGGCCTTTTGCCGGGCGCTGGCCGCTTGGGATCGATCACCGCTGGCTTCCAGCGCTCCCGCGAGCAACAGGTATCCGAAGTCGGACGGATGGATCTGTGTCGCGCGGGAATAGGAACTGATGGCCATGGGCAAGTCTCCAGCTCGTTGCGCCACCAGGCCAAGGCTGATCCATGCGCCTACAAACTCCGGGTCGACGGCGACGGCACTCTGAAGGCTAGACCGGGCATCGGCGAAATCGCCAATGTCTTTGTACGCATAACCGAGATTGTTGTAGGCCCGG
>JBEKTC010000049.1:0-17142 GCA_049516475.1 Candidatus Korobacteraceae bacterium | reverse complement strand
CGGTTCGTGCCTCAGCAGAGGATTCTGGCCGTGTTACCCATCGACACGGTGGGGCAGGATAGCGCAACCAATGCTCTGGGTCTGGGACTGATGGAGACGCTCACGGCCAAATTGGTGGAAGCCAGCAACGGCGACTCCATCCAGGTGGTCTCGCCTCGCGATCTTCGCGATCAAAGCGTGAAAACGGCAGACGATGCGCGCCGCGAATTTGGCGCCGACCTGGTGCTGGAGAGCAGCCTACAAAAAGAAGGAGAGACCATTCGTATCAACAGTTACCTGGTGGACGCCAGGACTCACCGGCAATTGGCCGCCCGCACCATCACGGTCAATGCCGACGACGGCTTCGGACTGCAGGACCGTGTGGTGAGCGAGGCCCTTGACATGTTGCCGGTGCGAATCGATCCGGAGCAGCGTCGAAAACTGACCGTGCGACAGGATACGCAGCCGGCAGCCTACGAAGCCTACATCCGGGGACGCGGCTATCAGTTGGAGTTCAGCAAGCCGGATGACATCGACAATGCCGTTGCCGAGTTCACTCAGGCAGTGAAGATCGATCCGAATTACGCTTTGGGCTACGCGGCGCTGGGCAGCGCTTACGGTGAAGGCTTCCGTATCTTCTACCGTGGAACCGATTGGGTCAACAAAGCCTCGCGTAGTTGCGAGAAGGCGCTGTCGCTAAACCCGGAATTGGTTGAAGGCCATATCTGCATGGGAAACGTCTACAACGGAACCGGGAAGTACGATAAGGCGGTACAAGAATTCCAGCGTGCCTTCCAGGCGGAGCCGGGGAATGAAGACGCACTTCGCGGTTTAGCGGATGCCTATAAGAGCCTTGGTAACTTTGCCGGCGCCGAATCCGCCTACAAGCAGGCAATCGCTCTGCGGCCAAAGTATTGGGCCGTGTACGATTGGATGGGCGCGTTCTACTTTGACCAGAGCCGCTACTCCGACGCTGCCAACGCATTTCTGAGATCGACCGAGCTTGCACCCGGCAATTATCTCAGCTTCTTCAATTTGGGATCAGCTTATGTCGCGCAAGGCCGCTATCCGGAGGCGATAGCAGCGTTCAATCGCTCGATAGCTTTGCGCCCGAGCTCCGATGCCTATGGCGATCTGGGTTACACCTATACGCTGATGAATCGCTATCCGGAATCTATATCGGCACTGCAGCAGGCGTTGAAGCTTGACAACCACGACTGGATGGTCTGGGGGAACCTTGCCGATGCACTCTACTGGAGTATAAGCCGCCGCGGCGAATCAGTTGTAAACTACCGGAAGGCGATATCGATCGCGAATTCTCAGGCAGAGATTAATCCGGAGGACGCCCTGACATTAGCCTACCTGGCTAACTACACAGCCATGTTAGGCGATCAGCAGACGGCATATGGCTATTTGCAAAAGGCGCTGGCGCTGGCACCCTCCAACGGCGAGGTTCTTTTTCGGGCAGCCGTCGTGTACAACCACTTCAATCAGCGTGAACAGGCGCTATCGTACTTGAGCAAAGCTGTGCAAGCTGGATATTCCCGCACCATCATTCGTGACAGTCCGGATTTCTCCAACTTGCGGCAGGACCAGCAATTTCGTGCTACCGTCGCCCAGGGTTGAGGCTATGGCTTGACGCGCAGCCCCATCGCCCCGACACCACTATTACACGACTGATTGTTAATGGTAATGCTGCTGTAGTTATAGGTGGTACCCACTGTCCCGGTCGGTTGTCCCACATTAACGGCCGCTCCATTCGGACTACTTACAGGACAGGAGCTCAACGGGCAGCTACTAAACTGCACTTGGAATTGGGTTAGTGTGTTAGCTCCCTGAAACACCACCGGCTGGCTCTGGGAGACCTCAATTACTCCGGAAGAGCCGTTCTGCTGGCAAGAGCCATTGTTGTAGCTCAGACTGATGGTCTGAGTAGCAGGTTGGGCCGCGCTCGTGCGCTGGCAACTCGTTAGACCAACAAGAGATGCGGCCAGAACCGCGAGAGCGAGCCAACTGTAACGTGACGCCATAGGTCGCCTCACTTTCTTAAATCTTTAGAAACACTAGCACGATTGAGGCGGCTGTCAAGCAAATAGCAAAGAATTATGCCTTTGCGAAATCCCGCGATAGTCAACCTGGCAGAGGACTAAAAGAAGCAAGCTATAGCAATGCCGCTAGGGAGCAAGCTTTACGCGCAAACCCATTGTGCCGGCATTGTTGCATGACTGATGGTTCATCGTGATGCCGGTATACATGAATGTCGTACCGACTGTACCCGGATTCGGCGGCCCGACATTGACAGCCCTTCCGTGTGGACTACTGGCGGGGCAGGAACTAAACGGGCACGCCGCAAATCGTACTTCAAAATCGGTGAGCTCGGCTGCAGTCTGATAGATCACGGCCCGGTCCGGATCGATCTCAACAACATCTGAAGAACCGTTCTGTGAACAAGCGCCACCATTAAACATGAGCATGATGTACAGCGGTCCAGAGTCTTTCGTGCCGCGATGACACCCTGTAAGCAGGAAAAGAAGACCCGCCAGAACAGCAAAAGCGCTTCGTCTGCAGCTTGAAATCATGTGCTTGCTCATATCCCGCAATTCCCAGAAACAGTATCACGCCGCGAACAGCAGCCCAACGAATACTTTGGCCGTATCGGCCGACCTCAGTTCCCATCATCCTTCTTTAAGTCTGACTTGATGTCCAGATTGCGAATGAGGCGGTGCAGGTAGTTAGGGTGGACACCCAGCATTTTGGCGGCTTCGGTATAGCTTCCCTTGCTCTGCTTCACCGCATCGGCAATCATCCGCTTCTTTAGATGGTTGATCTGGTCGTGATATTTCACGCTGCTGCTCTCGGCTGGTTGCATTTCCAGCAGGGCGTCAGGCAAGTCGTCGAGAACAATGTCCTCGCTGGTCCCCAGAACCAGGGCGTGCTCAATGGCGTTCTCCAGCTCGCGCACATTACCCGGCCAGCTATAGCTCACCAACAGCGAACGCACGGCGGAAGAAATACCCTTCAACGGACGGTTACACCTTTCCGAATACTTTGCCGCGAAATACATTGCCAGCAGAGGGATGTCGTCGGGGCGTTCGCGCAGTGGCGGCACCACCACGGAGACCACGTTCAGGCGATAGTAAAGGTCCTGGCGAAACTGGCCTGCCTTGATGGCATCTTCCAGGTTCTTGTTGGTTGCCGCAATCACCCGGGCGTCCAGCTTCAGCGTACGCGTCGCGCCCACGCGCTCAAATTCGTGTTCCTGCACGGCGCGCAGGATCTTTGCCTGGAGTATCGGCGCCAGCTCGCCGATCTCATCCAGGAAAATGGTTCCGCTTTCGGCAATCTCCAGTTTTCCCTTCTTGGTGGCAATAGCTCCGGTGAACGCGCCTTTTTCATGGCCAAACAACTCGCTCTCCAGCAGTGCTTCGGGAATGGCGGCGCAGTTGATGGCGACGAACGGTTTGTCGGCGCGCAAGCTATTGCGATGAATGGCCCGCGCCACCAGTTCCTTACCGGTGCCGCTCTCCCCGCGGATCAGGACGGTGGAATCGCTCTTCGCCACCCGGGCGATGAAGTTCTCGACCTGATGCATGGGTTTGCTTTCGCCAATAATCACTCCCTCCAGGTCCAGTTCCGCCTGCAAGCGGCGATTCTCGCTGCGCAGGGAATCGGTCGCGAGAACATTTTCCAGCGTGACTGCGGCGATGCCAGCAACCGAATTCAGAAAGTGGACGTGTCCGTCTTCAAACTTATCCGCTGAGCCGTCAGCGGCCATGTACAGAACTCCGACCGTCCTTTCCACCCCCACCAACGGTACGCAAAGAATGCTTTCCTTCGCGCCCGAATCGGGGAGCGGCCGGCTGAGGATGGGCGAACGCTCCCACAAGGCGCGCTGCACAATCTCACGCCGAATGCTTATCTGTGCGGCAGCGTTGGGGTGCCGCTGCCAGACGCAACTGGAAGTGGGCTCCTCATCGGCGTGGCGCAGGATCACAATGGCGCCGGAGTCCGCGGGTACAACTTCGCCGATCAATTGCAGCAGGAGCTGCTGTAGCACCTCAAGATCACGAACGGAATTAATGGTGTTGGCGATCTTGAAAAGAGCGTTCAGATCGCGGGCCATCCGCCCGACATCGGTGCCATCGCACGGCCGCGAGGAGTAGGCGCGCACGCTGGACGTTGTCAAGAGATCGACTGTCTCTTGCTCCTTAAACTGCACAGGTTGGACAGTCTGTTGATCGTCCTCGGTGATCAGGAAGACCAACTCACAGCGGCCGACACGGACCGTGTCACCGTGCGTCAGGAATTTACGCCGCACCGGAATGCCATTTACGAACGTGCCGTTATGACTTTCCAGATCGATGAGTTGGAACGCAGCATCCGTCTTGCTGATGGCGAAGTGCCGTCGCGACACCGCGCGATCGCGCAGGCTAAGATGGTTGGCGGAATCCCGACCGACCGAGAGCTGGTCGCCGGTGAGCCTGACGACAGTTCCCTTCGAAGGTCCCGAAACCACTATCACTCTCGAGTCCAAGTCCGCATCCCCCAAGGCAGCTAGTGTAGCTGACTTCCTTGCAGGTCGCGCGTGGAATCTTAGCCTCCGGTGAAGATGTAGTTTCATCCAAACGGCAACACTACCCAGCCGCTGGAAAGGGCCTAACCAGACGGATAGTTGCAACTATCCAATCGGATAGGAAAATAGCCGGAATTGAGCGCGGCTAATTCTTCCTGTTCCAATCAAGCGTTCGTATCTGAATGGAAATTAAGCTACTTCTAAATTGCGTTGCAGTAGCTTCCCATTGGCACTTGGTTTGCAGTAAGTAATTTCGCAATCGTAGCCGAGGAAGACCCGACAGACGTCGCCCAGCGACGTCGGAAGGCACGAACAGACTCTCCGATGGCCCGGAGACCGTGACTGTAGCCAAGCGATGCTGCATCACGTACTAGAGAGACCTGAAGTGGGAGCGCTCCAGGTCTCTTTTTTCTTCTAACCTCCCATCCCAGTCAGCGCTGCCCCTGCCGCCCAGTTCCACCCGGCTTGTGACCTGCCTCACTGACGACTGTCTGATCACTTGCCTATGGTTAATACATATTCGCGCGCAGACAATTTCTTCGTTTGAAAGGCACTTCTATGTCAACTGCTGTGGTCCCGACCACCACATCCCGTGTACTGAATTCAAGCTTGGCAAACCGAATCATGAGCGCCGAAGATGCGGCCGCGTTGATCCACAACGGTCACCAGGTCGGCATGAGCGGCTTCACCGGCTCCGGCTACCCCAAGGCTGTGCCGATGGCGCTGGCGCGTCGCATCTCCGACGCTAACCTGCGTGGGCAGAAGTTCCAAGTCAGCATCTTCACCGGCGCTTCCACTGGTCCCGAACTCGACGGCGCCCTCGCCATGGCAGGTGGTATTCACTTGCGGCTGCCGTATCAGTCCGATCCGGAAACGCGCAAGCGCATCAACGCCGGCGAGATGGAGTACATGGACATCCACCTGAGCCATGTCGCGCAGTTTGTGGAGTACGGGTTCCTGGGCAAACTCGATCTCGCGTTGATTGAAGTGACGGCGGTGCTGGAAGACGGCCGCCTGGTTCCGAGCTCGTCCATTGGCAACAACAAGACCTGGATCGAGCAGGCCGAGCGCGTGATCATCGAGGTGAACGCGTGGCAGCCCGCGGCGCTGGAAGGCATGCACGACATTTACTACGGCCTGCAACCGCCGCCCAATCGCGGACCGATTCCCTTGACGTACACCGGGCAGCGCATCGGCAGCCCCTACCTTGAAATGCCGCTGGAAAAGATCGCGGCTGTCGTGCTCACCGATTCGCCGGACCGCAACAGTCCGTTCAAAGCTCCGGACGAAAACTCGCGCCGCATTGCCGGACACATTCTCGAATTCCTTGCCTGGGAAGTGAAGAAGGGACGCATTCCCGCTAACCTGCTGCCGCTGCAGTCGGGCGTGGGGAACATCGCCAATGCCGTGCTGTTCGGCCTGGAAGAAGGTCCGTTCGAAGGCTTCACCTCCTACACCGAAGTAATTCAGGATGGCATGATTCGCCTGCTGAAATCGGGCAAACTCGTCGCAGCCTCGGCAACCGCATTTTCGTTGAGCCCGGAGATGCTGACCGAAGTCAATGCCGATATGGCGAGCTATCGCAAGCAGATCGTGCTGCGCCCACAGGAAATCTCCAACCACCCCGAAATCATCCGCCGGCTTGGCGTCATCGCGATGAATGGCATGATCGAGGCTGACATCTATGGCAACGTGAACTCGACCCACGTGATGGGGTCGCGCATTCAGAACGGTATCGGCGGTTCCGGCGACTTCGCGCGCAATGGATATGTCTCTATTTTCATGGCGCCCTCGATCGCCCAAAAGGGCAGTATTTCAACCATCGTGCCGATGGTTTCACACGTGGATCACACGGAACACGATGTATCCGTGATCGTGACCGAGCAGGGTTTGGCCGACTTGCGCGGACTCTCGCCACGCCAGCGCGCCCACCTGATCATCGAGAAGTGCGCCTCGCCCGATTACAAGCCGTTGCTGGTGGATTACCTGAATCGCGCCGAACGGCTGTCGTATGGCCGGCACACACCGCATCTGATGAGCGAATCGCTGGGCTGGCACAACCGGTATCTGCGGTGCGGGCAGATGAAGCCGCGGACGGAAGACTGAGCGGGGCGGCTCCTGTGAACTTGCGCCGCATTCGATAATTAGGGACCTGAAATCGTTTGATAGCGCCGGCTACAAAAGGCAACGCCATGCGTTGACTTGGGTGAAGTGGCCCACTATTGTAGGGGGATAGTGACCGAACAGAAACGTTACGGTGCATGACAATTCATCTCAATTCGGAGCAGGAGCGAGTCATCGGGCAGGCAATTCAGGCTGGCGTGATTCGCGATGCGGACGACGTTGTAGATGCTGGCCTTGAGGCTATCCGGCAACGGCTGGAGGCGCAGCTTGCATCGACGGCTGCGATGGATGCCGAGCAGTGGTCACAGGAGCTCCACGCCTGGGTTCATGGTCACTCGGCTTCGACGCCTCTACTGTCGGACGAGGCCGTCAGCCGGGAGTCCAACTACGGAACACGCGGCCTATAAATGGCTGTCCTTCTGGACACGAACATCCTATTGCGGCTCTTACAGCCACATCACCCGCATTGCCCTATAGCCGAACGAGCGCTCGTTACCCTCCGCGGAAGAGGCGAAGTGCTGCATCTTGCAGCGCAGAACCTGGTTGAGTTCTGGGCTGCAATTACACGACCCGTGGATGAGAACGGTCTTGGCTTGATAACGAAGCAGGCTATGGCCGAGGATGATGCTCTCAAACGGCTATTCATTCTTCTGCCGGAGGTTCCGATACAGGAGGAATGGGAGCGTTTGGTCGTTGTTTACCGCGTTTCGGGCAAAAACACGCACGATGCCCGACTGGTGGCCGCGATGATAACGCATCGGGTTGGTAGCGTTCTGACGTTCAATGTCCAAGATTTCACGCGCTATCGTGAGATTACCGCTATTGATCCCACGACTCTTGGCTAGCCAACGACAAAAGCCTCCCTCGGAGGATTGAGGGGAACTACCGTAGCCTCGATTTCCGCATCACGAATCAGGATGTTGGCGTCGAGAACAATCATCTCAACGAGACACACCCTTGCCTCGCCGGCGCAGGTGTTTGAATTCGGCCATCAACTCCTCTTCGTCAACATCCGCTAAAGCCTCCGACAGGCGGTCTGCCGCGGCCCGTAGTTCGGAAATATCAGCCGTCTTTGGGTGTTTGCTGCGGGTAGGAACATAAATTCCGAGAGTCTCGCCGTGGCGGGTGATGGCTACAGGAGTATCTGACTCCAGAAAACTGGCGATTCTTTCGCGAAACTCACGGACGCCGACTTTGAGTGCAACCATAAATTATGCTCTCGGTAGAGTGTACACCAATGTGTACGCTAATTCAAGTTTGCCAAATCTTCACCGGCTCTTGCTGCTGATTCCACAAACGACAAAACCGCCCTCACGGGGCGGCTTCGCATTCTCCACGCAAATGGCTTAGATGCTGCTGTGCTCGAGGATCCCCTTTTCCAGCTTTTCCTGGCACTCGATGCAATGGCGCGTCCAGGGAACTGCCTCCAGACGCTTGGCGTTGATCTCGGCGCCACAGGATATGCACTGGCCGAAACTGCCTTCGCGGATCCGTTCGAGTGCGCCGTCCACCATCTGCAACAACTGGCGATCGTTGTTGCTTTGATGGAACAGAAATTCCTTGTTGTACGAGTTGGCAGCCCGGTCGGCGATGTCCTGTGCGGACTCCACGTCGGCGTCCCGGCCATCCTGAGCGGTACGATTCATGGCATACCGCAACTCCCGCTGGCGCTCCTCTAATCGCTTCTTGAAGGTTTCGAGTTTCTTTCTCTCCATAAGTACCGTACCCCTACGATTCCCGCACGGCAGCCTGACTGGCCTGACGGGCGAAAAATGCAGTGTGCGAACGGGAATCATATTCGTCCGGAAGAACGCACGTCAACTCCACCCGTCACACTCATTTGGCATATCGGCCAATTCAGCAATTGGATGCTAGACACTCGTCTTTCGGATCAACTACACCTTAGACGCAAGAAAAGCGGCCCTGAAGGCGGAAAACCGCCCAATCCTGGAATTACGAACGATGGTTTGCGTGGATTGATTGTGGGTCCGCGGCCACTCGGACGAGCGATTGCTGGAGAGAATTTTCTGCAATAGGGGTGTAATGGATGGGGAATCGAAAAGGGCGGCCTCGACCGGCCACCCTTTCAGAAGAGAAACCTAGCTGCCCGAAACGGTGCGGAGCTTGCCCGGCATGAAGTGATACGGAGGCCAGGGGCCGGTAATTGTGACGTGGCAATCTTTGAAATGCCGTGTGGCCGTGCCATAGCGGTTCTGATACTTGGCCACGGAGTTGGATTCGATCAGATGGGCAAAATCAATGAGCATACCACCGGAGTCGGTTCGCTTGCAGATCACGTCTTCCTCCAGGGGAGAAAACAGCTTGTGAACCTGCATGGAAAGAGCGCGCGCCTTGGTCTGCCGTTCCCTGTCACGCGACGCTTGTTCGCGTAGCTGGCGGAGATACTCGCCTCCCACTCCCTTGGGCAATTCCAGAATCGCTTCTTCCAGCATGCCGTCTTTCACCAGAAGCTTGAAGTGCATTTCGGCTTTGCCGCGCAAACGGTCAACCGTTTCCAGGAAGGTCCTGCGGTTCGCCCTTACCGCGCGCCGCAAGGCTTCATCGGTATCGAAGATGGTGCCAAAACGGAAAGGTAGAACGGTGAGGGTGCGAAAGCACTCGCTGACTACGCGGGAGTGATCGACGATGGCTTGTTGGGTGAGAGTTTGTCCCGTGGAATATTCGCTGACGATGACTGCGAAATCGCCGCTCGGGTAGGCCAGTATCGAAGCGCCATTCACGCCTCGAAGGTTCTCTATCGCGAAGGGACGCCGGGCTCTCGTACCATTCTGGAGGCCCTGCTGCTCCGTAATACAATACGCGTACCACGCCATCTTAGTCTCTCCTGGGAGTACTCGCACACAGATTGAGTGGCGCTGTGCATGAGGGAATGTTTGACTTTCGAACGTGGAATTGCAGATTTTGGTACTAATTTGGGAATGTACGAGGAGCCAGTCCCAACTTCTTCATCCTAAGCCTTTAGTCGTAGTAACCGCAACTAATAACTGACATAAAGGCAAGTTTTTATTGGCCGGAAGAAGCCAGAACTGCGAAATGGCGAGGTATGCCAACCGCGGCAGCAAAAAACAACACTTTCCGGAAGTACGAGTCCACCTCTTTAGAGGTATATGCGGCGCGAGGGCGCCTTGGATTTAGATCGGGCGAGTCGATGTGGCCGCCAGAGCCTCGCAAAAAAAGAAGGAAGTGTCCTAAACAAGAATTCGAGGCGCGGATAATTTCGTCTTTATGATAAAAGTGTCGTGTTTCTATACAACTCAACGGGAGGCCAATTCATGAACGTCGAGTCCAGTCTGCCGGGGGATGAGGAGCGGATCAAATATACGCTTGGGGCCCACGACAAGGCCTTGCGCTTTGCTGCGTTTGAAGTTTCACACCGCATTAATATCTCAGAGGAGGAAGTTGTAGCAGAGTTCCGCGCCAGGGGAGACGCGACGTTGCTTGAGTTCGAGTCGCCGGTCGCGGAAATATGCGATAAAGGCTACTAGAGTTGTCGGATCGGTCACGTGCCGCTGCGGGAGGAAGACCTCCTTTGAACTGCCAATACTCTCGAACAGGGGAATGGGGGTGAGCCATGGTAGCGAATCATGTCCTTCCTGTTACACGGACATGAGTTTCTGTTCAGATGTGAGAACTGGCGCCCTTTATATCTGGGGAAAGTACCGATACGATGACCGCAACGGTGATCTGACTATATCCGTCGATTGTGTTATTAAGAGGGGCGGCAACGGACGTGCTCAAATAGCATTTGACAGGTCCCCCCGCGCCTAAGCACCGAAGAACGAGTACGGTATACCTGAATCCTCGCAAACCAAGCTAGACGGTTACGTTGATACCGACGCTCGAGGCTCCTGTCGTCAACCCACCGGCGCTTGGGACTGGCATGGCATTGGGTGCAACCTGCTGCCAGGTCTGCTGCATCGCCGCGAATGCCTGCTGCGCCGCCGACAGATTGCCGGACTGCAAGG
Organism: Candidatus Korobacteraceae bacterium; assembly: GCA_049516475.1. Taxonomy (GTDB): domain Bacteria; phylum Acidobacteriota; class Terriglobia; order Terriglobales; family Acidobacteriaceae; genus Bog-257. The sequence goes on along the minus strand of JBEKTC010000049.1, from coordinate 6,480 downwards.
CCTGCCCAAGCTGATTCAAGGCTTGCCCGAACGGGTTCTGCGTGCTCCCGACTTTACTGTGATGGGGTTCCGCGCAAGCGCCCACCATCCCGACCGGAAGCGAAGAGAACGCTTGCCGGGCGGTTGCAAGGTTGCCCGATTGCAAAGCCTGCCCAATCGTGTTTAGCGTTTTGGTGACGGGACTATTGCTGCCGAACTGGCTGGCCGCGGACTGCGACAAGGTGACGAAGTCGGTCTGGGCCTGCGCCAGATTTCCGGTTTGCAAATCCTGGCCCGGTTGTTTGAACTCACCCCGCACCTGCTGGTAGTTACGTTGAATATTGGCGAGCTGAGAAAGGCTGCTGCTGGCGATTCCGGCTATGGACATGGTTGCCTCCAATGCGATAGCGCCTCCCCGCCACAGATGTGCGCGGAGGACGGCGCCCGGAAGGCACTATCGCATCCATAACAGAGGCAATCCGGATGCCGCTGAAGGTTAGGAGATTCTTAGGAGTCGTGCGAACTACACTCCTCGATTCAGCCAAATGCTGACGGCCGACAGACCGACGGCTTATAATCGAGAGTTTTGTGACTTCATTCTGAGGCGAACGTTAATGGCTCAAGTGTCGATGGCAGCAATCCCCGCCCTGAAGGACAGCTTTGCGCAACTCCGCACCCGCATGGAAAAGGCGGTGGAAGATTTTCGCCAGGAGATGGCTTCGACGCGCACCGGTCGCGCGTCCGTGCACATGCTGGACAGCGTGACCGTGGACGCTTACGGCTCGCAGATGCCGCTGAACCAGTTGGCCAACGTGAGCGCGCCGGAGCCGCAGCTGATAACGGTGCAGGCGTGGGACGTTAGCTTGATCGGCGCTATCGAGAAGGCGATCCGCAGCGCGGATCTCGGCTTAAATCCAATGAACGATGGCAAGCTGGTGCGCGTGCCCGTGCCCGCGCTGACCGAAGAGCGCCGCAAGGACATGGTGAAGCACCTGCACAAGGTGCTGGAAGAACATCGCACCGCGGTCCGCAACATCCGCCGCGACGGCAACGAGCTGATCAAGAAAGCGATGAAGGACAAGAAGATCACCGAAGACGAAGAGCGCGGCGCGCTGGAGCAGATCCAGAAGCTGACCGACGACGAAATCAAGAAGATGGAAGAACTGGCCAAGGGCAAAGAGAAGGAAGTGATGTCGATTTGAAGGCAGCAACTAGTAACTAGCAACTAGTGTACTGAGTCATTAATTCGTTGCAACGGAGCTTTGTGTCAGGGCCCGACTTCAGTCGTGCCGGACCGCGGCCCAAGAAAGACGGCCTTTAGGCCCTGAGGCGATCATGCGGGGTAAAGCGGCAGGATGGATGCTGTTCCTGGGCTGCCTGGTGCTGCTAAGTTTTGCTGCCACCACTCGCTATTCCAAAACCGCGGACCTTGCCCTGATCTGTGTCCGTATGACCCTCTTGATCGCGCTGTCAGTCCTGGTTGTGCGCCAACAGTGGAAGCACTATCGCAATTCGGATATCAGTTTCAGCTCCAAACCAGATGCGCCCGCTACCGTGCTGCAACGAGTGCGGCGCTGGTATTACGACGAGCGGTAACGTCCCCCATCGTTTGCCGCTTGCATTGAACCGCCGCCATGCAGCAACATTCCTCTCATGCTGCTCGATCTTGGCGATCTGCGGGTACGCGATTGGCGCAGAGACGACCTCGACGCCTTGATTCGCTGTGCCAATAATCCGAGGATTGCGGCCAACCTGCGCGATCAGTTTCCCTATCCCTACACCCGGCGCGACGGCATCGACTACTTAAACTATGTGCGCTCCATGGATGTGGCGATGTCCTTTGCGATCGAATACGACGGCGAGGCCATCGGCGGCATCGGATTCAAGCTGGGGACGGACATCTCGCGACTGAGTTTGGAAATGGGCTACTGGCTGGCTGAACCCTTCTGGGGGCGCGGCTTTACCAGCCGCGCCGTGACCGCGGCGTCGGACTGGGCGTTAGACAACTACAAGATCGTCCGCATCTTCGCCACGGTTTTCTCCCACAATGTGGCATCCATACGAGTGCTGGAGAAAGCCGGCTTCGAGCGCGAGGGGATCCAGCGCCGCAGCGCGATCAAGAACGGCGTCATTCTGGACCAGGTGATGTACGCTAAGGTGCGCTGAGCTAAAGCCCCTATCCTGCTAGCATACCTGTGTGCCTCCGCTGCTGGATGTTCGCAACCTGAGCATCGAATTCGTCACCGCTCAGGGGACCGTGACCGCTGTCCGCGATGTCGGCTTTTGCATCGCGGCGGGCGAGGTGCTGGGACTGGTTGGGGAATCTGGTTCGGGAAAATCGGTTAGTGCCCTGGCCATCTTGCGCCTGCTACCGCCGCAAGCCCGCATGCATGGCAGCATCCGGTTTCGCGGCGAAGAGTTGCTCCTTTTGCCTGAACCGGAGATGCGTAACATCCGCGGCGCGGGAATCAGCATGATCTTCCAGGAGCCGATGACCGCGCTGAATCCGGTGATGCGCGTCGGTGACCAGATTGCCGAGGCCGTGCTGGCCCATCCAGAGCGCGCCGGGGCTAAAGCCCCGGATCATTTAGTGCGGCGTGACGCGGGCCTGAAGGCCCGCTCTACCACTGTCAGCAAGGCCGACGCGTGGCGGCTGGCGGTGGAGGCGCTTCGCACGGTTGCGATCGACGACGCCGACCGTCGCGCGCGCGACTATCCCCACCAGCTCTCCGGCGGCCAGCGCCAGCGCGTGATGATCGCCATGGCCGTCGTGAATCGTCCGTCGCTGCTGATCGCGGACGAGCCGACGACCGCGCTGGACGTCACCATCCAGGCGCAGGTCCTTGACTTGCTCGCCGAACTGCGCGAAAAATTCTCTCTGGCCATGCTCTTCATCTCGCACGATCTCGCCGTGGTCTCGCAGATCTCGCACCGCATCGGCGTGATGTATGCGGGAAGCGTGGTCGAGATGGGAACGGCGACAGATGTTTTTCGCAATGCGGCGCACCCTTACACGCGCGGGCTGTTAAACTCGGTGCCAACGTTGCGCTCCGATCGTGCCAAACCGCTGCCGACCATTGAAGGGGCCGTCCCCGCGATTGCCGCTTTGCCGCCCGGCTGCGCCTTCGAGCCGCGCTGCAGCTTGCGGATTGCGAGCTGTTCCGCCGCGTTGCCGCCGCTGGTCGAAGTTGCTCCCGAACATCTCGCGCGCTGTCCCGTGATTGCGCCGGAGGTCCGCTGACATGCGCTTGCTCGTGCTCAGCGATATCCACGCCAACCTGGAGGCCTTGGACGCCTGCATGGAGGTTGCGCCCGCCCACGATAGCGTGGTGAATCTGGGCGATGTCGTGGGCTACAACGCCTCGCCCAACGAAGTGTGCGACCGGGTGCGGGGCATGAAATGCCCGGTGGTGCGCGGCAATCACGATCGCGCCTGCTCCGGCCTGCTGGCCCTGTCGGAGTTCAACCTGGTGGCGGCTATGTCGGCGCGCTGGACCCAGACGGCGCTGGAGAATCACCATCTGAACTGGCTAAGGGCGTTGCCGCAGGGACCGTTGCGCCGCGACGAGCTGCCCGGCATCGAGTTTGTGCACGGCTCCCCGCGCGACGAAGACGAATACGTGCTGAACAATTCGACGGCCGGCTTCGACTTTCACATGCCGGGCCACTCCGACGTCATCTTCTTCGGACACACTCATCTACAGGGCGGCTTCGCTTACAAAGATGGCAAGACGCTTCCCTTCGCGCCGCGATATCAAAGCAGCGATGGGGTTGCGCACGTGGAACTGGCGCTGGTTCCGGGAGAGCGATATCTCATCAACCCTGGATCGGTGGGACAGCCTCGGGACAACGACTGGCGGGCGGCGTTTGCGCTGTATGAAACCGACGGAGACAAGCCCGCCACGGTTACCTTCTACCGCGTTCCCTACGATGTCGAGCAAACCCAGGCCAGGATTCTTAAGGCTGATCTTCCGGAACGGCTGGCGACCCGGCTGGCACTGGGACGGTAGAGCAGATTCCAGATTTCGATCTGTTTTGAAGGGGCGAAGCTTCAGCTGCGCCGTTGCAGGTCCTTTATTTTTTGTCATCACGAGCGGGCTTCAGCCCGCGAGGGATCTGCTGTTCCGACTTTTCAGCGGCCTGTTAGGGGTAAACTACACACCATGCCCATCCGTCCCTTTCCGGAGAAATCGCGCTACCACTCGCAGGAGTTCATCGGCGCACCGATCACCAGTCTCGACCAGGGATACCTCGTGGCCTTCATCGACGGCGGCGCGCGCGGAAATCCCGGCCCGGCGGGATATGGAGTTGTCATCGAGGACGAACTTGGGCGCCCGGTGGCAGAGCTCAGCGAGTTTCTCGGTCGCCAGACCAACAATTACGCCGAGTACTCCGGCCTGCTGGGAGCGCTGAACTATACCTTGCAGCATGGCTTTAAGGCGATGAAAGTGGTCAGCGACTCCGAGTTGATGGTGAAGCAGATAAATGGCCAGTACAAGGTCAGCAATCCCACATTGAAGGAGTTGCATGGCCGGGCGATGAAGCTGATCGATCAGCTTGATTACTTCGAGGTCAAGCATGTGCTGCGCGAGAAGAACCGCGAAGCCGACCGACTGGCTAATCTGGCGATGGACCGCGGCATCGCGAAGAAGGCGCCCGCTGTGAGCGCAACCGATGTCGGAGGGGTTGCCGCGGTGGTGCCGGAGCTCAATGGCGTGGTGCGCGATGGCGTCGTCCACTTCACGGGCAATCCCCTGCCCGACGGGACGCTGGTAAAGATCCGCACGATAAAGCCGTAGCGCAGATGCGCTGTGATGCATCGGAGCGCATCCAACCTCATCCGCCAAGCCCGCGCTTTGGCCCATCCCAGGAGCGACGTGGCCGAGCGGCAACAGATTTGTCCTGTCGAAACGGCGCGGAAACAAAACGGGTGTATACTCCCCGATGCCGGAATGCCAAGAAGTGAAATTCCGGGGGTCACCCTTCTGTACAACAACACAATCGCAGTTACAAATTTTCAAAGGCAGGTAAGAAAATGTCGAACCATTTCACTGGACTCAGCCTCGGTCCTCCTCTCGGGGACCAACGACTCGACCTTTGCGATCTCTACGCCTTCCAGTCGCCCACGGACCCGGCAAGGACGGTGCTGATTCTTAATGCCAATCCGCTTGCCGACGCGCTCCATCCTGACGCCATCTACCGGCTCGCCATCGACACCAACGGCGATTATTTGAACGACATTGCGTTCAGCTATGTGTTCTCGCCGCCGCAAAACGGCAAGCAGACGGTGAACGTTTTTGTCGCCAAAGGCACCGAAGCCCGCTCGGTGGAAGCGGTCGGCACCAAGATAATCTCCGACGCTGCGGTTTCCTTCGTCGGCGACAAACCCAATATCGTAAAGGCGAATGGGTACACCTTCTTCGCCGGCGCGCGCAGCGACGCCTTCTTTTTCGACTTCGACGGTATCAAGAACCTGTTCGATACCAGGGGCAAACGGAACTTCACCGAGCCTCATCTGGGCAGCAAGTCTCCCTGGACCGGCGTCGATTCGAATACGGAAGCTAACGTATTCTCGACGGTGATAGAGCTGCCCACCAGTGAGCTTGGCTCCAATCCCGTGATCCACATTTGGGGACGATGCAGCGTGCGCGAGGATGGCAAGCTGATTCACGCTGATCGCGCGGGCCATCCCAGCGTCAGCAGCTTCTTCAACACCGATGACACCAAGTTGGAATACAACGCCAGCGAGCCGGTCAACGATCGCAAGCGCTGGACCGATATGTTCGTCCACTTGATGGGACATACCGGCAATTACACCCGGGAAGAGGCCATCGCCGCCATCGAGGTCGAAGGCCTGCTGCCCGACATGCTGAGCTTCAATCCTTCGAAGCCCGCAAAGTATCCCAACGGCCGCGTCTTCACTGACGACGTGATCGATTACCGCCTCGCGTTCCTGACGAAAAATGAATGTCCCCCCAGCGGCCTCAAACCGCATACCGACATTCTCAAGGAGTTTCCGTACATCGGCACGCCGCATCCGAAGAAGAGCTAGCAGCTTGCTCGCGACAGATTAGTTTTCCGAGTTTGAGAGAATCCGCACCGACAAGAGCTGGTGTAGCGCCTAGCCCTTGTTGGCGAGGATGCGATCGGGCGCGGAGGCGTGCTCCGATGCTCGCTCGGGCCCTATCTTGCGCGCGCCGGCGCGTTCTCCACGGCCCTGGCAGACCGCGGACGCGCGCCGTTGTGCTTGCCGGGCGCCTTCGCGCGCGGCTTCACGTTATCCTTGTGCAGCTTGTATTCGATCGAGTCGACCAGCGCCTGCCAGCTCGCCTCGACGACGTTGCTCGACAATCCAACCGTGCCCCATCGGCGCTTGCCATCGGTCGATTCGATCAGCACGCGAACGCGCGCCTCGGTACCGGCGCCGTTGTCGAGCACGCGGACTTTGTAATCGACCAACTGCATCGCCTCGAGATTGGGATAGTACGGCAGCAACGCTTG
>JBEKTC010000048.1:0-17369 GCA_049516475.1 Candidatus Korobacteraceae bacterium | reverse complement strand
GCGGAAAGTCGACCGCGACGTCGTCAACATACATTGGATCGCCATATTTGTTTCGCGCACCGGGAAAGATCGACGTACCCGTATGAAACATGACCGGAATCCCATTGGCTTCGGCGGCGCGATAGATAATCTCCAGCTCTTTCACGCCGTGTACGTAGTCGTTGGGATAAAGCAACTGATGCGGCGGATGGATCTTCATCAGCTTGATCCCCAGCCGCACGATCTGCTCCATGTCGGCCAGCACATTTGTCGCGTGTCGCGGATGAACGCTGCCGCAGGGAATCAGCCGCTTGGGATCTTCTTTCACGTAGTTGGCGATGAATTCGTTGACTGCAGGTGTGAAGCCGATCACCTCCGGCGCCACGTAGTTGATGAGTACCGCGCGATCGATGCCGATCTCATCCAGATGCTTGAGAAACGCCTTCGGCGAGCGACAATACTCCGCAACCCGGTCGAAGTCCTTGCGCGATTTCTTCATCAGTGCCAGCGCTTCCGGCTTGAACAGTTCGATCGGCTGGATGTGAATGTGGCAGTCGGTGATCATGAGTAGTTGTCGGTGGTCAGTGGTCAGTTGTCAGTGAGCGAGCGGACGGAGCAGGGCCTTGCGGGTTATCTGACAACTGACAACCGGCAACTGACAACTGCTTCAGTTCACGCACGCCATCACCGCCCGCTTCGTAAACACTCGCGCCATCTCCCGCCTGTACTCCGGCGTCAGCGCGGACGTGGTCAACGGCTTCGCGGTTCTCGCCGCCAATTCGCCAATACGTTCAGCGATCTCCTCGTTGGGAGCCACCCCGATGAGATGTGCATCCGCATCCTTCACCAGGAACGGCGCGGGATTCAACGCCGTGATAGCGACTCGCGCGTCTTCCACGCGCCCGGACTTCATCTTCAACGCGACCGCAACTCCAGCCAGCGGATAATCAATGCTGCCGCGAACCCGCAGCTTCTGATAACTTCCACGCCATCCCGCCGCCGCCTCCGGCAGATGCACTCGCGTGACAATCTCGTTCGGCGCAAGGTGCAGACGCACAATGCCATCGTTAACATAGAACTCTGACAATGTGATACGCCGCAATCCCTGCGGCCCGGCGATTTCGATTTCGGCTCCCAGGCACAGCAGCGCCGGGGGAGTATCGCCGGAGAACGTGGCCCAGCAGAAATTTCCGCCGGGCGCCACATGGCACAAATCGCCGTCTTTCTTAAGGCAAAATCCGCAACTCTTGCGCCACAGCAGCGACTGGTTGTACCACAGGCAGCGCGTGTCCAGACAGATATTGCCCCCCAGCGTTCCCATGTTGCGCAATACGGGCGAAGCCACGGTCTTCACAGCTTCGTAAAACACCGGGTAATCCTTGCGAATGATCGCGGAGTGTTCAATAGCGCTGAGCGTAGTCAACGCGCCAATCTCCACACCCCTGCCCGGTGCATTGCGAATTCCACGCAATTCGCCCACACCGTGCAAATCTAGCAGGTACGATGGCGTAAACAGCTTCTGCTTCATCGACGGCAGCAGGTCCGTCCCCCCGGCAACAATCTTCACCTCGCCATCGTGTTTCGCCATCAGACCTACGGCTTCATCGAGTGTCTTAGGACGTAGCAGTTGGAAGCTGGGCAGACTCACGGCTTACCTCCCGCGACCGATCCTCCTTGAGAACCCTGTCGCGATGGATCGAGCGCATGCCGCGTCGGTCCTTTGCCGCGGAACCACAACGAGCCTCCGTGCTCGCGAAACTTCACGGGAGCGGTGGGATCGACCGACTCGGTCATCTCGATCCGCTTCAAGCCTTTTTTCGCGCGCAAGGCTGACAATATGCGCTCCGGCGTAAATGGACTCTCACGCAGTCGGACTCCCACAGCGTGGTAGATCGCATTCGAGATCGCTGGAATCGTCGCCGCCAGCGACCCTTCACCCGCTTCCTTCGCGCCGAACGGCCCTTCGGGATCGATGCTTTCCACGATGATGCATTCGATGTCCGGAGATTCAGCCGAAGACGGGCTGCGATACTCCAGCAATCCGGGATTCATCAGCAGACCGTCCTTCCATATCATTTCTTCTTCCAGCGCCTGTCCCAGCCCCATCCAGACAGAGCCAATCACCTGGCCTTCGACCGCGACCGGATTCAGCGCTCGTCCGCAATCATGCGCGGCCCAAATCTTATGCACCGTCACTTCACCAGTCTCCTCGTCCACCGTGACCTCGGCCACTTGCGCCGAATAGGAGTACGCCGGCGAGGGCCCAACTCCACCGCCCTTGTGTTTGCCGCCGCGCGCTTCGGTCGGAGGAGCATACGATCCTGTACCGGTCAGAGCCCCGTGAAAGTCGATAGCCGAGACCACTGCCTCCTCGAAGCTCATGTGCTCCTTGGGTCCTTCTTCTTTCCGCGTCTGTAATACCGAGCCACGAAGAATTTGCCCGTCTACATGGCCTCGGGCCGCTTCTTTGTCTTCCAGTATCTCTGCCGCTTCTGAATCGTTATCGTCCGAAACAGCGCCGCGCTTGTGCACCCGATCGTTGCGCAGGACCACATCTTCCGGCGCGCAGTTCATGCGCTTCGCGGCTGCACTCACAATGTTCTTCTTCACCGCTTCCGCCGCGCGCAGCGAGGCGTTGCCCGCCATGAACGTCACGCGGCTCGAATACGATCCGAGATCGATAGGCGTAAGGTCGGTATCGGCTGCAATGACTCTGACTCGCGCCAGATCGCAACCCAGCACCTCCGCCACAACCTGCGCCGTCATCGTGTCTGAGCCTTGCCCAATCTCCGACGCGCCGGTGTACACCACCACGCCACCATCGCGGTCGATCTTGATGTTGACCGTCGAGTGCGGCATGTCAGATCGGATGATGCTGTTCGCCGCGCCGCTCACATAGTGGCTGCACGCCATACCCAGCCCGCGCCCCTTGGGCATCTTGCCTTTACGTTCTTCCCAACCTGATCGCGTAATCACCTGATCGATGCATTCCAGCAGCCCGTAGCTGAGCACACGCAGACCGTTCACCGTGACCGTCGGTGGCTTCAGCAGGTTCACGCGCCGCACCTCAGCGGGATCGAGCTTCAGCGTCGCGGCAATCTCATCCATCTGCGACTCGAAGGCGAAGCGCACGTTTACCGTTCCGTGTCCGCGCATCGCGCCGCAGGCCGGCTTATTGGTGAGCACGCGGTAGCCGTCGTAACGAATATGGGGGATGTCGTACAGCGCACCGATCAGCGCGCCGGAGTACAGAATCGTGACCACGCCGTACGAGCAATAGGCGCCGCCGTCCTGAATGACCTTGCATGCAACAGACGTGACGCGGCCGTCGTTCTTCACGCCGGTTTTCAAATCGATGATGGTGCGCGGGCGTCCGCGATGCGCCCAGAAAACTTCCTCGCGCGTGTAGGTGATCTTCACCGGCGCCTTCGCCGCGCGCGCCGCCACGGCTGCAATGATCTCCAGCGGAATGATCTCGCTCTTGCCGCCGAAGCCGCCGCCCACCAGCGGCTTGATCACGCGGATCTGCGACATCGGCATCTCCAGCACCAGCGACAATTTGTGTTGCAGGTAGTACGGCACCTGTGTCGATGACCAGACGGTCAGCCGTCCCAGCTTTCCGGTGTGCGGATCGAGTTCGAAGTTCGCCAGCGTGCAGTGCGGCTCCATCGCCGCGTGCGTCACTTCATTCGCGATGTAGCGCGCCTCGGCAACATAGTCGGCCTCGGCAAAACCTTTTTCCGGATCGCCGAAGACGTGGTGATAATCCTTCTCAAGATTGTGCGGGCGGTTCTCGTGAATCAGGTCCGTCTCCGCTTTCATCGACTCTTCCGGATCGAAATAAGCGGGCAGTGGCTCGTACTCCACATCGATCAACTCCAGCGCGCGCTCGGCGATCTCTCCCGTCACCGCCGCGACACACGCCACGTGATCGCCGACGTAACGTACCTTGCCGACCGCCAACGCCGTCTCATCGTGTCCGACCGGAAGAATTCCATAAGGATTGGGCGCGTCCTCGCCCGTCACTACCGCAACCACGCCGTCCAGCGCTTTGGCGCGCGAAGTGTCGATGCTCTTGATGCGCGCGTGTGGATACGGCGAATGCAGGATCTTGCCCACCAGCATGCCGGGAAGCGTGAAATCGTCAGCGTACTTGCCAGCGCCAGTGGTCTTGCCCGCCGCGTCGATCATCGCAATGGACTTGCCGATAATGGAAAAATCAGTCATGAAAAATCAGCCTTTAGCCTTTAGCAATTAGCAACTAGCTCCGAGCCTCGAGTTCGCTGCCAGGGCGTTTCAGTTCGAAACTCACGGGCTTGTAGCTCGTGGCTCGCAGCTATTTCGCTTCGACCAACTCGTGCTTTATACTTTTCTGTTCGGCGTCGAGCGCCGCGCGGATCGCCTGGTACATCTGCGAATATCCGGTGCAGCGGCACAGGTTGCTGCTGAGCGCGTCGCGAATCTCAGCCTCGCTGGGATCCGGATTATTGGCCAGCAGCCACTTGATGGTCATCATGAATCCCGGCGTGCAGAAGCCGCACTGCGAGCCGCCGAAATCGCCGTAAGCTTTTTGCAAAGCAGCCAGACTGCCGTGGTCCGCGACGCCTTCAACAGTCGTGATCTCCTGGCCCTCGCAACTGGCCGCCAGCATGGTGCAGGAAAGCATGGGCACGCCGTCGACCTGCACCGTGCACGCGCCGCAGGACGAGTCGTCGCAAGCGCGCTTGGAGCCAGTCAAATCAAGGTCCTGGCGCAGTACATCCAGCAGCAGTTTGCTGGGCTCGATGGCCAATTCATGAGTGCGTCCGTTGACGCGAAGTTCGATGAGTTCTTTTTTCATGGAAAACCCGCATTAAGCATTTAGCAGTTAGCATTTGGCCAAAACCTTCGGAAACCAAATGCTAAATGCCAAGTGCTAAGGCCGCTCTCAATACACCGGAACATTGGGATCAATCTGTCTTGCCCAGCGATCGATTCCACCACACAACGATTGCACCTTCTCGAATCCCTGTCGCCGCAGCCATGCGGTGACGTTCATCGACCGCACTCCGTGGTGGCAAATCACCACAATATGCTTTTCCGGATCGAGTTCCTGATTAAACCGCGCCGGAATGTCGCCCATCGGGATATGTTGGCTATCGGCGATCTTCGCTGTCTCCAACTCCCACGACTCGCGAACGTCGAGTACCACAACGTCAGAGTTGTTCGCCAGTAAAGTTTTCAGCTCTTCCGGCGCAACCTCGTAATCCATCGTCATTTTCCCACCCACTTGGGCCGCCGGCGTTCCATAAACGCAGCAACGCCTTCCTGTGCGTCCGCCGTTTTCATCAGTTCTTCAAAATAAATCTGCTCGGCGCGAGCCAAGCCTTTATCGAAGTGGATCGCATCCCATGAATAAAGCGCCTTCTTAGCCATAGCAATCGCAGTCGAGCTTAACTGCGAAACACGCTGCAGGCACTCAGCCACGAGCGTCTCCGGATCGTCGGCCAGGCCGTTGACCAGTCCTGCAGCCAGGGCCTCCTCGCCGGTCAGCGTTCTTCCCGTCAGCACCAGATCTGCCGCCAGCTTCTGTCCCACAATGGAGGACAAGGCGATGCAGGCCACGGGCGGGTAGCACCCCAGCTTGATCTCGGGAAAGCCCCACACTGAATCGGGCGAGGCATACACAATGTCACACACCAACGCCAGCTCCGCGCCCCCGCCCAGGCAGTGACGGCGAACGCAGGCAATGGTCAACTTGCTATTGCTCACCATTGAACGAATGACGCTGTGAAACGCTGCCAGCATGCCGCGGACTTTGTCCGGCGTGTGCGTCGCGATGTCCACACCACTGGAAAACGCGCGCTCCGAGCCGGCAAACACGATGGCGCTGATCTCAGGCCGCGTCTCGATCAACTCCAGCGCGGCGCGCAGATCCTCCATCATCGGGATGTCGATGACATTCAGTGGCGGATTGCTGAGCGTCACTCGCGCCGCCGGAGGCTGTAACTCGACCGCGATGCGGGCGTAAGTCGTCGTTTTGACAGTAAGTGTCATTGTGTTGAGTAGCGAACAGCAGATCCCTCGTCGGCCTGAAGGCTTCCTCGGGATGACAAGATAAAATCAATAAACCTTGAGACGCTGGCCTAAAGGCCAGCTCTACCACCTTTACTTCGCCGTAAACTTTGCAGGACGCTTCTCGACGTAGGCTGCCAGGCCTTCCTTCGCGTCCTCGCTCTCAAACAGCAACTGCTGGTTCTCGCGTTCCAGGGCCAACCCAGCTTCGATGGGAATCTCCCAACCGGTCTGCACTGCGCGCTTGATCCGGCCCACCGCCTTGGCTGCCTTGTTCGGCGGGCAGAATTGCCGCGCGTATTCCATCACGCGGTCCATGAAGTTCTCGCCCTCGAAGACGTCGTTCACCAGTCCAAGCTGCTTGGCCTCATCGAACGAGAACGTCCTTCCGGTCACCATCAGCTCAATCGCTTTCGATTTCCCCAGAATCCGCGACAGGCGCTGCGTTCCGCCGGTTCCGGGCAGCACTCCAAGATTCACTTCGGGCAATCCGATCTTGCCGCCGTCCTTGCGGGCGATGCGCAAGTCAGCCGCCATTGCGATCTCCAGGCCCCCGCCCACGCAATGCCCATTCAGCGCCGCGATCACCAGCTTGGGCGTGTTCTCCAGCCGCAGCAGCGTCTCGTTGGCATGCAGGCAGAAGTAATATTTGAAGGTGGGATCCACCTCAGTCAGCATCTGGATATTCGCGCCTGCGCAGAAAATTTTTTCTCCCGCTCCGGTCAGCACGATTACATGAACATCGTTGTCCATCCGCGCCTGAAGGATGGCATCGTCGAGCTGGCGGTTCATCTCGTAGCTATACGTGTTGGCGGGCGGATCGCTGAGCTCGATAACGCCCACGCCCGACCCCGCGCGGTAGCGGATAAGCTGTCTGGTCTCGGCCGCGGTCGTCGACGTCGTGCTATGCATTGCAGATGCCTTCTTCATACGCCGTATTCATGTCCGTCTTTTCGTCGCCGGTCCTTTGCGAGAAGGCGTTTTCTGCTTGGAGCGCTTTGGTTCAGCCGCGCCGTGACCGCCCCTCCCTGCCTTAGTTCCACCACGGATGCCTTGCAGGAAGATATCGCTGATCTCGCGCGCCAGGACCTTCGCATCGGGATCGACTCGCGGCTTGTACCAGGTGTACAGCCAGTTCATCATGCCGAAGAGGCCCATGACTGCGGTACGGGTGCCGATTCCGTGGGTGGCTCCCGCAGTGACGCCGACTGACTTCAAGCCTTCGGCCTTGGCCAAGTCATCCACCAGCCCGACGCAGATGCGGTAGTACTCGCGCTTGATGGTGGCGAGTTCGACGCCGTAGCCGTTCGCCAACACGTCGTCTTCGTGCGACAGTACCTTCATCGCCTTCTGCCTGGCGACCGAATACTCCACATGATTGTGGATGAAGATGCGAATGCGGGCTTCGGGATCGCTGCTGGAGGCCAACCGCTCACGCAGGCGCTCTACAATGGTGGCAAACGTGTGCTGCTGGATGAAGTAAAGCAGCTTTTCTTTGGATTCGAAGTAATAATAGAGACCGGCCAGCGAGATGCCGCTCAGGCGCGACAGGTCGCGCATCGAGGCGCCATCGTATCCTTTCTCGGCGAAGACCTCGGTGGCAAAATCAAGTATCTGAGCCAGACGACGGTCAAAGCGTGTATCGTTAGGCGAAGGACGTTCCAGGGCGCGAGTTGTGGAGGAAGCGGACATGTAGGCCTGCGACGGTTCGGTAAAATCCGAATTCTGTCGAACGTTCGTTCCAATTTTACCTGCCCGAGAAGGGCTTGTGCAAGCTGGGCGGCCGGATATTTTCTTACTGAGTCAGGCCCTCCGCCTCAGCGAGCCATGATTAATGTTCCTCTTCCTGATCGCTTGCCGCCAGCGCTCGCGGAAACCGAGCGCGCCGCCAGGATCTAACTGGGGGTGCTACGATTGGCGCGTTGACTTGCATTTCCGTTTCCGGTCACTCGTCCGTTGACAACTGCGGCTGCGAACAGGCAAACTGCTGCATCCTGAAGATTTCTAGTCCGTGCCCTGGAACGCGAATACGATCTCGGCACCCAAGAGCGAATTGATGACCGCGCCACAACGCGTTTCGTACCGCATGGAGTCCACGCTGGAAAGCGTGAACAAGTCCGAAGAAATGGCCGACCAGCAGGCGGCGCGGGCGGGGTTGGACGAGGACACGCGCGGCGGATTTTCCATGGCAGTGCGGGAGGCGATGATTAACGCCGTTCTGCATGGTAATGCCTATGATACGGCCAAGCGGGTCAACTTGAGCTTCGAGCAGAACGGCCAGGAACTGATCGTCACCATCATCGACGAAGGCAAAGGCTTCATTCCGGAGGAAGTTCCCGATCCGCTGGCTCCGGAGAATCTTTTGAAGCAGTCCGGTCGTGGCATATTCTTAATGCGGGCATTCATGGATGAGGTTCGGTTCCGCAAGCTGAACCCCGGCACTGAAATCACTTTGATTAAGCGGCTCCCGGGCACTGACCTGGACCGCCAGGAGGCTTCCACGTGAGTATGAAAGCGAGCACCCGGCAGGTAGATGGCGTCACCATCGTAGACTTGAGTGGACGGATCACTCTGGGCGAGGGCAGCGTGGTTTTGCGCGACGCGGTCAAGGACCTGGTGGGCAAGGGACAGAAGAAGATCCTGCTGAATCTGGGGGATGTCAGTTACATCGACAGCTCCGGCATCGGCGAACTGGTCAGCGCCTTCACCTCTGTCCGCAACCAGGGCGGGGAACTGAAGCTGCTGCATCTGACCAAGAAAGTGCACGACCTGTTGCAGATCACCAAGCTCTACACGGTCTTCGACGTGAAGGACGACGAGGCTGGAGCCATCGCCGCGTTTAGCCGCTAACCTCGCCAAACGCGACCTGTCACCTGATCAATCTCCAGCGCCCTCTTGCGTTCTCGCGGAAGGGCGTTGTTGTTTTCAGCAGTCGGCAGTCAGCTCTCAGCAAGCAGTTTCTGAAGCCAGCGGACTGCTGAGCGAGTGCCGTCATTCAGACTAGAATAGAGATATGCCCCGCATATCGCGACTCGAAAAGGATCAGGTTGATCCTGAAACTGCCAAAATCTACGACGCCTATCTTGCGGAACGCGGCAACATCCCCAATATGTTTCGCACCGTAGCCCACCGCCCGGAGATCTTCCGCACGATGATTGCGCACTTCCGCGCGGTGATGAACACCGGAACGGTGCCCGCGAAGCTGAAGGAACTGGCGATCGTGCGCACCTCGCAGCTCAACCACTGCGCCTATTGACTGGCCTCCCACACCGCCTTGGCAAGGCGGCACGGTTGGAGCGAGGAGCAGATCAACGACCTGGCGAACTTCCGCAACCGCACCCATTTCACCGACGCCGAGAAGGCTGCCCTGGAATTGGCCGAACGGACCACGCTCGATCCCAATGGCGTCGATGACGCGTTCTGGAGCGAGCTACGCAACCATTTCGACGAAGGCGAAATCATCGAACTCCTGGCAGCGATCGGGCTGTTCAACTACTTCAATCGCTTCAACAACGCGCTTCACATGGAGCCGACGAAGTGAAGCAGCAATTAGCGACTAGCAACTAGCACAAACAGCGTCGATGGTGTCGATGGCGGCTCCGGCACATGTCTGGCTAAAGGGTACGAGTCCATGTGAACAAAAAGCTAGCTGCTAATCGCTAGTTGCTATCTTCGGCGCGAACCTCATTCCGTAGAACAGCACCCCCGCCGACAAAGCCACAGCCACGACCATCGCCGTCAGCCCCATCTCCAGATTGCTGCGATCCGAGATGTATCCAATCAGCGTCGGCGAGAAGGCGTCGCCCAGCAGGTGGATGGTGAAAATATTCACCGCCAGCGCGGTGGCTCGAATGCGAGCGCTGACTGAGTTCACCAGCGCGGCATTCAGCGGAGCGGTATTCAGCAGCAGAAAAAATTCGCCGAGGAAGATTGCCGGGTACATTGCGGTTCCGGGGAAGTAGATAGCGACCACGACCGCGGGAATCGAGAGCGCCATACCGACAGCCGAGACCAGTTGATATGCGGCTGGCGTTCGTCGCAGCAGACGGTCGCCGACCCAGCCTCCCAGCAGAGTGGCCACCGTTCCCGAGACGACCGTCATCCCGCCAAAGACAGTATTGGCGCGTTCCAGCGGGAGATGCCGCATGCGGACCAGGAAGGTTGGCATCCACACCTGCAGTCCCCCGATGGCGAAGGTCATCATGGCCGCGCCAAGAGTGACCGTCCAGAAAGCCTTGTTGTGCAGGAGGCCGAGAATCGAACCACGTTCAACGCTGTCCGCCAGATGGTCGCTGGCGCCGCGAGTCGGCTCTCGCAAGCCGAGCACGGCGAAGGCAAGCACAAAGCCCGGCAGCGCCGAGATCATGAAGGGAGCACGCCAACCATAGCGATCGCCGAGGTATCCGCCGATGAGATAACCCAGGGCGCTGCCCACCGGCGTTGCGAGATAGAAGAATCCCATCACCCTTCCGCGTATGTGCTCGGGATACAGGTCAGCCAGGAATGCCGGTGAGATGGCCACAAAAGTCGCTTCGCCGATTCCGACGATCACGTGTCGCAGCAGCAGTTCGTCGTAACTGTGGGTGACTGCGCTCAGCAGCGTGGCCGCGCTCCAGACAAAAGCGCCCGCTGCCATGATCCGTTTGCGCGAATAGCGGTCGGCCAGGGGAGCGACCAGCGGCGCCGCCACCATGTAGCACACGAAGAAGGCGGACGTGAGAAAGCCCACCTGGGCGTCGGTGAGCGAAAACTCCTTCTGCACCAGAGGCTGCACCGCAAACAGCACATTGCGGTCAATGTAGTTCAGAAAGTTCAGGCCGGTGAGCAACAGCAGTGCGACGGTCGCGCTGGTTTTGGCAGACCTGGTTTTGGCGAACATGGGTGCGCGGGGAGAATACCACGCCGCTGCCGTCCCGGTAACGTCGCCGGCAACTCCAGGAAAGATCCCCGAATGGTCACCCCGCGAAAGGATGAGTTGCTTCTGCCGCCGGAGTTGTCTACCCTTTCTGAGCTACAGCATCCCAGCAATAAAATTTTGCGGAGGTTACATGAAGTGCCTGTTGCCGTTTCTTCTTGTATTCACGTTTTCGTGCGCCGCGGTGGCGCAGAGCTCAGCGACCACGCAGACCTCGGGGACTACACAGGCGACCGAGACCACGCAGACCACGACTCCGCCATCCGCGCCCTCATCGCCGCCGGAGCAACGGCTGTTCTTTCCCAAGGGCTGGTACTGGGGTTGGGGACAGTTCGATCTCGCTCCTCCGCACAACGAACCTGATCCCAACCTGTGCGCGGAGAACGCCGGCCAGTATGGCGGCGTCAACGCCAAGTGCAATGCGTTTGCCCGCTATATGCTATCGGGAACGGTGGAGTTACGGCCCATCGGGCGGACGGTATTCCGGAGGGTAATGTTGTTTTTCGATCCGGACTTCCTGTTCGGCAAGAACGTTCCGCAGACGCTCTACACCTGGTCGTGGGACCCAATTGGTATGGAGTTCGCATACGGTGGAGGCATTGACCTGCCCAAGCGCTTTGAAGTCCGTTTCACGGCGCATCCGAAGATCGTGCGTTTTGGCGCGCGCGATCAGTATCTGGGACCCGCATATCTCGGACCGAACGGCCCTTGGGGCCAGTACAATGCCATCGGGGTGCGCAAATACTTTGGAAGCCGGCCGAAGGACCAGGAATAGATTACAGCGGCGCGCCATCGAAAGCTTGATTGAGGCTCAGGCATCGTAACCCGGTCTTATTTTTTTGGTCTGGGATAACGCGCGATCACGACCGTTCCGATGCCGCCGCGCGGCCGGAATTCGCCCTTCACTTCAGCCCACTTCGGCCGAACGGCCCGCACCACGTCTTCCAGCACGCGGTTGATGACGTTCTCCTGGAATATCCCGATGTTGCGATAGCAGGTCAGATATTCTTTCAGCGACTTCAGCTCAAGGCAATCCTTGTTGGGCATATAGCGAATCCACAAGATACCAAAGTCGGGCAGACGAGTCTTGGGGCAGACGGAAGTGAATTCGGGGACGTCGATCAGGATTTCGTAGTTAGGAAACTGATTAGGCCAGGTCTCGATTTCCGGAAACTTGACATCCAGACCGGAGCTGGCATGCTCCGGAGTGTAGCGCGCGCTTTTTGCCATGCTTTTATTGTAGCGGCAGCGGGGAGCGACTGGCTCGCTGGACCACGGGCGAGGACGCCGCAGCAAAGGCGTGGGTGAGCGATCAGATATCTACGCCGAAGGGCGATCTGTCTACTTATCGTTCACAGGCTGCGCAGCGTCGGCGGTGGTGGACAGGGTCGGATTTACTCTCGATGGCGGCGGATGCTTGAGCTGTAGCGTTCCATCCCCACACTGCTGAATGATCTCCGAGTTCAGCTCCGCCCCCAGCAAGACGAGAAATCCGGACCAGTACAACCAGGTCAGCAGCGCAACGCCGCCTCCGAGCACGCCATAGGTTTTGTTCAGATGGGCGAATCTGTGGAAGTACAGACTCAGGGCATCTGACAGCAGTATCCAGCCAATCACCGCCAGGATTGCGCCGGGCAGGCAGGAAGTGAAGCGCTGCTTCACGTTTGGAGCTAGCAGATAAAGTCCCACAATCGCGATGACGAGAAAACCCACTGCCAGTACGTATCGCAATATCGGCCACAACAGCGCGAACGTGTGCGCGAGGCCAACGTGGCCGGCGAGAAATTCCCCGAAGCGTGGACTCGCGACGAGGAACACGAAAGCCAGCGTCACCAGGGTCCCGGTGACAAATATGAGTTCAACCGCCAGCAAACGCGTCTTCCAGAACGGCCGGGTTTCCGGAACGTCATAGGCGACGTTGAGGGCTTCGATAATCTCGGCGAACCCGCTGGAGCAGGTCCATAGCGTGCCGATAAGGCCAAGAGAGAGCAAAGCGCCGCGACTGGGCGTAATGACATCGGCTGCGATCTGGCGAATGAGGCCCATGCTTTCGGGTGGAGCGAACCGTGCCATGGTGTTGATGATGGTATCGAACAGGTCCGGAATCGGAAGATACGCCACAATGGCCGCCAACGTGATCAGTGCGGGAAAAAAGGCCATTACAAAGTAGTAAGATAGGGCGGCGGCAAACGACACTATGTGGTTTGTGTTGAGATTCCGCACGACGCCGGCAATGACTCGCTTGATTTGCCCTAGTGACATTTCACGTCCCGCGGATCGTCCGGAATGTGCTTGCTATTCGGGTGAACAAGCTGCTGCAAGGGTTGAGTCGCCCACGCGGCTTTGCGTCTTCTTGCACACCGTGACATCGGATATTCAGTAGTCGGAGGTCGCCGCCAGAGGGAGTCAAATCCCGGCAGCCCCTGCGACATGACACTAGTGTAATGAACCGGAAGTTGTGTCCTGCATTATACTTATAGTTCCGGACAAAAATGGCAGCCGCATCTGAAAACGGCCACGGTAATGCAAACGGAAAACGAACCTGGCTTGTCATCATTGGCTTGATTATTGCAGTGGTGGTGCTGGCCGCCTTCCTTTCGTTTCATCGTTCTCCAGTGGCGATTCGGGTCGGCCGCGCTGAACGTGAAACCATCACCGCCAGCATCGCCACCAATGGCAAAATCGAAGCTCTAGGTAATTTTCAGGCGTATGCCCCCATGCCGACGACGGTGAAGAAGATACACGTGCAACAGGGAACATGGGTGAAGCCGGGCGAAATGCTTTTGCAATTGGACGATGCTGATGCCCGGTTGCAGGCGGCGCGCGCCGAAGCGCAGTTGAAAGGCGCGGAGGCGGACCTGAGCGCCGTGCAAGGTGGTGGCACGCGAGAAGAGATCCTGACCACTAAGAACGCCTTGGTGAAGGCGCAGGCCGATCGCGACACCGCTAAGCGTAACCTGGATGCGATGCAAAGACTCTTGAAGACTGGAGCCGCTTCTCAGGCGGAAGTAGATGCTGCGCAAACCCGGCTTCGGGTTGCCAAGTCCGAAGTGGATCTGCTGCAGCAGAAGCTGAAGGGCCGCTATTCGCAGCAGGAGATAGGACACGTGGAAGCGCAGCAGGCCGAAGCGCGCGCCTCGTTGCAGGCGGCGCAGGACGTGCTGAAGAACTCCAACATCGCGGCGCCGCGCAAAGGCATGGTCTACTCGCTGCCGGTGCGCGAGGGCGGCTTCGTCACTACTGGCGACTTGTTGGTACAAGTGGCAGACTTGCACAACGTTCGTGTGCGCGCCTTCGTCGACGAGCCTGAGATCGGGAGGCTACGGGAAGGCCAGACGGTGGAGGTGACGTGGGACGCGCTTCCTGGTCGAGTTTGGCAAGGTACCCTGGAAACCCTCCCCACGACGGTAGTTCAGCACGGCACGCGAATGGTTGGGGAGGTGACGTGTGTCATTGCTAACACCGACCTCAAGCTTTTGCCCAACACGAACGTAAGTGTGGCCGTGGTTACGGAGCGCCAGCAGAATGCCATCACCATCCCGCGCGAGGCGATCCATCAGGATGCTGGCGGGCAGTACGTCTTCCAGGTAGTGGACGGTGAACTGAAGCGCAGGGATGTAACTACTTCCGTCTCGAATCTCACGCGGGTTGCGGTGACCAGCGGCCTCTCCGATAATGCGGTGCTCGCATTGGGAGCCCTTAGTATGCAATCCTTGAAAGGCGGCATGGCAGTAAGGCCGGCTAATCCATGAAATTGTTTTATTTGAAGTCGTTCCTCATTGTTGGCTTGTTGTTTATTTTTGTGACGGCGAGTAGCGCCGATCCGGCGGCGACCCAGTTGCTGTCGTTGGGCCGCATGAACGACGCGGTCAGCATTCTTAGTAGCCGCGCCGATGCCGAGTCGCTCAATCAGCTCTCGCGCGCCTATTTCGCCATGGAACAGTGGGACGAGGCCGTGAGATACGGGGAGCGCGCCGCCAGCCTCGATCCCAACAATGCAACTTACCATCTCTGGCTAGGGCGGGAGTATGGACGAAAAGCGGCAGATGCCAATCCCTTGATCGCGGCGGGACTGGCTCGCAAGGCGAAGAACGAATTCGAGCGCGCTGTACAACTCGATCTTGCCAATGTGGCGGCGCGCCTCGATTTGGCGCAGTATTACACCGAGGCTCCGGCGATCATGGGTGGCGGACTGGATAAGGCCCGCGATCAGGCTACGCAGATGCAGAAGTACGATCCGGCCAAGTCGCATCTGATCCTGGCGCGAGTCGCATTGAAAGAAAAGCAATACGGTGAAGCTGAGGCGCAATTTCGCGCCGCACTTCTGGGTGCGAAGAATCCCGCCGACATGTGGCTGCAGCTAGCTGCCTTTTACCGCCAGCGAGGACGTCTCGACGACATGCAGAATGCGGTGCAATCGGCAATGGCGCAGCCTGGCAAGCCGGCCGAGTCCTATTTCGATGCAGCCAAGGAACTGTACCAGGGTAGTCGTAACCTCTCGGCAGCGCGGCAATATCTGCAGCAATACTTGTCGTCCGGCGGATTGGTTGAGTCGGCGCCGGCGTTCCGGGCCCACTACATGATCGGTCAATTGAACGAGAAGATGGGAAATAACGGAGCGGCGGCGACCGAGTACGAAGCCTCAATCGCGATGGCTTCCGGCTTCGTTCCCGCCAGCAAAGCTCTTAGTCGCGTCCAGTGACGGCATGGCCTTCGCGTTGCTAGTGTAGAGCATGGGATGCACCCAAAACCCCGGCGTTCCAAGACGGAAACAAATCCGCTTACCAGCTACGCGAGGGTCGCGGCCCTGGCCTGCGCTTTGCTGTCCTCGGCTGGAATTGCCCTCGCCGCCGATCCTCCAGCGGCCCCAGTTTCTTTCCGCAATGCGATCCAATTGGCCTTGCAGCACAGCGGGGTGATGGGTATTGCCGCCATTAACCAGTGGCGTGCCCAAGAGGTCTACAAGGAAGCCCGCGCCAACTATATTCCACAAATCACTATTGGCTCCGGCCTCGGCTATTCCTATGGATTCCCGCTTACCCTGGAAGGCTCAGCGCCATCGGTTGTGAATTTCAACTCGGTACAGTCGCTGTTCAATCTTTCGCTGCAGCAGTACATCAAGGCGGCCAAAATCGATTGGAAGGCGACCTCGCTGGATACGCAAGACAAGCGCGACGCGGTGATTCTCGACACCGCGCTGACCTATGCGCAGTTGGATCAGCTCACCGCGAAAACCAAGGCGCTGATGGAGGCGCAGACCGCTGCAGAGAGGGCTCAGTTCGTCAGCGAGCAGCGGCTAAAGGAGGGTGTGGATAGCAAGCTCGAGGTCACCAGGAGCCAGTTGCTGACAGCCCGTATGCGATTGCGGATCGCCGAAGCCCAAGGACAGGCGGACTCGCTGCGCGAACATTTGGCGCATCTGCTGGGAGTGCCCGCGGATTCCATTACCACGGAGCCGGGATCGATTCCTGAGATCCCATTGATCTCGCAGGATGACGACCTGCCGTCGCGCGCCGTTGCCAACAGCTTGCCGGTAAAGTTGGCAGAGCAGAAAGCTGCCGCCGCAGAAGCGCGAGCTCAGGGTGAGCACAAAGCCGTGTTCATGCCTACCATCGACCTGGCTTCGCAATACGCCTACCTCGCCAAATACAACAACTACGATTACTACTACCAGCACTACAACGCCAACAACTTCAGCGGCGGCCTGAATCTCAGGATTCCCATCTTCAATTCCGTGCAAAAAGCCCGGGCCCAGGAAGCTGAGGCCGATGCCATGACGGCCAAGAAGCAAGCGGAGATGGCCAAGGATCAGGTCAGGGAAGACACGCTGAAACTGCGGCGTTCGCTGCGTCAGCTTTCGGCGGCACGCGATGTCGCCAGGCTGGAGTGGGAGGTCTCGCAAGGCGACTTGGAAGCAGTGAAGGGCCGGGTGCAGACCGGCGAAGCCAACACCCGCGACGAGCAGAATGCCGAACTCAATAGCGATGATAGGCACGCCGCCTACCTGGATGCCGAGTTCGAGCTGAGCCGCGCCCAGTTGCAACTCCTCCGGCTTACCGGCGAACTGGAGAATTGGGCGGTTAAAACCCCGTAATCAACCATTCGGCGGCACCAAGAAGGGCATCTAACTTAAACGGTCTCAAGTAGTTCCGCGCGCCTCCAACAGATGGTACGATAGTGAGTAGACTATGCCTTTGAAAACGCTATTCCTGAACCCTCCCTCGTTTGAGAACTACGACGGCGGCGCCAGTTCGCGCTGGCCGGCCACACGTGAAATCGAGTCCTACTGGTATCCGGTATGGCTCGCCTATCCGGCAGGAATGCTGGAAGGATCGCGCCTGCTCGATGCTTCGCCGCATAAGGTGGACGCCCAGCAGACCATCGAGATCGGCAAGGAGTATGAGTTTCTGGTGCTATTCAC
>JBEKTC010000047.1:0-17377 GCA_049516475.1 Candidatus Korobacteraceae bacterium | reverse complement strand
ACCGCCTCCAGCACCGCCGGTGCCTCGTCCAGAGAATGCCGCTCGACAAAAGGTTCCAAAACCACTTTGCCTTCCAGAACCAACGCGAGTGCGGCCGGATACTGTTCCGGCGGGCAACCCCAATTGCCAGGGGCAATGCCTCGATTGGGTCTGCGGGATATTAAGACAATCGTTACCACCCAATGAGCACACGAGAACCAGCCGAAGGCGAGGAGGTGCGGAAGTATTAGGCTGCGCTGCCAAAGCTGGCGGCTTGCAGGGTAGCGGGCTATTTTGGATGGACCCGTCGAAATTCCCAGACAAATCCGGCCACAAATATCAGGGCGCTCGTAGCCCAAATCACTGGCTGTCTCACAAAGGAAGTTGGGTCCCATCCAATCGCCCCATTTGCTCCAGGCCTATAAACCACGAGGAAATAGACGCCCATTACGATTGGCGACAGAACAGCGGCGATGGTTACGGCCACCGTTCCAGCGACAAGGCTCTTTAGGTAGACCATAATTCCCCTCCCTATTTCGTCCTTATTTCGGGCTGGAAGTTGTCCGAAAACGCCTGTTTTACACTACCGCTAGGTCGTCGCTGGAGGTCCTTGCGGAGCCGACCTGTCTTTGACGCTCCGCCAGCGCCGACTGGATGAAGGTCATTTCCCGGCCCAGCATCTCCGTGGCCTCGCCGCACAGGTCCGGCCGCTCGAGCATCAGAAGCAGAAAGTCTTCTCGCGACACGTGCATTACGTCTGCTTCGGTAATAGCTGTCGCGGTCAGAGTGTAAGGCCGCCCGGTAAAGCTGGATGGCAACCCCAGCAACGACCCGCTGCCAAACAGCCGATCCAGTCTGGGTAGGCTCTTTACGCTCATACACACTGTGCCGCCGACCACCAGGAAGACGCCGGCATTGTCGCCGTCCTCGCAAAACAGAATGTCGGCGGCGGAAAGATGCTCCTTTTTCCCTATCTCGGCAAGACAGATTTTAAGGAGATCCGACGCTTCCAGAATTAGGCTTTGCTCACCCACACTCATGATGCAACGCTTATGCCAGATTCCGCCCAGACGCGCAGTGACCACGGTCACCACTGCCTGTGACTGGGATCGCGCCATGATCCCCGCGCTGCCACATCGTGTCACAACTGCATCCCACAATGTGGTACCTCACTGGCGCCTGCCTGATGTCCGCCGTCTCCTCCACCAGTCGGGCTTCGAGTCCATGCAGGCGGCCTCAGAGAGTAGCCTTTATCATCCTGTTAAACTCGGACGCTACGGCCCTACCAGTAGTTGAAGTCTTTCCCACTTCTGCGTTCGGTAGTCAGGAAACCGTTGTCGTGTCAGGCACCGCAATCCAAGGTGCGAGAGAAGCGCTTGTCACAGAGCTCCGTGATGGGCGTCACTGCCAAATGGTTCGTCTAGCCGAATACTTCTGTCCCATTAGCTAAGTCGCATGTGGGGACAGAGGCAACCCATCTATTCTTGCCTCGCCGCCTGCAAGGAGGTTCGGTATGCGTTGGCCGTTGTTCCGTGCGAGTAACAGATTTCTGCCACTCCTTGTTCTGATTCTCTTAACTGTTTCGTCCCGCCCGAGCATAGCAATCCCGGCGTTCTCACGGTTGTACGGCACTAGTTGCAGCACATGTCACATCGACTTTCCTAAGCTGAACGATTTCGGCAAAGCATTCAAAGATGCCGGTTTTAAGTTTCCGAAAGACGACGAGTCGATGCTCAAAATTCCGCCCGTCATGCTAGGAGCGCCGGCCAACGCCGAACTGTGGCCGAAGGCTATTTGGCCAGGAACGATCCCCGGCATCCCCCCGATCGGGTTGCGCATGAACAACTACTTCCAGTACACCGGAACCAGTAGTGGAAAGTTTGCCGCACTCACGCCGGCGGGAACGTTGCCACCGTTTGTGCCCACCACAGACTTTGAGACGGGCTTCTTTAGTATTTTCACTGCCGGCAATTTCGGCAGCGACATCGCTTTCTGGGTCGACGACGACATCAGTGTCAGCGGAGCGAACGCGAGCGGAGAACTGGGCGATGGGTATCTCAGGTTCGTCAATATAGGCCGCCTCATCAAGCTGCCGAAAAACTCTCTTAATTTTCGCGTCGGCCAGTTCGAACTCGAATTGCCGTTTACGCAAGCCCGAAGCATTTGGATCAGTCCCTACGACATCTACACGCAAGCCAACATCGGAGCGATGAACTCACTGGTTCCGCTGCAGCAATTTGTAAACAACCAGTTCCAAATGGCAGACGTGGGGAAGGGTGTCGAGTTCAGCGGCGGACTGCACACTGGGGGCTACAACTACTCGATTGCGTTCATTGACCAGAACACCAGCGGCGTGGGACAGGATCAGAACCCGGGCAGTCCATATGTCCCCCAGGCGACCGGAAGCAACGAGGGCGGCGTGGGAGTCGCCTCTGATGCGAACTTCAAGGACATCTACGCCAGTTTCAACTATCGGTTCAACCTGGAGCACGCCAAGGAAAGCCGCGAGGCAATACAGGCGGCAGGCCCTACCGGACCGCGCGACCACACCTATGTGAATTTCGGCGCCTACTATTTTTACGGACGTTCGGTGCAGCGGTTACTGGGCGCAACTGTCGACAATACGTCATCGCTTGTCACTGCACGAGAGCCCTTCTACCGTGTCGGCGGCAACGTGACATTCAACTATCGCTGCTGCCTCCAGTTCAACGCACTGTATATGTTCGGACACGACATGAACCTGCTGCCAATCGATTCCACGGGGGCGTTGATTCCCTTGCAGAACCTGAGCTCAGCCGTTCCTGTAGGCTTTATCCGCAGCACACCGGCAACCTTTAGCGGCGGTTTCGTCGATGCTGAGTGGCTTGCGTATCCCTGGATGTATGTGATGATCCGCTACGATGGCGTGAATTCCACCGCCGATCGTATTAATGGCTTGCAAACCAATCCTTCGTTTACCGGCGCTCCGTTCAACGGACCATTTTCTTCCACACGCAATCGCATCACGCCGGGAGTACAGTTTCTGATTCACGCCAATATCAAGGCGTCGTTTGAATATCAATTCCGCCCGTCACAAGCCGTAGTCATAGCCACCAATCCCCTGACCGGATTGCCGGTCGCATTGAATCCGTTCCACAGCAATACAGCCGTGGCCGGGTTGGAGTGGGTGTATTAACCGTTTTAGAGTGAGGATGCACAAACCACGAAAGGAATGCTCATGATGCGCAGTTTTCTATTGATGCTTTTGCTTATCGCCGCGGTGGCAGTTACAGCCACCGCGGGCACAATTGAAGGAACCGTCTCGCCTGGTAAATCCTCGGTTGTGTACGTAGACACAGTCCAAGGAAAAACATTCCCAGCGCCATCGCAGCAGCCCGTCATGGACCAGAAGGGCTTGATGTTCAGCCCGCATGTAATGGTCGTTCAGGTAGGAACAACGGTCGAGTTTCTGAATAGTGACAATGTGCAACACAATGTCTTCTGGCCATCGATCAGCGGCAACAAGAAACTCGGCCATAACCTTGGTACATGGCCGAAAGGCGATAAGCGTCCTTTTAAGTTCGACAATGTTGGTATGGTGTCCTTGCTGTGCAACGTTCACCCGGAGATGGCCGGCTACATTGTTGTCAGCCCGACGCCATACTTCGCTGAGACTGACGCCAGCGGAAATTACAAGATCGAAAACGTCCCCGATGGCAAATACAACGTGGTCGCCTGGCATGAAGGCATGAAACCGCTGACCAAGTCTGTCGACGTTTCCGGCACAGGCAAGGCCGACTTCACCCTTTCTAAATAGAACGGACCAAGGGCGGGCAACATCCCGCCTTTTGTCCATTGGCTAGCAGCCGCGCCTCGTCTCCAGAGAGGGTTGATGTTAGGTCGTTTCGCTAAGAAGAAAGTCGATCGGGAATGGCTGAACACCAATTTCCCCTGCATGATGGCGTGTCCGGCACACACCAATGCCGGCCGCTATGTTTCGCTCATTGCGGAGGGGAAGTTCGAAGAGGCCTACCGCTTTGCGCGCGATCCCAATCCCATGGCTAGTATCTGCGGACGCGTCTGTGCGCACCCGTGCGAGACTGCATGCAGACGCGGCCAGATCGATCGCCCAATCTCCATTCGCGCTTTGAAACGCTTCTTGACCGAGCGCCATGGGCCGGAGTCGCGTCATCCGGTCGCGCCAACTACTCGGGCTGCTGAGAAACTTCCCTACAAGGTCGCCGTGATCGGCGGAGGTCCGGTTGGTCTCTCAGCGGCGCACGACTTGGCGCTGATGGGCTACTCGGTCACCATCTTCGAAGCGTCGCCCGTTGCGGGCGGAATGCTGTACCTCGGAATCCCGGAGTATCGCCTGCCGCGAAGTGTGGTCGAAGCCCAGGTACGAGAGATCCTCGAAACGGGCGACATCACGCTGCGCCTGAATTCTGTCGCCGGACGCGACTTCACCGTTGGTGAGTTGAGGCATCAAGGGTTTGACGCGGTGCTGATCGCGGTGGGCGCGCATCGCAGCCGCGACCTGTCGATACCTGGTGTCGACCTGGATGGCGTGCATCGCGGCATCGAGTTTCTGCTCAACGTAAACCTCGGCTACAAGTTCACTATCGGGAAGAGAGTACTGGTCATCGGCGGCGGCAATGTCGCCATGGACGTCGCTCGGTCCGCGGCGCGCGAAGTGCTGCGCCAGCATGATGCGCCCGGCGAAATAACTCCTTCGGAAGAGAATGCGCAAGCTGTCGCCGCCCACGAGATGATGGATATCTCGCTGTCAGCGCTGCGCATGGGCGCTCGCGAAGTGGGGCTGGTATGCCTCGAGCAGCGCCATGAAATGCCTGCCGCGTTGGAAGAAATCGAAGAGGCGGAGACCGAAGGCATCACCATGCATCCCGGGTTTGGGCCGAAGCGCGTCTTGGGACGCGACGGCAAGGTTGTCGGTCTGGAATGCCTGAAAACGATGCGCGTGTTCGACGAGAACCACCGCTTCAGTCCCGCGTTCTACGACAACAGCGAAACCCAGTTTGAGTGCGACACCATTATTCTTTCCATCGGGCAGGCGCCCAACCTCGAGTTCCTGAGGCCGGACGATGGTGTGCAGGTTTCACCTCGCGGCCTGATCAACGTCCATCGCGAGACCTTGATGACCTCAGCGCCCGGCGTGTTCGCCGGTGGAGACTGTGCCTTCGGTCCGCGCCTCATCATCGACAGTGTCGGCGACGGGAAGCGCGCCGCCGTCGGCATTGACGAGTACATTCGCGGCACCAAGCATCCCGAGCCACAGATCGAAGTGCAAGTCCTGGACCGCTGGCAGATGGCGGCGGACTACATGAACCTCAAGCGGCAAGCCATCCCAATGCTGCCGCTCGACCGCCGGACGGGTATGACCGAAGTCGAACTCGTCTATAGCGAACAGGAAGCGACGGCCGAAGCTCAGCGCTGCCTGAAGTGCTACATCAACACGATTCTTGAAGGCAGCGAAGCGGATGGCACCGATTGCGTGCTTTGCGGCGGCTGCGTCGATGTTTGTCCCGAGAATTGCCTGGAATTGGTTTCGCTGGATCGCATTCAGTTCGATACCAACGTCATCGACGCGATTGCCAACCATCCGGAGTCCTTCAGCTTCGAGTTGGAAAACATTCAGCCGGAGGAGTTAGGCAGTATTACCGGAACCGCGATGTTGAAGGACGAGACTCGTTGCATCCGCTGCGGATTGTGTGCGCTGCGGTGCCCAGCAAACACCATCACCATGGAGGCGTACCACTTCATCGCGGCTGAGCCGACGGGGCTTATTACCATTCAAAGCTTTGATGGACCCAGGCCGTCCGATCCGGGCCCCAAGGCATGAACGTAACGAGGAAATATGTCTGAAGACCCTAAGAGAACAGATACGACCGAAAGCCCCGACGAGATGAGCCGGCGGAATTTCTTCATCAAGATGGGCGTTGGGTCGGTCGCGATCGCGGCCTTGGGCACCACGGTGTTCGGCTATCAGTACTTGTCGCCGAATGTTCTGTATGAGCCGTCGCCGATTGTCGACGCGGGAAAGCCGGACCATTATCCGCCGGACTCGGTGACGCTCGACCCGCAAACCGCGATTTATGTAGTACGCACGGCGGAAGGTTTCTTCGCGCTGTCGGCCATATGCACCCACCTCGGCTGCCTGACAGCCTACAAGCCGGAGCTTGGCATCATCGCCTGCCCCTGCCATGGCAGTAAATTCAATAAGGATGGGATAAGGATCGAGGGGCCCGCTCCCAGACCGTTGCCCTGGCTGCGCATGTGGCTCAGCGAAGATGGCAACCTCATGGTCGACCGCTCCAACGCGATCGCAATCAAGCAACTGGTGAGGGTATAACCATGGCAAACACCCTCGATCAACTAGTCGAACAAGTACGCGAGAACCGCATCTGGCGCTCCATCTTTCGCAGTGGAACGGGCGAGAGCAATCTACATCGCGCGTTGTTCGTGCAGCAGAACGTCTTCCTCCACCTGTTTTCGGTCAAGGCGCGCAAACGCACCGTCGGATTCAGCGCCACGTGGTACCTGGGAGCAATGACGTTCGGCACATTCCTGATTCTTGTGATTACCGGCATTCTGCTGATGCTCTACTACCATCCTTCGGTCCCGCAGGCCTACGCCGACATGAAGGACCTGCAGTTTGTGGTTTCGTCCGGCGTATTCCTGCGCAACCTCCATCGCTGGTCAGCTCATGCCATGGTTTTCCTCGTATTCGCTCATATGTTCAAGGTGTTCTATCGCGGAGCGTACCGGCCACCGCGGGAGTTCAACTGGGTCATCGGGGTGGTGCTGCTTCTGGTTACGCTACTGCTGAGCTACACCGGCTACCTGTTGCCCTGGGACCAGCTTGCCTACTGGGCCGTCACCGTTGGCAGCAATATCGCATCGGCAGTTCCGGTTATGGGCAGCAAGATCCGCTTCCTGATGTTGGGTGGAACGGCCGTCAACGCGAACGCGTTACTGCGCTTTTATGTTCTGCACTGTGTGATCCTGCCATTTACGGCGACTCTCTTGGTCGCCATCCATTTCTGGCGCATTCGTAAGGATGGCGGAATCTATGCCTGTGAACCTGCAACCGAGGGGAAGAGCGAATGAGTGATCCCAAGGATTTCTTTGCCGTCCTCGATTCCGATGCACGAAGAACACCGCGGCGGATTGCCTTCATCACCAAGCGCACGTCACCGCAGGTGCGCGTCAAGGATGAAGATCGGGTGATGACTTATCCCGAAGTTTTCTTCCGGGCTGCTGTGGCCATCGAAGTTCTCGCCATCGCGCTGGTCGTCATATCGCTGCTGTGGAACGCACCCCTCGAAGAACTTGCCAATCCAATGCACACGCCCAATCCGGCGAAGGCGCCCTGGTACTTCCTCGGATTGCAGGAGTTGTTGCATTACTTCCCGCCAGTTGTTGCCGGCGTTCTCATACCTGGACTGGTGGTCATGGCGTTGATCATCATCCCGTACTTCAACATCAACGTGGAAGCCGAAGGCCTGTGGCTTCGCAGCCGCTCCAGACGCCTACGGATCTTCGGCATTGTGGTTGTAGTCTTCTGTATTTTCCTGGCAGTGTTCGATGTCTGGGTCGCCCTGTTTCCGACCATCATCGTCGCGGCATTCATGTTACTGGCGGCTCGAACCGATCCTCAGACGGCCCAGGGATTCAAGAGATGGCTAGTGGGACAGCCGCTCTCCTTCTGGATCATGACGTGGTTTCTTGTGGAACTTTTTGTGCTGACTGCCATCGGAACGTTCTTCCGCGGCCCAGGATGGTCCTGGGTCTTACCTTGGAGGGCCTGAGCGACGATGAAGAACCAATTGAAAGCCGTGTGGCAGTTCTTCTTCGGCGACAGCGCTCGCGCGTTCGGCTCGGTGAGCCTCATCTTGCTTGTGTTGCTCGCTATTTCGCCGGCCAAGAATCACTTCAGCCAGTGGCGCCATTATCAGAAACAATATTTACATCTCATCCGTGGACGCGCTGATGCCGTCACCTTGGAGCGCCACTTCCAGGGCGGCATTCAGCAGATCTGGATTCCCGAGCAGCAAGTGACCGACCGCTGTACCACTTGCCATCTCGGGCTTAAGGAAGCAAGCCTCGCCGATATCAGCGCGGTGGCGTTTCGCAAGCATCCGGTCGTTCCGCACTCGCTGACTGAATTTGGCTGCACGACTTGCCATCGCGGACAAGGAGCGGCGACTACCGTTGAAGAGGCGCACAACAGTACCGAGCAGTGGGAACAGCCGCTGCTGCCGGCGAAGTACATCGAGGCCGGCTGCGGACAATGCCACTTGGAGAAACAGACAGCCACACCATTCCTGAACCAGGGGCGCGACCTTATTTCCAGCAACGGTTGCACGCACTGCCACACCATCAAGCGGGGCGACGGCACATACATCCTCCCCGATGATGACCCTCCGCCGTTGAAACACATAGCCGACAAGACGACCCGCGAGTGGATCTATGCGTGGATCAAAGATCCCCAGGCGTATGCCGGTACGGCGACCATGCCGAATTACAACCTGCGCGACGACGATGTCCGAGACATCTCCGCATTCGTGATGGCCCAGAGCACGCCGCTCCAACCTCCGATCCAGCCACTGCAGCCCGATACCAAGGCCGCAGCAGATCCAGCAGCGGGCACCTCGCTTTACGGGCAATCTTTTTGCGCATCTTGCCACGCCATGCAGAATGCCGCCGGGTCATTGGTCGGAGGGAATGTCGGGCCGGAGCTCACAGGCATTGGCACAAAGGCCAAACCGGAATGGCTCCAGGATTGGGTGGCGAATCCTAACCACTACGATCCCGAAACGATGATGCCACACTATCGTTTCGACGCCACCCAAGTAGCCACATTAGTCGGTTTTCTGGAGTCGAAGACCGAACCCGACTTCGTGGCCAATGTGCATCTCGATCCTGCTACTCCCGGGCAAATCGAGCACGGCAAACGACTCGTGATGGAGAACGGTTGCGCCAGCTGTCACGACATCAACGGCATCAAGAAGCCCGAAAACTTTGCACCTGAGCTGACTCGTATCGGCAGCAAGCCGCTTTCACAACTGCTGTTCGTGGAAGGAATCGAACATACTCTGCCCGGCTACGTAGCCGGGAAGATTCGCAACCCGCGCGCATTCGGCCCCTCGCTGAAGATGCCCCAGTTCAACTTAACGCCGCAGCAG
Organism: Candidatus Korobacteraceae bacterium; assembly: GCA_049516475.1. Taxonomy (GTDB): domain Bacteria; phylum Acidobacteriota; class Terriglobia; order Terriglobales; family Acidobacteriaceae; genus Bog-257. The sequence continues at coordinate 8,213 of JBEKTC010000047.1, read as the reverse complement.
GTCGATGCCATTACGACCGCCCTGCTGGCGCAGTCCGACCGGGCGCAAACCCAACCACCTGCCATGCGCATTGCTTCAGTCCAGCAAACCAAGTATGAGCCTGCGGGGCACGCTGGGCAGCTTATGGGCGACCTCCGTTGCTTGACGTGTCATATGATCAACGGCCACGGTGGCGATATGGCGCCCGACTTGACCTGGGAAGGCACCGCCGTGCAGCGGGAATGGTTGACGCAGTTCCTGAAAAATCCGGAGACCCTGCGGCCGGCGCTGATCCGGCGTATGCCGAAGTTCAATCTCACCGATCAGGAGCTCAACGCTCTCGCCGATTACATGATGACGGTGTATCAGACGCCGCAATTTGACCGCGATTCTCTGCCCGTATCAGAGTTCACACCCGCGGTCGTAGAACAAGGACGTCAGCTCTTTTATTCCAAGTTTGCCTGCCAGTCTTGCCACATTGCTGATTATGCGAAAGACAAGGGCTACATTGGTCCGGCGCTCGCCGGCACCGGGAAGCGCTTCAATGCCGCTTGGATCTATCATTGGCTTCAGGACCCTCAGTCCCTGCGGCCAGGGACGATTGAACCCAACCAGCACATGACCGACGACGAAGCGCGCTCGTTGACCGCGTTCCTGATGTCGCTCAGCGCCACGGGTTCCAAGGAGGCGACGAAGAAATGAAACGCGCGCTCCTCGCTATTTGCACACTGATGCTGGTGACCGGTGGTTGCTCGCACAAGAGCAAGCCGCAGCCCGCCCCCCTTCAGCCCACAGCCAGCGGAACTGCAATTGTCGAATCCAGCGGTGGCAAGCAGATTGGCTATATCGGAATGCCGCTGGACCAACCGGTCGTCGTGCAAGTGAACGGCGCTTCTGGAGGCGCGGTCGCCGGAGCCGCCGTGTACTTCAGCGGACCAGCAGGTGTCACCTTTACTCCAACCTCAGCGTTGACTGATTCCAGCGGACAGGTCACCAGCACGGTCTCGCTTGGACAGCAAGCCGGGCGATACAAAATCGTTGCCAGCACGCCGGATGCATCGGGAAAGAAACTCGAACTTCCGCTGGACGAAATCGCGCTTGGCTATCAGCAAACGCTGGGAGCGCAGCTCAACGGGCAGTACTGCATTCGTTGTCACGATCCGGAATCAACACCGCTGCGGGTGTCGAACATGGACAATCTGTCGGTGAAACCGCATCCGTTTACCGAGGGCGACACGCTCAATAAGATCAGCGATGCCGACTTGGTTGCCATCATCAGCCACGGCGGTCCGGCGTTGAATAAATCGGCAGAAATGCCGCCTTGGGGATACACGCTTTCCAAAAGCGATGTAGCCGCGCTAGTGTCATACATCCGCGCCGTGGCCGATCCGCCTTATGAAAGCGGCGGGTTAGTGTACGCCCAGAAATAAGGTTGCCCTTCGGACTACCTCTTTGCGGGAGTGAGAGTTGCTGTTATGAAGTTGTCGCAAGGCATTACGGTCCTGATGGCAGCGTTGGCAGCGATTACTCCTGTGTGCGCCCAGGTTGTAACACCGGTGGAGTTATCTGATCCCAAGGCGCAGCACCTCCAACAAGTCCATCTGAGAACCTTAATGGAGATCGGAACGGAAATTGAAGCCCATCAGTTTCCTTATCCCTTTTACTTCAGTCGCGTTCTCGACGTCGATCTTCCCAAGATGCAGCTTGCCGACCAGCGTTCTATCCGCTTCGACTCTTATAAAGGTCAAACCGTGCTGGAGATCACGGGCAACTACTACGCAGCCTATTCCGCGGACCGAATGGATTCCTACGCGCGATTGAAGGAAACTTTCCAGCAGGTAATCATGCCGTTGCTGCAAGTGGAGGTCCCGCGCTTCCCGGATGATTCTGAGTTCTCCGCTTTTGCCATCGAGGTATCGCATCACGTTCGGCAGAAGATGATGGGCGTCAGCTCTGAGGTGCCCGAAAACGTCACTATCATCATTCCGGTTCCCGTGGCTCAGAAACTCGTAGAGGCGAAGAGCGACGATCAGAAACAGGCTGCCGTTTTGGAGGCGGAAATCTTTCTGAATGGGCAGCCCTTTTCTCTGTGGCTGCAGGGGGGCGCGCCCACGGAGGAATGGAAGGAAAGAAATCCTCCAGAATCTGCCAAGAAACCAGCTGTCAGCGAAACCGCTGCTGTAGCTTCAACTCCCGGGACACCAACCAGCCCTACCGTCTCCGCCAGCCTGATGAAGACCTCGCCGACGCCCATGCGGATCTTCACCCAGGAGTCGTTATCCAACCTGCAGCGGCAGAACGATGACACAGTCACTCGTATGACCAAGGACCTCGACAAGGAGGCCCACTTCTTGCCCTATGCGCCGCCCAGCTTCATCGGATTTCGCCAAGGTGCGTACTTGCAACTCTCGATCTCCACTCGGCTGGATGCAGCCGCCGCCACCTCACGTTACAAGCTGGCAGCGCTGGCTTTCGACGAGCACGTGTCTCATCTGGTGCGGCCGTTGCTGACCTACTTCCCGCAAGATCCGGATTTCGATGGAGTCGACTTCAGCAGTATGATCCACGTTGCCGATGGCTCCAGCCCGTTGGCGGTTGAGTTCTTCTTTCCCTTCCGGATGATGCGCTGCTTCGCCACCTATGATTGCACCGGCCAGCAACTGCTCGACTCCGGAACCGTAGTAATTAACGGAGAGCGTTCTGCCCTGGACCTCCAAGTCGCGGAGGGCAAGAACTAAACCCTTTCTGCTTTACCACCCAAGCTATTACTTCAATAGCAAGTGCTTCTTGGCCTGCGGGCAGAGATTCATGTCATGCAGCCGGGTAGATACAGCTATAAACGCAGCGTTCTCTCATAGCCGGCTAGAACGTCTCCTGGGATTTTGGGTGAGTTGTGAGCGGAGATGGTACGGGAGCTGTCCGCAGCGTAAGAGTTGTAGATAGAGGAGAAGCCCAGCGTCGCTCCGAAGGAGCTTCGAACTTGCGCCACCGATGTTTCGTTCGCCACGTTTCCTTCCGTAAGGCTGATAGAGAACGAGTAGGCAGGCAGGTGCTGGAACTCGGAAATCGGGAGGTATTGTTGTCGTTAACGGGCCCGAGGGAAGTCAAACGCCCAGAGGATGGCATCCCCCGTCCGCTGTTCCTGAGTTTGCACCGGGATTCCACTTTTACCGACATGACCTACCTCACCAGGCAAGTCTTCACGTTCGCTTGTCACTCATGGCGCACCTTTCTGCCGGCATCGGTACCCGTGACGATTCAGTATTCGAACCTGATTGCGCGTGCGCTCGGCAACCTCTCCCTCTTGGATCGGTGGAACCCGGAGGTCATGTTGGGCCGCATCGGAACGACGAGATGGATGCTGTGACCACCACGTCGGACTTTCTGTTAGCTGATGCCCGCGATGCACTCCGAAGACGTTTGACAGAGTCTGGCCGGACGGAATTGAGCAGGGCGTTTGCGGCGTGGTTACTGCGCGAGTCCGAAACGGATGCCGAATTTGCTTCGCTGGTTAGTGAGGCGGCCACGAGGGAGGGAGCGCAGCAGGATTTTCACACGGTGGCGATTCTAGGCTTCGGCGCAGATGCTGGCATTCTTGGTGCAGCACAGATTGAGGTACTCAAGAAAGGCCTCCGGAGACAGGCTGGTCGCGGGGTCGTCATTGATGGATTGCCGGTGGCTTTTTGTTCCGATGCAGTCGGCATTCTTGGCATTGCCCTTGGGACAAAGGCGGTCGCAGACGCGGACCTCACGAGCCGGGTTGTGCAGTGGGCTTCCAAGTTCCTGAAGAATAGCTATGACATGGAACGCGCGGAGGATTGGCAACGCTCTCTGTTCGCCGCCGCGGACCAGCAGCTCGGTAGCTCACTGAATCTATCATTCTCAAAGTCGGCCGCCACGGCTGATCTTCGAACGGCACTCGAAGCCAGAGGCCTGATCGAGACCGGCGGCGACAATCAAGCGGCGGAAGATGAGGCACAGACGTTAAGATTGGCAATCCGTGAGCCGCAGAACGAGTTGAACTGCGAGAGGGCAGCACTTCGCCTAGCCGCCGTTGAGTCGGTCATAGGGGCAGCAACCCCCTCAAGCGGAGGAACAAAGGCCGCGCGCGCGGCAAAGCGGAGCAGTCCGCTCTCTGATAGAGACCTGCAGATCCACGACTTGGTGGGCGGGGAGCGCTTCCGCACTCTTACGAACGCTGAGATTATGAAAGACCCAAGCGTGAAAAAGCGCCTGCGCCTCGACTTTGGCCTGCAGCCCGGCGACGCGGCCAAGCGCTGCCTTGATCGGATCAGAGACGCAAAGGGATATCCACTATCCCGTGAGATTGCAAAAAAACGGGCAGCCCCGAAATAGCAACGGGCAAAAACGGTCAACGTCACTCAGCCTCGATCCCATATTTTCAATTACTTACGACTCTCCAAACGGTCAATCCAGCGTTGCCCGATTCGCCTGTCAACAACTAAAAACGCACCGTGCTCAATGACATAGCTTACGGGCAATGTTCTGACCGTCGTGCTCACCCTGAAAATCGAACCGAGCACAAGAACATGCCGGTTTCAAAGCTACTCTCCGTGGCCCAAGTGAGCGCGAAACTCCAGTGCGCTCGGTCAACCGTCCGAAAGCTGGTCGCCGACGGCGAACTCCGCGCGTCGCGCATCAGCAGTCGGACGATCAGGATCTCCGAGGCGGACATCAAGGCTTACTTGGACAGCCGCGCCAATAGGTCGGGCCCGCTGCGCCCTCCGCGAAGGCAAACGGGGCCGCACGATGAGTCGAAACGCTCACAAGTCCGGGACGGGGGAGGAGGCGCGCCGATGACTAAAAGTAATGGCCATTCGGCAGTGTCGCTGTCGCCCAAACTCTTGACCGAGACCCAGGTGTCCACAATTTTCAACATCTCCATCAACACGCTCCGATATTGGCGGCATTGTGGCGACGGTCCGAATTACATCAAAATGGGCAGGCTGGTGCGGTATCATGCGGCTGAGCTGGAATCCTACGTCCAGCGTAAAACCTGCGTGTCAAAGGCTCGAGCGACGGCGGAGGAATACCGTGTCGCTCACTAAACGTAAGAACCGCTGGTACTACTCGATCTACTTTAATGGGCAGCGCTATCGGGGGCCCTGCAGGACCTCGAAAGAGCAAGCAGCCAAGAGAGTTGAATCGCTGGTACTGGCAAAACTGCTCGAGGATGGAAGGGCGCCGGGCTCGAAGAAAATCCTGACGCTCTCCGATTTTTCAACTCGCTTCTTTACATGGCTGGATGCCTTGCCTGCGGATCGGCCGCCGAAGGAACCAACCAAAAAGTATTACCGGATGGGCTGGAAACTGCTGGAGAGAACGAGCATGGCCGGGCGGAGACTGGATCACATCACTCAGGACCACATCGCTTCGCTCGTTGTCGGCAGGTCGCCAGCCAACACTAACAATGCTCTGCGCACCCTTCGGCGCATGCTGAAGAAAGCGTGCGAGTGGGACAATGATCCGTTTGGTGCCCATCGTGAAACTCGTTGAAGAACATGGCCGAGAAGAACTGATCGAGCCATGGATGGAGGCGAAGCTCTTAGCTGTGACTGAGATTGCGCGCACGCCAACCAGCAAGCACGCTCCGAAGTCGATCAATTACGGCTGGCAGCCGTTTCGCGACGTTCTGTTGATCATGCTCGATACCGGAATGCGGCCGGCCGAAGTCTTCCGTTTGCGGTGGGAGCATGTGAAGTGGGAGCGGGAGCTAATCTTCGTACCGCGGAGTAAGTCTCGCAAATCGAAGCGGTTTGTGGGAATCACGGAGCGCGTCAGGGCGGCATTGCTGGCGCGTAAGACCGACGCGAACGAGGGCTGGGTATTTCCATCCGCTCGTGCCGAGTCGGGCCATTTAGAAACTGTGCAGAAGCAATTCGAACGGGCCAAACGAATGGCCGGTTTGCCTGAATCAGTCGTGTTGTACTGTGCTCGTCATCGCTTCTCTACCGATGCGATGGAGGGCACTGGCAATCTGATGGCGGTCATGGATGCGATGGGGCACGAGAAGATGGACACCACGCGACTCTACAACCATCCAGGCACGAAGCAGATTCGCGACGCGATTGAGAAAAGGAATCAGTTGGTGCAGTAGGAAAGTCACATTCTTAGTCACATCGTTTTAGGCGACTGTGTTACGGGATGGTGCAAGTGATTGATAGCAGAAGGGTTGATTTGGTAGCGCTACCGGGAATCGAACCCGGGTTTGAAGATTGAGAATCTTCTAATCCTATCCGCGCTGCTTTCCTCAGCGTTTCTGCAAGTAGTTAAAACTACATCAGTTGCCTCTCGCCATAGGACACGCAAACCTCTCTTCAGACGGACCGCAAAATACCGCAATTGGTGGTTATTTGCGTATGTTCCGAGCACAAAAGCGAGCACAGGGAAATATCGGGGTGGACAGAACCCCGTTGGAGTCATCTCAGCACAACGAGATCGCAAACACCTCGGGGTTTTCCAACACAACTCCCGGCCATCTGCCGAGCAGAGGAATCGAAGCGGCCGACGACCACGGCAAGCGAGGATCCTGCCCTGCGGACCATCTCCGGCCGCATCTCGTAACGAGCCAGCCGGAGGCCCGTCTGGTTGTTCGTTCTCCTGAGAACTTACGGCTGCATACCGTGCTACGCGATCTGGACGTGATTGACTTGGTGGAGGAACTCAACGACGCCGCCCGATTGAAGGATCAGTCCGCAGCCGAGCCGATTCTCATCACGACGAACGGCACCATTCTCGCTGGTTTTGGCCGCTGGCGGTTAGCGGTGTTGGAGCGTAGGCATGAAATCCCCTGCATCGAATATCAGCTCAGCGAGGACGAATCCCTACAGTTCATGTTGAGCCACCATCAAACTCGGCGCGGATGGAATGCGTTTTTCCGCATTCGCCTGGCACTGACGTTGGAACCCTATTTCCAGCAGAGAGCGCTCGAAAACATGCGCGCCGGCGGAAAGTGCAAGGGTTTGGCAAATTTGCCAGAAGCTCAGCACATTGATGTGCGCCAGGAGATTGCGAGTGCAGCGGGGGTAGGCGCCCGTAACGTCAGCAACGTAAAGGCGATACTAAAGAATGCGCATCCTCGAGTCATGGCAGCCTTGCTAAACGGCACGCTAACTATCAATGGCGCGATGCCGTTTTGCAAATTGCCCATGGCAGAGCAGTTGGAGCTGTTCATCCGCCACATTGAGGGCCGCGAAATCAACAAGGTGATTCGCAGGTCTATTGCTCAGCCCAGACAAGAAAAGACTACCGCCAGCGTAGCCACCTTGCTCGACGCCTTGCGACAGCAGGAGGCTCGCGGGCCGGGGTCGGTTGTAGTGCAGGTCGGTCGGTTTCAACGCACAGTAGTTCTTATCGGCCAGGATCTGCTAAGTGGACCGTATTCTCAAAAGGAGCTAAACCTACATGAAATACCACGATCCTCTCAAGCAGATTCTGTCTCGGACGCGCTCCCATTGGGACCAGGGTGAGACCCGTCCCGCGGTTCGCTGGGCCTTCGGTAAGGCGTTGCATTGCCGTACTCCCGAGTTAGGCGCCGAGGTTTACGGTTCGGGGCAGGAAGAGCGAATCTTCTACCACCCCTGCAAATCGCGATCCTGCTCAAGTTGCGGCTACCGGGCCCTTGCACAGTGGCAGCGTGGCTGGTGGGCCGCACTGCCAGATGCGCTTTATAAGGGGATCACGTTCACGATGCCGGATGTGCTCTGGCCCCTTTTCCGCGACAACCAGCTTTTGGCTAAAGCTCTGCCAGCTCTAGCCGCGAAACTGATGCAGGCACGGATGAGAGCGAAATATGGTTTGCGGGTTGGCGTCATTGCCATCCTCCACACCTTCAACGGGAAGTTAGAGTTCAACTCACACGTACACACAATGGTTACCGGGGGAGGGCTGCACGGTTCCTCCGACATCTGGGCGTCTAGCGTCTACTACGAGCGCGACCCATTGATGGAGACTTGGCGCAGAGCCGTGATAGCGCTTCTCCGCGTAGCCCTACGAGCGGGTCAGCTTCACACGAAAATGAACGTTGCCCAGATGGAAGAGCTGCTAACGCAGCAGGAACAATGCAGTTGGATAATCAAGATCCAATCATTCGAGGACAAATGGCATTTCCTGCAATACGCCGGTCGCTACGTAAGGCGGCCTCCCATCGCGCAGCGTCGCATCACCTACATTGGGAAGCAGACGGTCAGGTTTTGGTACAAAGATAAGAAGCT
>JBEKTC010000046.1:0-19176 GCA_049516475.1 Candidatus Korobacteraceae bacterium | reverse complement strand
CTCCCACCACGGGCCATGAAGCGCCCCTTCGATCATTCCCCACACACGCCGCAGACGAAACACGGGCATACCGTTTTCAAGAGCAACAGACATCGCCCTCAGTCCCTCAGAGGTACCGCCCTCGAATCGGACGGTAGGTTCTGGAAAACTGTGTCCAGTTCCGCCCTCGCACGACTCGAATGTTTCGATCCCGTTCGCAATCAGACCAATCACGATGTCGCGGATTCCTTCGTCTAGCGGGGTCTGAAATACCATCTCTCGCGCCTGCTGAATAACCGCCGGATCGGGACGAAGCGGGGTCTTGGAGCCAATACGAGAGCCGCAGTTTTCACAACACTTAAGTGGACCTTGCCAAGGTGTTTCCATTGTTGCGTTTACCTCCGATTTGTGTCAAGTGAATAATCCTGCGTTTCTAAGTATTGACATGTAATAAATACATTCTAAAGTGTGACAGTAGTTGTACGACTGTCATTTCTGGTTCCGATTCGGGAAAATCAAGCGGTAGTTTCCCTGCGGCGGTTTTTGAGCGGTCTGTTCCGCCGCAAAACCCTTTTGCCGGTTGCGACACAGTCTCTGAAGGCCAGCTCTACCTGAATTCTGCTTCGCCACGCATTTTTTCGCAGACTGTGAGGTGGGCCCTGATACAAAGCAAGGCAATGGGAACAGGATGATGGGATCCGTTAACGGCGCGAGTGGAACCGCGCCCCTTCTGACAGCAGGTCCCTCGCGGCTGAAGCCCGCTCGGGGTGACAAAAATAAAGCGCTTGGACGCGGCGCTGAAGCGCCGCGCTACCCGAACTGGCTTCTCCACGGAGTTTTTCCGCAAACTCTGAGACCCCGCCTCGTGAATGACAAAAATGAAGGACTGGAACGCGGGCTATAATACCTCCGGGGCGTCGGCCATCCCGAAGTAATCCACGTCCATCCGTCAGGTCAAGAGCAGGGAGCCGTGACCACGCGTCAACCCAAGGTCCACACGCAACTGGGGCGAGCCGCAGTCCAGATCTTTGGCGCCAACGATCGCATCAACCAGATTCTCATCGAACATCTTGACCCTGCCGCCTGGAGAGCCAAACCTCCCGGCAACGTCCGCAGCATTGCGGCCATCTTCACGCACATGCACAATGTCCGCTGCAAGTGGATCAGGCTTACCGCGCCGCACCTGAAGATTCCACCACAGCTGAACCGCGCGCATTGCACGCCGCAGCAGGCCCGCGCGGGATTGGCCGAGAGCGCCGTTCGCTGCTCGGAGATGCTGGCGGAAGCGCTCGGCGGTAGTGGGGGCCGGGTGGAGAAGTTTCGGCGAGACGGCTGGGCTCAGCCTTGGCCGGTGGGCGTGGAAATGCTGTGCTACATGCTTTCTCACGAAGCCCACCATCGCGGGCAGGCGTGCATGCTGGCTCATCAGCTCGGATTCCCGTTGGCAAACGCGGTGACGTCTCGGATGTGGAGTTGGGAAAAGCTGTGGAAGGAGGGCGGTTCGACATCGGCTCGCTCCCTTTCCAATCGTGCCGGCTGAAGAGGCTGCTGAAACAGTTGCGGAGTCATGTGCCACCGGCTAAAGCCGGCTCGGGAAGAAAAATAAAGGGCTTATCGGCACGACTGAAGAGGCCGCTGAAAAAGTCGTTGAACGCGAGTTGTGCCGTCGGCTAATTGAACGCGAGTTGTGCCGTCGGCTAAAGCCGACTCGGAATCGAAAATAAAGCACTTAGACGCTAGCCTAAAGGCTAGCTCTACCCGAACAGCGCAAAATCGCGACTTTTTCAGCGGCCTGTGAAGTCGTGCCCTGATACAAAGCATCCAAGAGCGACTTTTTCAGCAGCCTGTGAAGTCGTGTCCTGACACAAGGCACTCCATTTCAGGCCGCATGCCTCGCTCAACGGTCCCGAACATTCGAAAACCGCGAACGTGTGGGGCACCCGGCTCGGCTTTCGCGTTCACGGACGCGGCCGGCCTGTTTCACGATAGAATGTGCGCGACTCTCTGCAAGGTGACAAATGGCTCTGACTCCGGGCACCCGCTTGGGTCCCTACGAAATCGTCGCGCCGCTGGGCGCGGGCGGAATGGGCGAGGTGTATCGTGCTCGCGACACTCGCCTGGAGCGAACGGTCGCGATCAAGATACTTCCGCAGTCGCTGGCCGGCGATCGCGAACGTCTGGAACGCTTTCAGCAGGAAGCGCGTATTCTCAGCACGCTGAATCATCCCAACTTGATGGCGGTTTACGACGTGGGAGCGCAGGACGGGCTGCATTTTCTGGTTTCGGAGTTTTTGGAAGGCCAGACGCTTCGCGAGCGATTGGTAGCAGGCCCACTCCCGCCACGCCGAGTGAACGAATACGGATTGCAAATCGCCAGGGGACTGGCAGCCGCGCACGAGAAAGGCATTGTTCATCGCGACCTCAAGCCGGAAAACATATTCATCCTGCGCGACGACCGGGTAAAGATTCTCGACTTCGGATTGGCGAAGCAGACGGCGATGGCGGCAGCCGCCGACCAAACCATGACCCGGCCGGACCAAACCTCGGCGGGCACGGTACTGGGCACGGCCGGTTACATGTCTCCTGAGCAGGTGCGCGGCGAAGCCGTGGACTATCGTTCCGACATCTTCAGCTTCGGCGCCATTCTCTACGAGATGATCGCAGGGCAACGGGCCTTCCGCGGCGACTCCGGGGTGGAGGCCATGACCTCGATACTCAAGCAGGAACCGCCGGAGCTTGCCGAGAGCGGCCTGACCGTACCGCTGGGATTGCAAAGGATTGTGCAGCGCTGTCTGGAAAAGAAGCCGGAGGCGCGCTTTCAATCGGCCAGCGACCTGGCCTTCGCGCTGGATTCGGTGAGCAGCACCGGCACTTCAACCGCAGGGCTACGCGCGTTGAAGGAAACCAGGAAGACGCGATCGCGAATCCTGCTGCCGGTAGCGCTGCTGGCGGCGTTGGCGATCGGCGCGATTGCAACCTTGCTGCTGCATCGTCCGGCGGTAAGCCATCCCGAGTTCACGCAGCTCAGCTTCCGCTCTGCCTACATTCGCCATGCACGATTCGCTCCCGATGGCCGCACTGTCGTCTATGACGTGACCACCGACGGCAAGCCCACGACGCTTTTTTCCACGCGCACGGATACCTTCGAGGCACAATCGCTGAATATCGCTGCCAGCATCCTGGGCGTTTCCTCGACGGGAGAATTAGCGGTTTCGCTCGATCCCCACTGGGACCCGAAATTCACTCCCACCGGGCGGCTGGCGCGCGTGCCGCTGGGAGGCGGTTCCACCCGTGAGTTGCTGGAGGGCGTGACCGAAGCCGAGTGGGCACCCGATGGCTCCGCCCTGGCAGTCAGCCGCAAGGTTGGGCACCATTACCAGCTCGAATTCCCGGCCGGAAAGGTGCTGCACCAAAACGACGGCTACATCAGCGATGTGCGCTTTTCGCCCGCAGGTGACGAAATCGCTTTTGTGGATCATGCCATTCTGGGCGACGATCGCGGCTTCATCAATGTGATCGACCGCCAGGGAAATCGCAAAGTGTTGACCCAGGAGTTCAGTTCCATACAAGGTCTGGCATGGGCGCCCAACGGCAAGGAAATCTGGTTTACGGGCGGACTCACAAGCGAGCCTCGGGCCCTTCGTGCCGTCGATCTACGCGGCAATGGGCGAGTACTGCTTTCCGCCCCGGCTGTGCTGCATCTGCAAGACATCTCCAAAGATCAGAACGTCCTTTTAACCGTCGAGGACTATCGCGATCAGCAGGTCCTGGTGGATACCGCAACCGGCAAGGTGCAGGATATCGGCGCTTTCCCTTTCCAGATCACGGAAGCGATTTCGCGTGATGGGCGAGTGTTGCTGTTTGACACCTATGTCACCGGCGCCTCTTCCGATTACAACCTTTACACCCAGCGAACGGATGGCTCGTCTCCTGCCATGATAGGCCACGGCGCGGGAATTGCTTTGTCTTTCGACGGCAAATGGGCGCTTGCCCTGGATCCCGGCAACGTCCAGCACCTGAGGATCATTCCCACGGGCATAGGTGAGGCCCGCACGCTGAACGCACCACAGGGACAGCAATATATAAGCGCCACTCGGATGCCGGACGGTGAGCATGTGCTGATCGAGGTGGCTGCCCCTGGACATTCCCCTGCCAGCTACCTGCAGGACGTCGCGACTGGGACTGCAAGCCAGGTTACCAGCGAGGGCAGGTACCCGGCGACCAACGATGACCATTTGATGGATGTCTCGCCCGACGGCAAGTACGCCATCACTACGGATGGCGAAAATCACTATTGGCTGCAGCCCCTGGATAAGGGCGAGGCGAGCGAAGTTAAAGGATTATTGGAAGGCGATCGCCCTCTTCAGTGGCATGACGATTCGCAGAACATCTTCTTCGAACGGCCGGTGGGAACGGACGCGGTTGAGATTTATAACCTTGACCTCGCCACCGGCGAGAGCAAGCTTTGGACGCGTTTCTCGCCGTCCGATAAAGCTGCCATGATAGCCATCCGTCACCCGATCATCACACCCGACGGCGCACATGTCCTATACGTTGTACAGAGGATCTATTCGACGCTGTTCGTGGCTAAAGGCATTCAGTGAGACAAGAGTAGTTGACCTTCCCAACCTGGGGTGCCCCTGAGCTTCGGCAAGCTCAGGGGCGCAGGTAAGAGCTGCGCCCCTGCAAAACTCCGAGACAACTTTTCCCGCAGCCTATCAATATCAAGGCGTGCTTGCCTGCCCGGGCTGAGCGTAATAACCGGAGCGGGTCCGCGCCACCATTCCGGGCTTGTCGACTTTGATGTCGAGGGCGTGATATTCGTTCGGACCTTCCCCGGCAGCAGCGTCGAAGGAGAGGACGTAATAGCTGTTCGCGTCAGAAATGCAGGCCGCAATCGCACCCGCAATATCGTTGGTTGAATTGAGAACGAGGCCCCCACTCTGGTAGGCAAGCACCTGCAATGCAAGGTTTCCCAGCTGCGCTTGCTTGGCCGCGCTCACGCCCTTCAGAAAAGCCTTGTAGTAATCCCGGGACCCGGCGACCGAGGCTGACCCGGTGGGATTCACGTTGTAGAGAGTGATGCGAGCTCGCCGCAGCGCGTCCGAAACTGCAACCACGGAGCGAAATACATCCTGCTGAGGCTTTCCGCTGACGGGCAGAATCGGGCCGGAGAACAAAGGCCAGGTGGGACTGATCCAGACCACCAGCTTGCGTCCGGGCCGGACGGCTTCGTGGTCGGCCAGTTGCCCGAGAGTGTTAACCGACAACTGCAGACGATCGATGGCTCCATAATATCCCTGGGACCGCTTGATGCTGCGCAGAGGGATTTTGGTCTTGTTGAGGTCGGCGATCAGGGCCTTGGTATCGCGCGAGGGCGCGCTTCCAAGTGCTCCCGCATCGGTAAAGAAGACAATCGATACCGGCTGGGGAAGGCGGCCGCCGCTTTGCTGGAGATACTTTTCGATCTGCTGCCGCTCGATCACAACGTCCTGGAACGAAGTGTTGACTTCATCGACGACCAGGATGATTTCGACCGGCGGTTCAGCGGTCGCGCCTTCCACTGCGCGAAAGGAGCTAATCTTCCGCGGTTGTTTGTCGTCGTAGAGCGTGAAGTCCTGCTGTTGCAGGCCACCCAGAGGCTTTCCGAATCCGTCGAGGACGGCTACATCAAGCGTGACTTGACGATTGGCAGTGCCAGCCGGAGGCGATGCGAGAACCTCGGGCTGCCCGGTGCGGCCAAGTGGCGCTGGCGCGGGAGTTGTAGTTTGCTGCGCTGCTAACGTCGCTCCAAGGAGCACCAGTGCCAGCAACGCGACTGCGGTTTTCCCAGAATTGGTTTTCATTTCAGTCTCGTTTCTAGCCGGCGGGGGCAACCAGGCTACTGGTAGGAACACTTGCAGGGTGACTACGACGGTAAAGTAGGGTTATGAACAGTGAAGTTTGATTAAGGCTGCAACGGAAAGATGAGAATTAGGCCAACCGGCTTCGTATGCGGCAAGCGGGCGGCTAGTGGATCAGTTTGAAGTTCTAGCGGTGGAAGGGCACGCCTTTACAGGCCGCTGAAGAAGTCGATCTGACGCCTGGGTCGGGTAGTGCGGACCTTTAGGTCCGCGTTGGCGCTGTCAGCACGATTCGGCTTTAGCCGCTGAGGTACTTAGTTCGAACCCGCTAGAACAGGGCGACTTCAGGATTTCCCGGTATGTACCTGAGAGCCTAAAGGCTCCTTGAATGGTTAACACCTGACGCGGCGCTGAAGCGCCGCACTACCCTAACCGGCTCTGTGCTCGACTTTTTCAGTGGCCTGTCTAGCCGTGCCGAGAGGGCCGGCATGGAACCGGGCTTTAGCCCCGGCGACTGCGGCTAAAGCCATTCTCAACGGCCCCTTATTTCGCCGGACTGAAGCCCGGCGCTTCCACCGCTAAGATTGCAAACTGACCCACTACCGGTTCACCGCCAGCGCTGCATCGCAGTCGCGGCTCGTGCTAACCTGCACTTCTGAGGCTGTGTGGCTCGTTGACATCCGTATGTGCCGCCCCCGCGGGGCTCGAATAATAAATTCCACTTTACCCAGCACTCCGCTGCGCTGCGTGCTGGGCTATCATGAAGCCACCCCTTCGGGGTTCTGTTTTCGTATGTCGTTCTCCACCTGCGAAAACCGAACTTAGTTCTCACACAGGCACTTCAGGATTGCGACGACCTATGACTCGACTGACCCCACGGCTGTTGGCCCTCATTTTTTCCTGGTTCATGCTCTGGCTTCCCGGCGATGCTTCTGCGCAGGGGGGTATCACCGTGCACGGTACCACCCAGCAAGGCTCGACGGTTAACATACAGACCGGAAACCAGGGGGCGGCAAACTCTCCTCTGGCTGCAGCCGACCAGCTCTTCGCGGCAGGAAAGATAGCCGAGGCCGGGGCCGGGTACCAAGCCCTCGTCAAGGCCGATCCCAAATCCATTGGGGCGCAGGTGGGCCTGATCCGCTGCTACATGATGCTGCAAAAGTTGGACGCGGCGCAGGCAGCAGCCGACAGCGCAATTGGGCTGCAACCCAACTCCTGGGTGCTGCAGCTGACGCTGGGCGATCTGCGATTCGCTGAGGGCAAGATTCCGGAGGCGGAACGAGCATACGTCAAGGCGGAGAACCTGAAGCCCGACGAACCTGCGCCCTATATCGGCCTGGCGCGGGTGTATCGCGTCTATTCGCTGAATCGCCGCGCGTACGACAACCTGAAGCGCGCGCACGAGGTCTCGCCCAACGAGATTCAGGTGCAGCTGCTGTGGTTCAATGCGATTCCGCATCAGGATCGAATCCCCGCAGTGGAGGCGTATCTGGCCGGCCCCGGCGTGAATCCGCAGGTGGGCAAGCAATTGCAGCAGTATCTGGCGTTCCTGAAGAAGAATGCCGACGCCCCGACGCACGCCTGCAAGCTGGTGAGCAACGTTTCGGAAACCAACACCAAACTGTATGCGCTTCCCCGCCCCGGAACCGCGCTGGGAGCTTCGGGGCTGGCGGTGAAGATCAACAACCAGGAGACACGGCTGGCGCTGGATACGGGCTCCAGCGGGGTGCTGCTGGGGCGGGCAGCGGCGGAGCGGCTGGGTCTGAAGAAGCTTGCCTACCAGCCGATCATGGGAGTGGGTGACGAGGGGCAGCAGGGCGGATATACCGCGGTGGCGGATCGCATCCGCGTCGGCGATTTGGAATTTCAGGACTGCATTGTGCGGGTGACCGATGCCGCCACTCCGGTGACCGGCGAGGATGGCCTGATCGGCCCCGATGTATTCGCCGCGTACCTGGTGGACATCGACATACCCGGGGGAAAACTGCGGCTGTCGCCGCTGCCCAAGCGTCCCGACGAGACTGCGCATCCGGCCGCATTGCGGACGTTGCCGCAGGACAGTCAGGAGTTGGAAAGCGAAGAGAACAGCAATGCTCCAGCAAAAGCGGGGGCGCTCGCGCCAGCCAATTTGCCCAAGGATGCCTACGTCGCTCCGGAGATGGCCAACTGGACCAAGCTGCTGCGCTTCCGCGACCTGCTGCTGGTTCCGACCAAGGTGGACGGCGCTGGCCCGTTACTTTTCCTGCTCGACACGGGATCGTTTGCCAACACTCTGTCCACGCGCGCGGCCAGCGAGATCACGCAGATCAGGTCCGCTCCAGGTTTGTCGGTAAGTGGAATGAGTGGCAGCGTCGGCAAGGTTTACCGCGCCGACAAAGCTACGCTGCAGTTCGGGCGCTACGAACAAGACAATCAGGACGTGGTGACCTTTGATTTGACGCCAATATGCAAATCGACGGGCACCGAGGTGTCCGGAATTCTCGGCTTTAACATGCTGCGAATCTTGCAGACCAAGATCGACTATCGCGACGGGCTGGTGGATTTTGTCTATGACCCGGGACGGTTGCCTAAGCAGATAAAGTTGGGGAAGTAGGGAGCATCTAGCAACTAGTAGCTAGCAACTAGCAACTAGCAACTAGCAACTAGCAATTTAGATGTGCGCCAAAGCCTTTTTGCCTATAAACTTTCCGTCGGGCTGAGTTCATGAGGGGGCACGGTTATGGCGCAGCGCCGCGCGACCGTGCCGGCAAAATTTCATCACTTGTGGGAGGAATACCATGCAGACCTCGCGCCGCATCCGGTTGTTGATTCTCGCTGTTAGTTTTGTGACAGCCTCGCTCCCCGCCGTCGCGCAAGTGGTTACGGCGACGCTCCCCGCCGGAGTCAACCCCTACAGTGTGGCAGTAAACTCCGTGACCAACACGATGTACGCGGTCAATGACTGCGGCAACGATCCCACTTGCAACAGCCTTGGAACGGTGACGGTGATCAACGGGGCCAACAACAGCACTGCCTCGGTCAATGTGGGTGCTTATCCCTATGTAGCGGCCGTCAACTCGGTGACCAACAAGATCTACGTGGCCAATCAGTGCGGTACCGACCTCACCTGCAACAGCGTTGGAACGGTTACGGTGATCGATGGGACCACCAACAACATTGTGGCCACGGTTACCACTGGATACTATCCGTATGCCTTGGCCGTCAATGCGACGACCAATATGATCTATGTGGCCAACGACTGCGGCAACGATTCCAGTTGCAGCAGCCCAGGCACAGTGACCGTCATTAATGCCAACGACAACTACAGCACGTCAACCATCAATGTGGGCCTTGACCCCGAATCCATAGCCGTAGACCCGGCGACCAACTTCATATACGTGGCGAATGCCTCGTGCTTCACCTACCCGTCGTGCCCCAGCGCCGGGACGGTAACGGTCTACGACGCTAACCTCCACGTTACCGTCGCTACGCTCAACGTGGGCGTTGCCCCTTTTTTCATCGCCGTCAACTCGGTAACCAACAGGATTTATGTCTCCAATGACTGCGGTACCGATACTACTTGCAGCAGCCTGGGAACGGTAACGGTAATTAACGGCATCACCCTTGGCACGACACCGGTGAATGTTGGGTTTTATCCCCAAGACATCGCGGTTAACTCGGCGACCAACCAGATCTATGTGGCGAATAACTGTGGCAACACGTGCAATGATCCCGGGAGTGTGACCGTCATTAATGGCAACACCAACGACATCACCGCGACCGTCAACGTTGCTTTTCACCCCGTTTATCTGGATATAGACACGGTGGCCAATAAGATTTATGTGGCGAATACTTGCGGCAACGATCCTCATTGCAAAAGCCCGGGGACGGTGACCGTGATTGACGGGGCACACAATTCCACCCTCCCAATCGCGGTTGGAGATGAACCCGACGCACTGGGGGTCAACTCTTCCACCCATACGATCTATGTTCCCAATTTTCTGGACGGCACCGTTTCGGTGATCGGTGGCAACACCAAGCTGGAACTGGTGAATGTCACTCCCTGCCGTTTGGTGGACACCCGCTCAAGCGGTGGCCCCATCACGGGTGGTACCTCTCGCAACTTCCCCGTTCCCCAGCTTGGCGGCTGCGGTATTCCCACGACGGCAGCAGCCTATTCCCTGAATGTCACGGTTGTGCCGCCACAAGGCGGCACGGTGGGTTATCTGACCATCTGGCCCACGTCAGAGGTACAGCCGGTAGTTTCCACGCTGAACTCGCCGGATGGCCGGGTCAAGGCTAACGCGGCCATCGTTCCGGCAGGCGTCAGCGGCGCTGTCAGCGTGTATGTGAGTAACACGACCAACGTCTTGCTTGACATCGATGCCTACTTCGCGCCGGCTACGTCCCATACCTATCAGTTCTATCCGCTGACACCCTGCCGCATCGTGGACACCCGCGGCGGTCAGGACCAAGGGATGCTTCTGCCGGGAATGGAACGTGATTATCTGATTGCGGGAACTTGCGGTGTTCCTAGCACCGCGACAGCTTATTCGTTCAACGTGACAGTCCTGCCGTCCGCTGGGGGTTTGGATTTTCTGACGGTGTGGCCCGAAGGTGAGCCGCAACCCACCGTCTCTACCCTGAACGACAACACCGGGACGATCGTAGCCAATGCGGCCATCGTGCCGGCGGGCAGCAATAACAAAACCGCCTTCTACGCCCACAGCAACAGCACCAACCTGTTACTTGATGTCAATGGCTACTTCGCGCCGGCGGGAGCGGATGGACTGTCCATGTATCCCCAAGCGCCTTGCCGCGTTCTGGATACGCGCCAGAACAACGGTCCGCCCTTCATGGGCCAGAAAACTGTGAATGTTGCGGACAGCGCCTGCCCACCGGCGAGCACCGCCACGGCCTACATCTTCAACGCGACGGTGGTGCCGCCGGGCCCCATGCTTTTCCTGAGCTTGTGGCCTGACGGCGAGATGCAGCCTGTAGTCTCGACGCTGAATGCCAAGGATGGCTTCATCACGTCCAACATGGCGATCGTGCCGACGACGAATGGTTCCATCGACGCCTACGCTGCTGCTCTGACGCAACTGATCCTGGACATCTCCGGCTACTTCGCGCCGTAAGGTGGGCGCACGGCCCTCGCTGTCTTAGTTTTTCTTGGCACTGGGCGGCAGCAGGTTATTCAGCCGCAGATACATCGCCGCTGCGCTGTAGTGGTCGGCCCACCCCATGGCCATTCGCACCAGTGCTGCTCCGCGCGTTCCGGTCTGGCCCTCATACAGAGTGACCGTCTGCCCCAGCGCGCTGTCGTCGGCTTTGGCCAGCACCTGTTCGCAATAGGCGAAGGAATCCTTCAGCGCCTTGGTCAACGTGTCCTTGGGATCGGTCTCGCTGAGCTTGACGCTGGGCGCCGGTTGGCCCGCAACCGCGGCGCACAGCGAATTGTTGGCCTCGGCAGTGTGCATCATCAGATGCCCAAAGGTGATCTGCTCGGGCGTCGGCTTGTAGCTATATTTGTCGGCGGGCATCTCGTCGGCGGCGCCAGTGAGGTTCTTGGCGAAGCGCGTCTCCATCTGGCGCACCGTGGTAACGATTGGGTTGGCAGTGTTCGGCGAGGATTCCTTGGCCTGTCCCGGCAGGATTGGGACGATAGTCAACAGCATGAGAGTTACAGCGGCAATGTATTTCACGGTCTCTCCCCCACAATCAGATGGCTAGAGGATACCGCAAGTTCGCTCTTCGCTGTTCGCTATTCGCCAGAGGAGGTTCCGTTGTGATGTGTAGCCGATGGGTGGAGCACGCCTTTCAGGCGTGCATTGCTGATCCGATATGTGGCGCCGCGCTTTAGCGCCTGAGGTAAGGTTCTCCGTTACCGCAGCGGCTAAAGCCGTATCCATTTCCGAGCCGCAGATGCACCGCTGAAGCGGTGCTCCACCCGCGCTCTGGCGAAGAGCGAAAAGCGAAAGCTTCCTACTCGCAGAACACGCGAACCCGCTTGCCCGACTTGGTATCCATATCGACGTGAAGCTCGTCCAGCGCCTCTCCGGCGTTCTGCATGAAAAATTTGCTATCGATGCCCTCCATCTGCAACTTCTCCATGACCTTGGGCGGCAGAAGAGTTCCCAGCTTCACCCCCGAGCGCACAAAGCTCAGCGGGACACGGACATTGACGTCATCGCCGCCGGGCCGCTCGATCTGCACGCGCAGATACTTCTTGGGAGGCGTGGCCGTCGCGGCCGCACTCGTTTCGCCGCCATTGTTGCCGTTACCGTCCGGCGCTGCGGCCAACTTGTCCAGCAGCCGCTCGGCGTCGGCGGACGTGATCTTTCCTTCGGCCAGCATGTCTAATACTTTTTTGGTTTCGGCAGACATAACCATCTCCTGTTGCGATCTCAACCGAGTTTCTCCAGGGCGTCCTCAACCGTGATCTCGCCGCGCGAAAGCTGTTCCAGCACGTAGGCCCGCGGCGACGGCGCCTGCATCGACTTGTCCAGCGCCGCTCCAATCGCATTCAGCCGGTTCTTGACCGTGGGATAGCTGATGCCGAACAGGCTCTCCATTTTCTTGATGGAGCCGTGATGGCGCACGAATGCCATCACGAACGCCTGATCTTCCAGCGAAAGCTGCGCCAGAGTCGGCAGTTCAATCTGCCCGTCCATCGAGACATTGCACCCCGGGCAGGCCATGCGCGTGATCTTGAAGGGCTGACCGCATTGCGGGCAAGAGGTTTGGGAGGCCATGGTGATGACTCAGTTCGGAGGCTATTATGTTATTTAAAAATTGATTTTGTCAAGTTAAAAATTAAATAACTCAATATAAATATTGATTTATGTAGATAATCCACTCGCTCTCACTTTCCGCTTTTCGCCAGAGGGTTCATTGAAGGTCTGCAAAAGCAATACACTCTCGGCGATGGAAGCACCGGGCTTTAGCCCGGTGAAATCGGGGACGAAGGCAGAAATGGCTTCAGCCACGGGGCAGGGCTATAAAGCCCACTCTCTAATGGCGCGCTTTCGGCACGGCTAAAAGGCGTGCCCTTCCACCTCTGGCGAAAAGCGAATGGCGAAGAGCGAAACGCCTCGCGCTAGACCCTCTCCAGCTTTCCTTTGCGCAGGCGGAAGCGCAGGCCGCGCCATTCCACTTCGTTGCCGGCGTAGCTCGCAATCCAGATCAGCAGGGCGACGAAGTCGCGCAGCGGGAGCAGCCACAGATCGCGGACAACGCGCGGGTCGTTCGACACTCCGCGGCCCACAATCACAGCCGAAGTAAAACGCGTTGCGGTCGCGATCGCCAGCACCAGCCACGTCCACCAGGCAAAAGGATCGTAGAGCACGGCAATTGCGGCCCACACCAGGCCGAAGGTCGCGATCAGCCCGAAGTATTGCGCGGGACGGCGGTCCTTGATGTTTCGCGCCCAGCGCATCTGGTGCAGCCAGAGTTCGTGAAACGAGTAGTGAGGCAAAGCGGTTTCGACGATGGTGTCGGCGAGTTCGATCTTGTGACCGGCGCTGGCGGCGCGCGCGCCGAGTTCGTAGTCGTCGCCCAGATAGTCGACCAGCGGCTCCAGGCCGCCGATTTCGCGCAGAACAGTTTTCGTAGTGGCAATGGTCGCGCCCAGTCCGAAGCGAATGCCGCCTTCCATGGCGCGCGCGACGAGCACTCCGCCGGTGAAGTCGGTGCTCAGGCCGAGCGCCTCCAGCTTCGAGCCCAGCGTGCGGCCGGCCAGCCCGCGATAGAGCGTCGTCACCATGCCCACGCCGGGTTGCGCGAACGGCGCCATCACGCGCAACAGGTAATCGCGGCTGACGACAATGTCGCTGTCGTTGATGATGACGTGCTCGTAGCTGGCTTGCGACAGCATCTGAGCCAGGTTGCTGACTTTGCCGTTCAGGCCCAACTCCTCCGGGCAATGAATTAAGCGCAGGCTGCGCAGCGGAAATTCTTCGCGCAGTTGCTCCACCACGGCGACGGAGGGATCGTCGAGGCTGTGCACGCCGAACAGCACCTCATAGTCGGGATAGTCGAGCAGGCAATGGCTGCGGAAGGCCGCGTACATGTGCGGGTCCAGCCCGCGCAGCGATTTCAGAATGCTGACCGGCGGCGCGAACTTGCGGTCGATCGGGCGTCCGCGCTCAGCTTGAAAGCGCTTGGCGGCCCATATCGAGATGGCGAAGTAGACGGTTCCGGCCACGCCCAGCAGGGCGCAGACTGCCGCTATGAAGATGAGAACGGAAGGCATGGAGCGCTGTTCAGATTAGCAGAATGCGGGACGCCTGCGACTGCGGCAATCAAACGCTCCGACGCTATCTGCCTGACGCCAGTATCGTGCCGGTTTCGTCTGCGCCGGTCAATTGGAAGAGCTGGACGCGCACGTTCGCCGTATCGGCGACGTAGAGCCGGTTATTGGCATCGACCCATAGCCCACTGGGAGCACTGAACTCGCCCATGCGGGAACCGCCCTGGCCGAAAGAACCTATGAGTCCTCCCGCGGTGCTGTAGACTCTGACCTCGGAAGTGCCGACGTACGAGATATAGACATTGCCGTGCTCGTCCAACCCCAGGCCATTTTCTCTGCCAGCCTCCAGGTACGAAGCTTTTTGAACGCTGAAGCTTCCAAGAAGATTGCACTGCAAGTCCATGATCTGCACGCGCGTTCCAATTTTATCCAGAACGACAACCTCGTCATGGTTGACCGCGATTTCCGTTGGATCGCTGAACATCCGCGGAGCGGTGTTGTTCCTGCGCGCCAACTCGATTGCGCCGTTATCGTCCCACGTTTGCCCTGTACGCTTCAGCACGTTGCCTTCGAGGTCAAGCATGAACACCAGATGACGCGGGCTGTCGAGAAGGTAGAGACGGCCCGCGTTGCGGTCGATCGCAATTCCGCTTGGGCCCTGATACATGTTCTCGCCGTTGAAGCTTCCGATGTAACGCAGAAACCTTCCGTACTGGTCGTACACCAGAACCATCCCGAGCTCAGAATCGGCAACGTAAATGTTGTCGTCCTTGTCGACCGCAACCCCGGCAGGTGAGTGAAGCCGGCGATCTTTTCCCCCAAGAATGCTGAAAGAGTTTTTTCCCTCTGAGTCGAGTATGTGTACGGCCGGAACGCCAGGATCGCTAACGATGAGGCGCCGTCGCGAGTCGGTAGTTAGATACTGTGGCGTCTCCAACACTTGTCGCCGGCCGTAAAGGAAGGAGACAACCGCATTGCGAGCTGCGGCCGGACGGGAATGAACGTCCGGGAGAGCCATTGCGTGTGCCGGTGGTTCGATGTCGTCGACCACGCGCACGCTGGAAGAAAGCATCCACGCAGGAGCAGCGCTCTGTCTTGCAGCTTGCTGGGCCGGGCTTTCGGGCTGGAGTGAGCTCATCGCGTCAAGAAAGCGAGCGTGCCTGGACGTCCTGCGGAGCTTCCCGTCGGGCTGAAACGTGCCGACATATTCCAGTTCGCGCCCGGGCGCAAGGTTCAGGTGAGGAAAGGCGCGCGCACTTTGCGTGGCATGCTGAGTGGGTAATGCGGAAGACAGGCCGCCGGTATTTAAGCGTTGGCCCAGCGCAGATTGCGTCAATACAGCCGTTAGCGCAAACGTGATCGCTATCGTCAGCGCGCTCGTCTCAATATGGCGCCTGGCGCGCGAGAATGAGCTGCAGAACTGCTGGTGGAAATGCATGGGCTTCACCTCCCGGCCATCGGGGCGAAACGAAATTACCCAAAGGAACAGGCGCTGCTAGATGCCCAGGAGAAGGAAGCTCAAGTCTTGTCTCTCGCATGGAGCGAAGTGAGATTAAGGCCGGGTATCTTCCCCCCAGACGCTGACCGCACGAATCACTTGACTAGTGGTTGGATAACTTCATGCGTGCCTCAACGAAAGCAACGACTCTGCCATTGGGTTGTGGCGAATTGCCGCGGCGGCTCGAGAGGAGGATAACTTCGAGAACAGCCGCAAACTTCGTTGCCTGGCGAGCTGAAAAAGTTAGCACCCAGGGGCTTCTTTGATGCGGGACCTGGTTGAGTGACCGCAATAATCCTGTCACCCACTATAGGCAGAGCTTGGACGCTCCTCGGCCTAATAGCAAGATCAATATTGCTCTAAACCTAAGAATCTCCTGCACCCTCCCGTTTTGGACGGTGATAATGGCAAAACTATAAGCTCCGCCGGACGTCTCATTCGTTCGCTTTCTTGGCGAGATGCCCGTGTGCAGCATTCGCAGCCGCTACTGCTGAAGCGCGGCCAGCATCTGGTCATGCTCACGCCAAAGCAAGACTTCGGCAGGACAAAGCGGTAGATTTCTATACTGGATGGAAAGATTCCTCGCTTCCGAAACCGGCCCGGATGGTCGCCGGCTTTCTTCGCATGCCGGCGTGGCACGTACCTACCGCGCGCGCACGTTGCTGGTGTTCGTCATCCTGCAATGCGTGTTGTACGGCGTCAATCTAAATCTTCTGCCAATGTGGGGCGACGAGAGCTCCAGCCTGGTGAAGGCCGCCGAGACTCCCGCGGGAATCATCGAGATTGGCCGCGAGGACATTCATCCCCCGCTCTATTTCCTGCTGGCGCATTGGTGGGACCGTATTCCTATCGGCACCGATCCTCTGCTGCGGTTGCGCGCTCTGTCTCCGCTTTTTGCCATATTGACAACAATCTTCATCGACCGGCGCTGGCTCCGCAATGCTCCTCTAAACTTGCGCAACTGGTTTCTCCTGTTCTGGATTTTCTCGCCTTGCCTGCTGCTGTATAGCCGTATGGCGCGGTATTACAGCATGCAGGTATTTTTCGCCGCGGTGGCCATCTGGTACCTCCTGCGTTGGATTGAAAACAGCAACGAATGGAAAAACCTGGCGGCATTTGTGGCTGCTCTCACCGTTCTGCTTTATACGCACTATCTGCCGGGTATCGCCGTGTGGGCGGGAGCGAACCTGTTGCTGGCGATGCAGCTGCGCCGTCGGCGTGCAACCTGGAAAATGTGGCTGCTGCCCAATGTGCTGGTGGCTGTTCTCTACCTTCCGTGGCTGATCACGCTCTTCAGAGCGCTTGGCCAATGGCGGCTCAGCCAGGTTTACTCCCTCACCGGCAATCTCTGGGCCGAGCAGGTTGTAAAGCTCTGCTACTGTTTCTACTCCTTCACTTTCGGCGAATCGGTTCCTGTCTGGCTGCTGCCGATCACCTTGCTGCTGGCTTTGCCTTGTCTGTGGCTGGTTGTCTCCGGAGCACGA
The DNA here is from genome assembly GCA_049516475.1 of Candidatus Korobacteraceae bacterium. Taxonomy (GTDB): domain Bacteria; phylum Acidobacteriota; class Terriglobia; order Terriglobales; family Acidobacteriaceae; genus Bog-257. Next base: position 2,142 of record JBEKTC010000046.1, on the reverse strand, counting down.
TTGCGGCGCGATTGGCTCTGGCCTGCATTGTTCACTACGGCTCTTGCCTTTCTCGGCGCAACCCGCTGGGTATCGTATCCCTTCGTGGGCGCACGACTTTTGTTTCTGCTGCCTTTGTTTCTTCTAGCCCTGGCTGCGGGAGTAACCACCAAGGGCCGCTCCGGGACAGCCCTGGGAGTGATCCTGCTCGCCGTAAATTTGGCAGGCCTGTGGACTTACTATCAGGCCAGGGACCTCCTGAACGCCGGATACCTGGTGCCCAGTCAGCGTATCACCGAGCAAATCGCGCTGCACTCGAGCAGCGAGGATACTGTCGTCTGGGTCGACGAAGTGAGTTTCGACGGCAGTGCACTCGAGTACTATCTGCCCAAGGACTTCCGCATACGCTGGCTGACTTCACCCGAATCGGTGGAGGAGGCACGTTCTGAACTCACGGGCGGCGCCATCCGCCATGTGTGGTTGGTGCGCAGCTCCAATGACATCTCGCCCGGGCACATCTTCGAAAACCTCGAATCGCAGATGACGCAGGCGTGGAGCGAGCATGCCCTGTACTCTTACGTTCCGTTTTCGCCGCTTCACCTGGCCGTCCTGCGCGCGCTGGCACTTCTGCGTCACCAGGACGGAAATCAACGTCGGCGCTATTTCTGCGAGGTGTGGGAATTCACCGCCCCCGCTAACCCGACCGGAGTTGCCGAACCGGCAGGAATGCAGCCTAAGCAGCCGCGGACGATGAGACTGCGGCGCCCACCTCTGGCGGCTTCGCACCCTTGATCAAAAGCCAAAACATGAACACAATCTCTCCGACGGAGGCGGGCTGGGAGAAGGTGTACACGTTGTGCTGATATTGCGGCAATAGCAGACTCGTAAGGCTCAGGGCCACCCAGGCGAAGCCGGCGATGGCGAGCCAGACGCCCAGGAACCGCGGCAGAAATCGCGACCGGTACACCAGCAGCGCGAGTGGAAAGAGCCACAGGCCCCAAAATATCTCGGCGACATCGAATCCGTGATCATGCAGATTAAGGAACAGCATGGCCAGAGCTTCCCGCTGAGGCTTGTCGAATATGGATAGGAAATCAGCTCCGCGCACCAGGACGAGTGCAGCGATTGCGTTCAGCTCATTCAGAAACGCTATCGGGACTTGGACGACAATCAAGATCACCATGAGTGTGGCGCGCCGCTGGTTCACCCCCTTGAACAGATCGTACAAAGCCCAGGCCACGAAGATAAAACCGGCCTGGCCGATGAGTCCGCCCGCGATGCCGAGGCGAAACAGCGCCTCGTGGGCCGCGATGTTGCTGGCGGTAGCGGCTGTGTTTCCGTCCACGATCAGCTTGCCGGGAACATAGCCCATGGCGAAGAAGCCAACGACTGACGTGAGTACATACAGCAAGCCTGCGAATCTGCCTGGGTTCTTGGTGAAACTCATGTGTCCTCGCTGGTGAGAGTTTAGCCGTAGATACGGCAAGGGCTGTCAAAATGTTTTGTCGCCCGACGAAAATCAGTCGTTTGCGCGCCCTTCCCCGGCGCTTCCGGTCCCTTTCGTTTACCATGATTCGTTCATCTTTTCGGCATTGCGAAGCTTATGCGGAGGTTAGTATGAAATTGCGCAGTAGCGCATTTGTCCTTATGTTTGTTTCCTTGCTCATTCCCGTGGCGGCCCAGGTCAAATCGGCCAAGCCAAGCTCCCCAAACGCCTCTCCCGGCGAACTTGTCGACCGCGTGGGCAGCACTGGATTCGTGCAGATTCACGCCGAAAGCTTTCGCGCATTGAGCCCGCAGGAGCAGGAACTGGCGTACTGGCTTACGCAAGCGGCCATTGCCATCGATCCCATCATCTACGACCAGCTTTCCTGGTTTGGACTCCGGCAGAAGCGCCTGCTGGAAGAGATCGTTTCGCACCCGAATGGAATCGATCCGGCCACGATGACGAAGATCACCGATTACGCCAAGCTTTTCTGGGGCAATCGTGGCAATCACAATGAGCTGACCGCGCAGAAGTTCCTGCCCGAGTTTACGTCTGAAGAACTGCAGCGGGCCGCGTTACAGGCACAGAAGAATGGCGCGTTCCGAGCGCCCTATGCCGATCTTCCGGCACTCACCACTCCCGACGCGCTCACCAAAGAACTCGGCGACTTGCAGGCA